>UQKE01000003.1 GCA_900541555.1 uncultured Porphyromonadaceae bacterium | reverse complement strand
AATAAGGCAGGATGCGCCTCGGAATAACAATTTCAAACAAGTTTGATTGTTCTTCACTCGGCTTTCACTACCTTTGAATAAGCTAAGCTGCATCTCGGCATAAGAAAATGAATGAATTCATTTCTTCTGCTCTCGATTTGCATTACCTTTGTTCTTTGAAAGGAAAAGAGATGAAACCAAAAATTTTATTGTCGTACGTTCATATGAGCGGCACGGAAAAAAAGTGGGTCGACAAGGCCTTGCAAACGGAATGGATAGTGCCGCTTGGACCGGAGGTCGACGAATTCGAACATCGGTTGGAACGCTATTTGGACGCGCCGCAAGTGGTGGCGTTGAGTGCCGGCACGGCCGCAATCCATTTGGCATTGGTGGCTCTTGGCGTTTCGGAAGGCGACGAGGTGGTATGCCAGTCGTTCACATTTGCAGCAAGCGCGAATCCGGTGCGCTATCAAGGCGCGAATCCGGTGTTTGTCGACAGTGAACCCGACACATGGAACATGTCGCCCGCTTGTTTGGAAGAAGCGATAATCGACCGCAAGCGGCAGACGGGACGTTATCCGAAGGCGATTATTTCGGTGTCGCTCTATGGGATGCCGGCAAAAATGGATGAAATATTAGCAATCGGCAAGCGTTACGGCATTCCGGTGGTGGAAGATGCCGCGGAAGCCCTCGGCTCGGAGTACAAGGGACGAAAATGCGGCACGATGGGCGCATACGGGTGTTTGAGCTTCAATGGCAACAAGGTCATCACCACCTCGGGAGGCGGCGCGCTCGTTTGCCATACGAAGGAGGAGGCCGAGCGCGTGAAGTTTTACGCCACGCAAGCGCGTGAGCCGGTGCCTTACTACTATCACAAGGTGATAGGCTACAATTACAGGTTGAGCAACGTGAGCGCGGCCATCGGCTGCGGGCAGATGGACGCTTTGCAGGAGCATGTGGAATTGCGTCGCGCCATTCATGATTTTTACACTCGGGAGCTGTCGGGCATAGCGGGTGTCGGCGTGCAGCAAAATCCGTCGCCCGATTTCCGATCGAATTTTTGGCTGACGACGATTACCATAGCCCCTTCGACTGGAAAAACGCCGGAAGAATTGCGTTGCCACTTGCTCGAAGCAGGCATAGAATCGCGCCGGCTTTGGCGACCGATGCACATGCAGCCGGTCTACGAGGCGGCTCCTTATTATGGCGGCGATTGTTGCGAACGTTTGTTCGACATCGGCTTGTGCTTGCCCAGCGGCAGCGGATTGACAGAAGAAGAGCTGCATTATGTGGCCGACAATATAAAGTCGTTTTTCGAAAAGAAATAGGCTCATGGTGATTGCTTTCGACCTCGACGACACGCTCTACAAGGAACGGGATTTCGCTTGTTCCGCTTATCGGGAGACGGTGGAAAGCATCGGGCTTCGAGAGCCGGAAAAGGAGACAGCCTACGAAGCGATGCGCATGGCGCTGGAACGCGGCGAAAATCCGTTCGACGCATTGCAGCGTGTCGCGGGGCGGACGTTGCCGATTGCAGAGTTGGTGGCTGCCTATCGCCGGCATCGCCCGTCGATTCGGCTTGACGTCGAAACGGCCGCCACGCTTGGGAGGCTTCGCGACGCGGGACACCGGCTTTGCTTGGTCACCGACGGGCGGTCGCAGACGCAACGCAACAAAATAGAAGCGTTGGGGTTGGCAGCCTTTTTCGACAACAGCGACGTGGTTATTTCGGAAGAAACAGGCGCCGACAAGCACAGCCCCGACAATTTCCGGCGCATCGAGGATGCCTATCCGGCGCAACGGTATGTTTATGTGGGCGACAATCCGGCAAAAGATTTCGAACAGCCGGAGCGTTTGGGGTGGACAACGATCTGCCTGAAAGACGATGGGCGCAACATCCATCCGCAAGCGGGAGGCAGGCCGGCGCAATATGCCGTCGATGCCTTGTCGGAATTGCCGGAACTCATTGAAAAAATTGAAAGGAAAAAATAATGGACAAGAAACAGAAAGTTGCTTTAATAACAGGCATTACGGGGCAGGACGGTTCTTTCCTCGCCGAATTCCTTTTGGACAAGGGATATGAAGTGCATGGCATCATTCGCCGCAGCTCGTCGTT
Organism: uncultured Porphyromonadaceae bacterium; assembly: GCA_900541555.1. Taxonomy (GTDB): domain Bacteria; phylum Bacteroidota; class Bacteroidia; order Bacteroidales; family Muribaculaceae; genus Limisoma; species Limisoma intestinavium. The sequence continues at coordinate 94,530 of UQKE01000003.1, read as the reverse complement.
CAACACGGGGCGCATCGAGCATTTGTATTTCGACGAATGGGTGCGCGACATGAAACGCAAACGGCTCATCAATTTGCACTATGGCGACATGACCGATTCCAGTTCGCTCATCCGCATTATTCAGGAACTGCAGCCGGACGAAATCTACAATCTTGCCGCGCAAAGCCACGTGAAAGTGTCGTTCGAAGTGTCGGAATACACGGCCGACACCGACGCCGTCGGGACGTTGCGGCTGCTGGAAGCCGTCAGGATGCTCGGCCTTGGCGGAAAGACGCGCATTTACCAAGCCAGCACGTCGGAATTGTTCGGGCAAGTGCAAGAAATACCGCAACGGGAAACGACGCCTTTCTATCCGCGCAGTCCGTATGGATGCGCCAAACTTTATGGCTTCTGGATCACGAAAAACTATCGCGAAAGTTACGGAATGTATGCAGTCAACGGCATATTGTTCAATCATGAAAGCGAACGTCGGGGCGAAACGTTCGTCACACGCAAAATCACGCTTGCGGTGGCTCGCATCGCTGCCGGATTGCAGGACAAATTGTATCTCGGCAACCTCAATGCCCGCCGCGATTGGGGCTATGCCCGCGACTATGTGGAATGCATGTGGCTGATGTTGCAGCAGGACACGCCCGACGATTTTGTCATTGCCACCGGCGAATACCATTCCGTGCGCGAGTTTACGGAATTGGCATTCCGCCATGCCGGCATCGCGTTGCGCTGGGAAGGGAGCGGCATCGACGAGAAAGGCATTGACGAGGCCAATGGTCGCGTTTTGGTAGAGGTGGATCCGAAATATTTCCGTCCGTGCGAAGTGGAACAATTGTTGGGCGACCCGACAAAGGCGCGCACCGTGCTTGGCTGGAATCCGCGGAAAACGACGTTTGAGGAGCTTGTGCGCATCATGACCGACCACGACATGGAAATGATACGCACACGCCGTCACGACTCCGACACGCAAATTTGAGAATCGTCATGGAAAAGAATGCTAAAATATACGTGGCAGGGCATCGCGGGCTTGTGGGTTCTGCCATTTGGAACAATTTAAAGGCGAAAGGATATACGAATCTTGTAGGCCGCACGCATGCCGAACTCGACTTGCTCGACGGTGTGGCCGTGAAGCGGTTTTTCGACGCGGAACGTCCGGAATATGTCGTTCTTGCAGCTGCTTTCGTGGGCGGAATCATGGCAAACAGCATCTATCGCGCCGATTTCATTTACCGCAATTTGCAGATACAGCAGAATGTGATAGGCGAAAGTTTCCGCCATGGCGTGAAAAAATTGCTGTTTCTTGGCAGCACGTGCATTTATCCGCGCGAAGCTCCGCAACCCATTCCGGAGGATGCGTTGCTCACTTCTCCGTTGGAATGGACCAACGAGCCGTATGCCATTGCGAAAATTGCAGGCTTGAAAATGTGCGAGAGTTTCAATTTGCAATATGGCACGAACTACATAGCCGTCATGCCCACCAACCTTTACGGGCCCAATGACAATTTCGATCTCGAACGAAGCCATGTGCTGCCGGCGATGATACGGAAAATGCATCTTGCCCGCTTGCGCATGGAGAACGACCGCGAAGGATTGCGTAAAGACTTGGACAAGCGTCCGGTCGGGACGTTGGACGGGACGGCGGCTGATGAAGAGGTCGACGCGATGCTGGAGCGTTTCGGCATAGGCATCGGCGTGTTGAACCTTTGGGGCACGGGAAAGCCCGTCAGGGAATTTTTGTGGAGCGAAGACATGGCGGATGCGTCGGTCTACATCATGGAACATGTGGATTTCGAGCAGTTGAAAGGCACAGCGCCGGAAACGCGCAATTGCCACATCAATATCGGGAGCGGAGTAGAGACTACGATAGTCCGCACGGCAGAATTGGTGAAGCAGGCTGTCGGGTTTGCCGGCGAGATTCGCTGGGACGCGACCAAGCCCGACGGAACGATGCGGAAACTGACCGACGTTTCGAAACTTCATGCTCTCGGATGGCGGCATAAAATGGAATTGGAAGACGGCATAGAGACACTCTACCGTTGGTATTTGGAACATTAATTCACCCCGTCGGCAATGTATAAATTTGATATTGCAGCACGATGAAATCGGCGATATTAGGAATAGGATGCATGCTGTCGGTAGCGATGTTTTCGTCGTGTTTCACCGGCATAGAAAATACGGGGCATATTTCGGAAAAAGACGTGGAAAAAGCACGGGCGGGCGAACGCACGGCCGAGGACGCGTTTTTGGACTCGATAGTTCCGGCGCCTTACGCGTCGTGGCAGGAAGGAAAACAGTTTTATGTGGCCGACAATAATATCCGTTTGATTTTCAGTCCGCAAACTGACAGCCTGCAAGGCTCTACGTTGCGTTACGTCGGCAGCGAGTCGTTCCGGCAGATCGACAATACGGAGGAAGCCGTGTTGGTGTTTTCCGACGGGCAACGCGAGTATCGCTACGACACGGGAAAGACATTTCGCGAGCTGGAAGAAACCCCCGCACAATATCTCGTGCCTTTCATGACCGACATGGATTTCGTGGAGCAGGTCGACAGCATGCTTCGCGGCAAGGAATTGTATATCAAGACGTCGGATTGGCGTCGTCCCGACGGCACTGCCGAACGCGGCGTGCGCTATGTGGCGGTGAGGGTGACGGACGTGACGCCGGGGGATGCCGTCTATCCTTTTTATGTGGCGTTTGAGTGCGACGGGCGAAATTCCGGCGTGTTTATGTCGTCGGCCACTTCGTCGGTGCGCAATATGACATTTGGAAAATTATTTTCTTTCAGCGACATCCGGAAGCATTACCGGTCGATTTCGGATGACAATTGGAAGTTGATTGTCAACGGAAAGGTGAAGAAAGGCATGACGAAAGAGGAATGCTCGCTTTCGTTGGGCGCGCCGAGGACGATCGACCGCATGCCGACTCGGGCCGGATTGTACGAACGCTGGGTCTACGTCAATGGCGTGATGCTGGTGTTTGAAAATGGGTTGCTGACGCAGTACAGGCAATAGCGATGGTAGAAATTGAGTTTTTGGGAACGGGCACATCGACAGGCGTGCCGCAGATAGGATGCGATTGCGAGGTGTGCCGCTCGTCGGATCCGCGCGACCGGCGATTGCGCTGCTCGTCGATTGTACGTGTCGGCGGCTTGCGATTGCTGATTGATTGCAGTCCCGATTTTCGCACGCAAATGCTTCGTGCCTCGGATATCGGGCTTGACGCATTGTTGCTGACGCATAGCCATTACGACCATGTGGGCGGCATGGACGATTTGCGGCCCTATTGCCGCCACAAGCCTTTTCCCGTATATGCGCAGCCAAATGTGTTGCGCGACATCGAATCACGCATCCCATATTGCTTCAATGAGCATCCTTATCCCGGCGTGCCTCATTTCGAGTTGCATCCATTGGCGGAAACGCCTTTTTCGGTGGGCGGCGTTGAAATCGAGCCGTTGCCTGTGATGCACTATCGTTTGCCTGTGTTTGGCTATCGCATAGGCAATCTTGCTTACATCACCGATGCCAATTTCATCGGTCCGGCGACAATGGAGCGGATTCGCGGTGTGGACACGCTCGTGATCAACGCGCTTCGGATGACGCCGCATTTGTCGCATTTCAGCTTGCCGGAAACACTCGAAGTGATTCGCAAGGCGGCACCCCGCAGAGCTTATCTGATTCACATGAGCGACGGTTTCGGGCTTCATGCCGCGACGTCGCGCCTGCTGCCCGACAATGTGGAACCGGCCTACGATACGGAAATAGTCAGGATTCCTTGAACTAAGAAGCGTTTGCTCCCATGCGCGGGGTAGGGCTCCGATATAATCCGCAAAGATTATTTCTGCCGAAAATGATACTCTCAACCATAGGCCGCTGCCGGCAATGTCTTCCCTGTGTTGCTGTTAGGGGAAGCTTGCAGTGAGGCAGAAAGTGTTCTTGTGGTGCATAAAAAAGAAGGTGCGCTTTCCGGCACACCTTCCTGTTTCTCTTAATTTGCAATGAAGCCGCCCAAACGGTATGGCATCCGTGGCTCGTAACTGTATGCTCTTGCAAATTGTTTTAAAAATTCGATTGTTGATTTTTTTGGTTTTGCAGCTGATGCCATGCTGCGTTTTTCATTAAGTAAAAGCGTAGAGTTTTTTTGCATAGGCAGACGGTTTTTAGGTGTTACAAAATTGAAACGTTGAACGTCGGCCGTTTATTATGCAGTGAATGATATTTTTTTGAAAATTAGCACTTTTATGGTGCTAATGAAGTTGATTTAACGATTGCATGATGCAACGAATTGCCGACATATTGAGGGATATAATTGCTATCGTGCGGAAAAGATATTACTTTTGTTTCGTAAAAAGGAATATTGATGGATAAATGGGAATATTAAAAGTCGTAACATCGCTTGTTTGTGTAGTTTGAATTTTGAATTCCTATAAAAATCTATAGTTAATGCATTTGTTGAAGAGCGAAAATTATAGGCGGGGCATTATCAGTTCATCATTGTTCAATGTCGGTGGAAAATCCGTGGCTTTTCTACAACAATGGCTGATAGGCTTTTATTTTGGAACACATTCGGATACCGATGTGTTTTTTTTCACCTATAATATCATATTGTTCTTGTCGTATTTCTTTTTGAATTTCACGACGGCTGTTCTTATTCCGGAAGGAATGAAAATCCGGGTGAGGGAAAGCGACGAGAAGTCAAAGCAGTTTCTTAATACCTACATTCAGTTTTATGTCGTGGTCGGCGCGCTTCTTGTCCTGTTGTCGTTGTTTGACACGGGGAGGGTGTTTGCTTTCATTTCCGAATTTCCAACGGAGGTGATAGCGGACAATATCACGTTGATACGTTGGTGCTTGCCGATTATTTTCTTGAACATCGTGGTCACTATCATGTCGGAGATTCTGGCTTCTTATAAATATTTCACAGCGCCCAATTTGATTACGTTGGTCAATTACGTATGCGGCGTGGCGTTTATTGTGCTTTTTCATGATTCGTTGGGAATCAATGTCGTTGCGTTGGGATTGATCGTTGGATATGTGGTTAATCTGGTGATTTTTACGTATTTCATGCGCAAACTGTTAAAATGGGAATTTTTTATACGCCCTGTCGGCCGTGTAAAAAGCATTTTGGGAAGTAGCATTTATGCGCAAGTCGGGCATGCGGTTTATTTGGTTGCGCTTTATGTGCCGCAAAATTTATTTTCCCAATTGCCATCGGGTACTTTGACGGCAATCAATTTTGCCAATAAGTTGATTTCAATTCCGAGTATCTTTCTCGTGGCTCAAATCACAAATGTGATGGCCATAAAGATCAATAATTTGGTTTCATCCAATCAGCTATCAGAACTTTCTCGATTAATAAAAAGGCTAATGACAAGTGTTTCGGCAGGTTTGGCAATTGTGGCAATTGGCATTTTTTTATTGAGCGACCCTATAATTGATTTGTTGTTTTCGTGGGGGAATTATGACATGTCGGCAATGTCAATTACGGCTCGGATTTTGTCGACAATGATATTTTTCTTGCCTTTTAGCTTCATGTTTGCAATGTATGAGAAAGTTTTCAATTCATTGAAGAGGCAAAGCTATGTGTTTTATATGCAATTATTTACGCAAGGATTAATGTTGGTTCTTTACTTTTGCATTATTCCTCGATTTGGCCTTTTTAGTTATTCGGCATGTCGGATTGTGCCTTATGTTATTGCGACAGCTTTTGCTTCATGTGTTTCTGCTTTAATGCTTCATAATAAAGCAATAATGTGGCATATATTGGCTTGCCATTTTTTGATTACGATTGTTGCAGCAATCTTTTTAGCCGTAGATTGGTATAAGTTTGGTTGGGTTTAATGTTGCCGGAAGCAGCTGCGATAGACGTCGGCTGTGCGTTGGGCTATTTTTTCCCAATCATAGTCCGTGATGTTTTCGGCGGTGCAGCGGTATTCGTTTCGGTCGGAATGCAGGAATTCCGCCAATTTGCCGGATAGTGCCTCGATGTCGTCCGGCTTGAAGTAGGATTTTTGAGGCAGGCTGAGCAAGTGGGAAGCCGATATGTCGGACACGAGAAGCGGCAAATTTGCATTGATGGCTTCCAGCAGGACCAATGGAAACCCTTCGACACGCGAAGCCAGCACGTAGGCTGCGGCATGGCTGTAAAGTTGCGACAAATTTTCGCCATCGACAAAGCCGGCAAAGACGACATTTTTTCCGGATGCTGCTTTTTCCAGCATGTCGATATAATCCGAATGGTGGTCGGCTGCTCCGGCAATCACGAGTTTCATGCCGGTTTCCAGTTTGGCAAAAGCTTTGATGAGAATGTCGAATCCCTTTTCGGGAGTAAGCCTCCCCACAGAAAGGACGTATTTGCCGGATTCAACCCCTATTTGTTGCAAGAAATCGGTTTGCTCGCTGCGTTGCAAGGGGACGACTCCATTGGGGATGTAAACGGATTTGGCTTGAATCTTGGCAGGATATTTTTTAAGTTGGAACCGGTTGACAAAAATGATTTTGTTTGCTGCTGCAAGCGCAATTTTTTCGCATGTCCTCAGCAAAATTTTTTCAAGGGGATTCCATTTGTCGTGTTCGTAGTTTGCGCTGTGGTAGGTGAGCACTATTTTTTTCCCGAAAGCGCGCAGCAAGGGCGTGAACATGGCAGGCCCGATGTTGTGGAGATGGACAACGTCCGATTTCGAAAATGCCGATATCGCTGTCGCCAAAAACGAATGGGCAACAGCTTCAAAGCCTTTTATGCGAGTGGATGGGAGATCGCAAAATCGGATGTGGGGATAGGCTGCATTTGCATATTCCGGATTCAGATACGGCCGGCGGCGAAACACGCGGATTTGAAACGTCGGCGGCATAGACGGGTAGAGGCGTTCGCAATGGCGTTCCACTCCGCCTTGGATTCCGGGGAAGCCTCTTGTGCCAATAACGTCGATTTTCATTTTCCCGCCTCCTTTTTTGCCTTTTCGGGCAAATGGGATTTTTTTATTCCCAACAAATCGGTTTGCCTTGGTGGATGCGCCACTTGTTTTTTAGAATCCATTTGATTGGAATCCATGGACGACGTTTCATGTCGTGGCGTTCGGTGACGATAAAGGCGCAATTGCGTTTGCAGTTTCTTACTTTCTCCAACGCTTCTTTCGCTTTGTCGGAATTCATGATGTTTTCGAAACTGTCTTCTTTGATGTTGCCGATAATCCATTCTTCACCCGAGCCGTTGCATGGCGAAACGTTTCCCCACGGGTCGATAAAGAAGAAGTCGGTCAATGCGCCGCAAGGGGGACGGTAGCCCGGCTCGTCGCCGCGCAAGCGTCGGTGGATGCTGCGGTTGAAATATGCGCGTCCATAGTCTTTCAATCGGTTTTTCAAGCCTCGGCGTTTTGACGTGAGCAATGCTTTGACAAATTCTTCGTGGGCCGCCAATGCTTCTTTGCTTTCCACTTGATTGTCGTCTTTGTGGAAATACCATGAATTGTGTACCACGGAATTGCCCAATTCTACGTCGAGCGCGACGCACAATTCGTATAAGTGGAGCAAATCCTTATAATTGTCGGGAGAAATGACAACTGAAAAACCGATGTTTTTGCATCTTGTCTTTTTCAGTTCGAGCATGGTGCGCAACGCATGGTCGAAACCATTGAGCGTCCCGCGCTTCCGGTCGTTCAACTCGGGAAGCCCCTCAACGCTGACGCGAATCAAGATTTTCGGGTATTTGTTTGCCAAGCGCACGATTGTTTCCGTGTTGAAACCGTTCGTGCTCAATTCGAGCAATGCCGCTTTCGGATATAAAATCTCGAATATGCGGTCTATGTCTTTTCGAATAGTCGATTCTCCACCTGTAATGTTGATGCGCAAACCCGCCGGAAGTTTTTCATAATATGAAGCATCTATTTCTTCCTCCGGTCGTGTTTGATGCTGCCAAATGTTGCACATGTTGCATTTCGCATTGCAACGGAATGTGGTGATCAAACTGCCTTGTATAATATTTGCCATGCTATGCCCTGATTAAACACATAATGCGATGCTATGGGCATCGTATTATTTAACGAACGACAAAGGTAATTATTATTCGGGAATATCTATAATTTTCTTTAATTTTTGTGGGAAAGCAAAATTAGGGGATTTCGGCAGAAGGGAATTTCAAGCTTTGTATCCGAATAAAATTCTGAGCAATTTGTGTTTTCGAATCAGAAAAATATCCAATAAAAGGGGAAAAACCACGCCTGTGGCGCAAATCGCCAAAGTGGAGATTGCGAAGATGCCATCCCCTTCGATAGAACTCATCATGGCTAATATGGATTTTGCGCCTCCCATGAAGGTAGTATGTAGCAAATAAATGATATAAGAGCCGGACGATATTGCCAACAGCCATTTGCATTTGTTGGCGTATTTTCTTTCTGCCAATCGTGAAATGCAAATCACGCCGGCAATTCCTGCAAATGCAACAAGAAGTGTAGCGGCTTGTCCTATGGAGGTAGCGTTTAGGTATAGAATCTCGGTGATTGTCATTATGCAGACAAACAACCAAGCAGTAGCCGTTTGTATTTTTTCGAGCAGCATCGGGAAATAATCTCGAATTGCAACTCCCGACATGAAAAATACAAACATTTTTCTGAATTGCTCCAAGCAAAGCACGTCAGGAAATCGAACAGGCAGAAAATACAGAATGATGCTTATGCAAAGCAAGGCAGTGCGCAACTTGCGGGTGCGTGCCAATCCGATAACGACAAACATCCACCACAAAGCGAAAATGAACCATAAAAAATATCCGGCTTCCGGCAGATAGAACATACGCAAGTATGCTTCAAATCCGACAGGATTTTGGACGTACATGTGGCTTTGTGACAGTATTTTCAAGGAAATTACAATGGTTGAAACTACAAAGTACGGAATTAGCAGCCGTTTGAATTTCTTTGCGAGAAATGTTACGTATGAATCCTTTTTTAAAGACAACAGGTACACATACCCGCTAATAAACATGAATGCTGGCATGTGGAAAGCATAAATGGCTTTGTTGATTGCAACATACCATGACGGTGCAGATTCCGGAATGTAGTGGCCTATGACCACTAAAATGATGCAAAGCCCTCGGGCAATATCCAACGATTTGTCCCTGTTCATCGGTAGATGGCTAAAATTTCTTTCAGGTAGCGGTCTTGGCTGAAACGTGAAGCTGCATTTGCTGCTATGCCTGCGTAGTCAAACGGGTATTCCCATGCTTGGGCGATGCTGTTGGCCAATAAATCGACATTCCCGGAGCGGAAAAGCAATCCGCATCCGGGTTGAATCAATTCGGGAATGCCTCCGATGCGAGCGCCGACGACGGGCGTGCCGGCGCTGAGCGATTCGATTACGCTCAGCGGGTTATTGTCGTAGCATTCCGATGGCGTTACGGAAAAACGAGCATCGCGCATTAGCATGCCCACCGACTCAGCATTCAGATGTCCTAAAAATTCGATATTGTCGCAACGTCCGAATTTTGTTTCCAATTCTTCCCGCAAAGGTCCGTCGCCTGCTATTTTGAGCGGGTAAGGGAATTGCACGGCAGCTTTCAGCAGCGTGAGTAATCCCTTTTCCTGCGACAAGCGTCCTGCATACACGTAGTATGGCTTGCGTTCGGTTTCGATTTTTTCGGGAACTTTTTGGGGATCGACAAAGTTCGTGACGACGGCAAGTTTCTTTTCGTCGAATCCTCCTTTTTCCATTTTTAAGGACATGAATGCACTTGGGCAGATGAAGCAATCGGTATATGTGCTGAGTTTTTTCGCATTCCAATGGCAGGCTTCCATCCATGCCAGAAGGCTTGCTGCGCGGCTGCCTTTCATGCATCGTTTGCTGAACACGTGTTTTTTGCTTCCGCCAATGCAGTCTTCGCATGGCTTCCCGTTGGAAAGGCAAGCGTAGCTCGGGCAGACTAATTTATAATCGTGCATGGTCCACACGGTTTTTGCGCCGAAATCTTTTGCCATTTTCACGATGGCCGGAGAGAGGTAGGAATGGATGTTGTGGAAATGCACAACGTCAGGACGGAATTGCTGCAACACTTCTGTAAATGAGTCGCGCACGCCGGCTCCTCCGAAAATGCGTTTGGCAGCTTTGATTTTTGAGCTGATGCTTCCGGAAAAAGAAACTTCCGGTGCAAAGCCGCCTGCGGGGATTGCCACGTTTTCGGCATAATCCATGGCAAATACGGCTGTTTCATGTCCGTTTTCGCGAAGAAGCCGTTCCAGATTTATCGCGCAAACGCAATCGCCTCCGCGTGGGTAGTAGAATTTGTTGACAATCAAAACCTTCATGGCGCAAGTGCTTTATTTGACGTATAGGATGTATTCGGAATCGGCACCGGATTGTTTCAATTCGGCATCGAAGCGGGCAACAACTTGTTTCAGCGTGCATGGCGGAATTACGCCAAATAGCAAGTCTGAAATTTTTGCAACGGAGGGAAGCGAACGGTATTCGTCGAAAGTGCCGCCGCTGATAATCACATAGTCGTACGATGTCTTTATTTCTCCGATGAACGATGCAAATTTGTTGCTGACCACCAAGTCGGTTTCGGCTTCTTCGCTGCCGGCCGGTACAACGTCGATTCCGTCCGCTCCATGCGCTATGGCGGCATCCATTTGTTCGCCGGAACGCAAGCAATCGGAAAGATGAGGCACTTTGTCGCACTTCAATTGCGTGGCAATCGGATTGCCATGGATCAAATCAACGACGATTGTCCGTTTGTTTATTTTTGCGAGGGAAAGGGCGGTTGCCAATGCTGTTTGCGTGGTGTCGCCGTCGGCTGTGCATGTTGTGAACGAGATCACGCCGGAATCACGTACAGACACGATGTGATTGCGCAATTTTCGGAAAAGCGCATCGGTGTCGGTTCGGGAGTCTATTTCGAGCGCTACGGGGAAATCGGAGATTTTTTCCACGTCTTGCCGGATTTTTATTCTTTTCAGGCGCAATGCTTTGATCATGCAGATGATTGCCGGAATCAGGAGGGCGATCAGCAGGGCTCCGCCGAGGATGATTGACCGTTTCGGCGCAATTTTTTTGATATCATTGTAGGCATGGTCGATGGTGCGGCCTAATGGCGACGCTCCAAGTTTCAGCCCGTTGTTTTCCCGTTGTTCCAACAAGAAAACATACAAGTTGTTCATGATTTCTTGATTGCGATACAAATTGATGTATTCTCTTTCGTGGGCAGGCAACTCTCGCAGTCGAACCGCATATTTGCCGTCCTCCCGCACGAAGTCGTTGTAGGCGATTTCGGCACTTTCGCGGGCTTTTTTCATCGTGGTGACGACGCCTTCGCGCATTCCGTCGATTTGCCGGTTGATGGTTTGCAGCGCTTTGTTGTCTTTCTTTGCCGACATGTCCAGTTTCATTCGGGAAAGAATAAGCTCGTTGTAGGCTTCAATCGATTTTGCCGCGCTTTCGTATTCAACGCCGCTGGTGACGGGAATCATGGAATAGCGGTTGGCCGGATCGTCCAAGAAGTCGCAAATCATGTCGAAAATGGCCAATTGTGTTTGGAGTCCGACAATGGAGGCTTTGTTGGCGCTTGTTTGCTCCAATAGCACTTTCGCTTCGGCTTCGATGTCGGTCACATTGTTTTCGGTTTTGAATTTCTCCAAATCGCGCTCTGCCTCGTTCAGTTGCTGCGTGAGTGATTCCAATCGGCTGTCGATAAATGCGATTTGATTGTTTGCTTTTACGCGCTCTTCGTTTAAGCGGCGGTTGTTGTAGAGTTGTATGATGGTGTTGAGCACATCTTTGCCGCGTTGGATATCGTCGTCTTCATAGTAGAGCTCGATGCCGTTTGATTTCATAGACGGGGCATTTGCAATGAAGATGCCTTGCAAATCGTCGACAACGGTTGGAGTTCCGTCGACCGTTATTTCCATTTCCATTTCTTCCGATGGCCGGTGTGTGTCGGAAGCCGATAAGCGGAATGTGCCGGAAGGCAACTTGACGGAAGCGGGCAGGCGAAGCCCTTTCTTGTCGAAGCAGGTGGAAAACAAGCCGTCTTTCACTTTCACGTCGACTGTCCCGTTGCGGTGGAGTTTCAACAAGAATGAAACGCTTTCGGTCAGGGTGTCAAGGTCGATGTCGGTGGACAAGAGTATCGGGGATTTTTTATATAACGACACCATGCGTGCACCTTGCTTTTTGCGATAATCATAGTTTAATTTTAGCTCGCGGACCATTTCCGATTGCAAGCTTCTGGATTGAAACACCAAAAGTTCGTCGTCGACCGAACCGCCACCCATGGCTCCCATGGAAAATGATGCCATCATTTTCATGAGTCCGCCTCCGGAGCCTCCTTCTTGCGGTTGTTCGATCAGGACATTTGCGTGGAAAGCAAACACCGGATTCGTGCGGATTGAATAATATATGGCACCTCCCATGACGATAATGAACGAAATGAGAAAGTAATACCAATGAGTTTTCATCTCATGGATGGTGCGTGAGAAGTCGATTTTGTCGGAATTCGTAGCCATATTCTTTTAGTTTTTTATTTTCGTATAGTTCAGTGATTGGACGTGCCAATAACGCTTTCGCTTCTGTTTTGGGGATAGTCTTGGTTGTTCCGGCGATGATGCCCATGCAGGCCATGAGCAGTTCGCCGCCGATTTGCAATATGCTGCATCCGGCCACTCCGTCGATTGCCAACAGGGCAAAACACATGACGCCGACGGCAAATAGTAAACGGGATTCTGCACGCAGGGCAATGCGGAATTTGCGCCATATCCACCAACAGAACGTCAAGAAGAAAAATACGCCGAGCAATCCGAATTGAGCCAATTCGGGATAGAACGTGTCGGCAATGAAAGTGTCTTTTTCCGGCGAGAGCCCCCATACCATGGAAATACCATATTCGTGGTAGAGCGACGAATAGTTGATGGCAGTGGAGGAGGAGAATGTCGCAAACGAAGCCAACCCGGAACCCAGTATCAAATGGTCGGCAAATATCAGCAATGAACCTGCAAAGAGCATAGGTCGTGCAACTTGTTCGAGCATGTCGGGGTCGAAATTGCCGGTGGCGCTAAGCGAGCCGGATATGAAATAGTAGTTGATTTTTTGCCAAGCTACCATTATCACTGCCCCCGTGATGACAATCGCGGTTGCAATGTTTTTCAAACTTTTCAGGTTGATTGTACCCGGCTTATACAAGAATATCAAATACAACGATAGCACGCAAGTGCCATAATATTTAGATCGAGTGCAGGCAAGCCCCATTAACAAAATGGCAATGCCCCAAAACAAGTCGTTCGGACTGATGTGGCGTTCGTATCGGCGATCATAGGACATCAGCAGATAGACCGCGGCGCAGCCAAAGCATAAAAGGCCTTGGTAGTAGATGTGGGCAAGCAGTATTTTATAAGTGCCGGTGGCAATGGTGATGACGCTGATGATTGCCAAAACGATGCACAATTTTTTTAAGAAATACTTTTCGCCGGCAGTAAATTTCGGCGCGATTGCATAAGAGAGCGAAAAAGCGACGAGTGGTTTGCATTGCAGGATGAAATCGTTGATTTGCGCTTTGGGAATGTTGTAGGGCGAAGCGGCAAGCGAATATGCCAAATAGAAAAGCATCACGCCGAGCAACACGAACATGAGCCGGTATCGTCGAAGATTCCGGTTGTAGAGCATGTCCAATCCTGCGAGAGCGGCAAACGCGGCAAGGCACAGCTCGTCTGAGAAAGGGAGCAATGCCGGCGCCAAGAATAAGCTGAGCACACAAAAACAGAAAATATAGAAATATGTCTTGTGGATGCTAAGCATTTCGGTGAATTGCGCTTATTTGTTGTTGTTTATGAGAAGTGCAATGAGCAAAGAAGCCACGACGGACACGGCGCTTACGACAGTCGAAATGACAGAAACTTTGAACGAGTTGTTTTGGTTGTATTCAGCATTTTCGGCAGCGACATCGGAAGGCTCTACATAGATCACGTCGTTTTGTTGCAGATAGAAATACGGAGAATTGACGATTCCTGCGTCTTTCAAGTTGAGGCGGTGGAATTCCCTTTTCCCGTTGTTGTCTCTGATGAGGAGTACGTTGTCGCGCTTTCCTTGCACAGTCATGTCGCCGGCAGCGGCCAGTGCGTCGAGCACAGAGAAGCGTTCAGACTTCACTTCTATGGAGCCGGGCTCTAAGACAGCGCCAAGCACGTTCACTCGGAAATTGACCAATTGCACGTTGACGATCGGATTGTCGATTTCTTTTTCGATTCGGGATCTCAGATAATTGGCGAGTTCTTTTGTGGTTTTGCCTTCTGCATGGACCTCGCCTAATATGGGAAATGAAATGTTCCCGTCTTTGTCGACTATGTATGTTTGAATTTTTGTCGGGGTGCTTGATTCCGACGTTTCCCCGCTTTTCATGATGCTGACAGCCGATAGGTTGTAGGGGGCTGCCGCTTCCGGAACAAGCGCGTTTACGGTGATTGTCAATTCGTCGGCAGGTTTGATGCGCGTGGAATAGTCGAGAGCTTGTTCGCTTTCCGGAAGATTGTCGACGTTTTCAAAATATGTTAGTTGGTTTGCTGTCTTGCATGAGGCAAAAAGCACGAGGGCTGCTGCCATGTAAAACATTCGTGTAATGTTGACATTCATAATGAGACACATTTAATATTTAATTAAAACGCAGAAAAACGCTGTTTATTTTTCTGTCGTATTGAAAATTTTGGTTTCGTCGATAAAAAGCGGCAAATATTTGGCAAATCAAGGCAGAGATGCCAAGTTGACCTGAGCGACTATGTTGTGCCGAGGTGCAAAGGTAGTGTAAATTTTCGTGGCACGCTAATGATTCGATCACTGTGTCCTAAGGCGGCAAACGGAAACTTCGCCGGTTTTTATGTTGCACTGTCACAGGTATCATGAAGTGAAAGGTAGGAAGGTTGCACCTCTAAGTCCTCAACCATAGATCGTTGCAGGGCTCTTCCGCCAATGGTTCTCCGAACCGCGCTCCGTGCGGCAGAGGAGGTCATTGCTGTGTTTCGGCAATCGAGAAAAAATATCAGCTGCGGCAAGCCGCCAAAATCTGCAAGGGCGGCATGGACTAAGGCGGGATAAAAAAGAAAAAGAGAATGTAATCTGTCGGATTCATTCTCTACTTCTTGCTGCCTTTTTTTATTCCCAAAAAAAGCAACACTTTACAAACCTAACATAAAACCATTATTCGAATTTTCCCTCGTTTCCCAACGAAGCGAAAAAT
The DNA here is from genome assembly GCA_900541555.1 of uncultured Porphyromonadaceae bacterium. Lineage (GTDB taxonomy): Bacteria > Bacteroidota > Bacteroidia > Bacteroidales > Muribaculaceae > Limisoma > Limisoma intestinavium. The sequence continues at coordinate 79,341 of UQKE01000003.1, read as the reverse complement.
CATTTTTTAATACTCCATTAAAATATGTAGTGTTTACCATTGTTTGGTGTTGCAAAAGTATAACAAAAATTCCAATTGTCACCTATGTATCGATTTATATATAAATGAAAAATACTTAAAAAGTGTATTAACCAATTGGTTTTGTTGTAGTTGCTGTATCCTCCATTCTGAGATAATATAAACAATTATATTACTCAATATGGCCTATTTTCAATACGTCGCTCTCGAAATTTTCTCGATTTATCGCTTTGTTGCGCATCTTGTTTCGGTATGCGTAGATTGTGTTGACTGAATAGCGCAGAAATTCTGCAATTTTAGTCGATTCGGTAATGCCCAGCCGCATCAGCGCATATATTCTAAGTTCCGAGGAAAGCGCGTTGGGAGAGGTGGAGATTTGCTCGTCAGGGCGCAATAGCGCATTGAATTCGGTTACAAAAGTAGGATAAATTTTCAAAAATGCGTTGTCGAATTCTTGATAAAAACGTCCATGCTGCTCATCGGAAAATTTGGGCGTTCTCATCATTTTTATGAGATCGTCCACTTGCCCCAATGTCGCTTTGCGGTAGACTAATTTCGTAAAAGAATCGAGTTTTTTCATGTAGATGGAACACAGTTCGAGGAATTGGCCCATGTATTCGTCCTTTGTCACATTGGCTTCTTTTAATTTTGCGCGGGCCGTGGAAAGTCGTTTCTTTTGTTTTGCCAAAATGACGACGGAGGCAACCAGCACGACCAGCAGCAATCCGCAGACGGCAATGCTGGCTTCCAATATGCGTTCGTGGTAGAGCCGTTTTTGGCGTTGTGCGCTTTCGATCACCGGCAACATGGCTGCTGCATTGTAGGCGCGCATTTGGGAATTGCAGAAAGCTGCGTCTTCGATCGATGAAAATATATAGCGGTAGGCGCGGTCGATGTCGTGGCGGTTGTATAGAATCAGCGACAGTTTGTACATCGATTGGTTTTCTTTGATGGCACATCGGATGTCGGTCATGGCGGATATGGCATAGTATCGGATGCTTTCTTGCATGTTGCCTTCCATTTCCAACGCTTCTGCTTGCAGCGCCGTTGCCATTGCATATTCGCCGGTGTTGGCTTTCAGTGAGTGGGCAATCAAGTCGGCGAGTATGTTTTTTGCAGATTTGACATTGCCATTTTTAAGAAATTGTTCGGCTTCGTAAAGCCGTCGCATGTCGGAATCTTCGGGCATTGCGGCAATCCATTTTTTGCGGTATTCGGAGGCTTGGTCGAGATATTTGCCATAGAAGTCGCCTTGCCTTTCGAGCGTGTTTAGCGGAAAAGAATAGAGACGGTAGCCGCATTCGTAGAAATCAGCCAATAGTTCGGGCGGAATCTCGTTGTCTTTTATGATTCGAAATTCGCTGCGCGCTTCGGCATAGTAGCCTGCGATTATCTCAGGGCGGATTTTTTTCAGTTGGGCGCGAAGGATGTTTTTCTCGTTGTTGCCGCGTCGGGCTTCGTTGATGGCTCTGTCGAAGTATAGTACGGCGGAATCCGCTTTGAACAAAGTGTACTCATTTCCGATTTCCATGAGCAAGTTGAAGCGTGTTTCGGCATCCGATGCTTGCGCCAATTTCTTTTTGGCGGAAGATATCCGTTGGCGTTTCAACTGGTCGTATTGGTTTTTGTTTTCAATCAGTTTGTCCAAATCTTCCAGCTCTTTCATGGCTGGAAATGCAGGATGTGCCATGGAGATGGAAAAAAGCAGGAGCAAGAGTATTTTTTTCATTGCGGAGTATTTAATTGCATTCATCAAAACAAGGGCCGTTCTCATGCAATGCGGCAAACAAAATTATAAAAGAATTTGAATCTATAAAAATATGCAAGCATGGCGAAATGTGCGTATGATGTTTTTTTGCCGTAATTTTGCATCATGAACCGTAGATATTTGCAGCATTATCGTGAGACATTGAAACTCGGTCTGCCAATGGTGGTTGGGCAGGTAGGAGTTATTGTGCTTGGATTCGCCGATACGGTGATGGTGGGCCATTATGATACGGCATCGCTTGCTGCCGCATCGTTTGTAAACAATGTGTTTAATTTGGCGATAGTTGCATTGTTGGGGTTTTCTTATGGGATAACGCCGCTGATTGGCGCCCTTTTTGCTCGCGGCGAATACGAAAAGGCGGGCAGGGAGTTCCGTCATGCTTTGATTGCGAATGTCTCGTTTGGCATGGCGTTGACATTGGTGATGGGAACGTTGTACTTTTTCTTGGATCGTTTCGGGCAGCCGGAGGAATTGCTGCCTTTGATACGTTCGTATTATTTGACGATTCTTGCTTCTGTCGTTTTTGTGGCATGGTTCAATGCAATGCGGCAGTTCACGGATAGCCTGACGCGGACATCCGTCGGAATGTGGATTTTGCTGTTTGGCAATGTGTTTAATATCTGTTTCAATTATTTGCTGATATTCGGCAAATTCGGATTCCCTGAATTGGGGCTTTTGGGGGCGGGCATCAGCACGCTGGGTGCACGCATGGCTATGGTTGTCGTATGCTCTATTTATTTGTGGCGGCGAAGCGTGTTTGCTCCTTATCGGGAGGGTTTCTTGCGTGCGCGTACGGCTGTTGCCGACATGCGCCGCATCGTCGGATTGTCTTTGCCCGTTTCGTTGCAAATGGGGATGGAGACAGGAACGTTTTCGATAAGCGCTGTCATGGCCGGTTGGCTTGGCACTGTGGCTTTGGCGAGCTATCAGGTGCTTATGACGATTGGGACATTAGGTTTCATGTTTTATTATAGCATTGGCGCGGCCGTGGCCATTCGCGTTTCGGGCTTTATGGGAAGAGGCGATGCGTCGAATGTGCGTAGCGGCGCTTGGGCAGGATACCATTTGCTGCTTATGCTTGCGGCAGTTGTATCGTTGGCCTTTTATCTGTTTTCCGATTCTTTGATTTCGTTGTTTACAGATGATGAGGCGGTTGTTGTAGCTGCGTCGGCGTTGATTCTTCCATTGATTGCCTATCAATTTGGCGATGCGACGCAAGTGTGCTTCGCCAATGCATTGCGGGGAACGGCACGGGTGGCATCGATGGTTTGGATCGCTTTTTTCAGTTATATGGCGGTTGGCATCCCGTGTTCATACCTTTTGGGATTCGTGTTCAGCCTCGGCACGAAAGGATTGTTCTATTCTTTTGCAGTTTCACTTTTCATGGCAGCTGCGTTGTTCTTGCGACAATTCATGCATGCGTCACGGAAATGCGTTTGATTAAAAACGAGTGTATTGGCGGCATGTATTTTTCGATGACTTTTAATTAATTTGATAAGTGTGTGGCGCATGAGAAAAATTGCGGCGGTTATGGGTTAAGAAATGCAAATATTTTGTAATTCCCATAAGCGCATTGCTTGATGTTTCAATTCTGCGTATATTTGCAACGCCAAAAAGTGAGCTTGGCACACTTCGGGGAGATTACACTACCGCAGGGCAATTCGCCTCACCTCCTTGCAGGACGGTTTGGAGAAAGTAGTGGGACGGCTCTTCTCCCCACATGCTTAAAACATGAATAACTAATTTTCTACGTCCCGTCTTGTAGAAATATGATGCAGCTGCCGGCTTCGGCTGTCTACAGTGCTGCGCTATGATGCAAGATAAAGGCTTATGGGACTTACAGCAATTCGACACATCGTTGTTTCTACATTGAAGGCGGCTTTCCTTGCGGAAAGATCGCCGTGATGCCGTGTATTCCCATGCGTCATGGGATGCGCGAATAACACTTGGATACTTAAAAATACATTCATAAAACATTATTTACATCATGAACTCAAAAGCTATTATCAAGAAGGCGATGGCATTGCTATTGGCTGCCATCGTTTCGACGGGGTCTATGTTTGCCCAGACTGTGGCTCCAAAACAAAACGACAAAGGGAAATGGGGCATGGCCGACAATTCCGGCAAATGGGTCGCAAAGGCCGAATATGCTGCAATCGAGCCATACGAGGACGGCTATTATCTCATGCAGAAAGACGGCAAGTGGGGATTGTTGCGACCTGACGGCAAAAAGGCATTGGACTGCAAATACGAGCACGATATGATTTCAGCTGCGGAATACATATTTGCCCGAGAGGCAGGGAATCCCGGCAAGTGGCAGGCATGGGACAAAATTTGCGAAAGCAAGACATCGTTCAAGAATGTGTCGATGAGGCAAGTTGCCGACGGCTTTTCCATTGTGTCAGGCGAAATAGGCAAAGCGTCCATGATCGATTATCAGAGACACACATTTAATGCATTCGTTAATGCAGCTGCACCTCTGACAAATAATGCAGAACACCAACGGCTAAGAGGGGAAGCCCAAGATATAATTAATTTAAGATATGGCGGCAGCATTAACTTCTTGCTGACCAAGAGCGGTGTGGCTGTCAACGGGGTAAGCGATGTGGCGCGTTTAGCAGGCGACATATATGTCTGCGCCCAGAAAAATAGATATGGCATATACAATCTTTCTACAGGAGAATGTTTAACAAGTGTAGATCCTTATAGCAATGAGTTTTCGAAACCACTTCCCACAGACTCAACTCTTTTCTCGCTTCCGATGAGTGGCTCTAGTAATAAAAGGCTGTACATCTCCAATACGGGGAAAGTATATCAGGATTTTACCACTGGCGGCTTTTATGGCCATGCGGGAATAATCTGTGACGGCAACGGCAAGTATGGCCTTGTGTGTGAAAACGGCAAGATCGGAGTTCCCGTGGAATACGACGAGATTGTTTACGATCAAGGAGGCTTTCCTCGTATAGGAGGAAGCGGATATGGAGACCATTATTACCTGCGCAAGGGTGATCTGTGGGGGATTGTGGCATCCTACCTCGATAAATGCGACGTGATTGCAGAATGCATATACCCTTATCGCGAGGTAGACGGCAAAAAGGAGGTTCCATTCAAGTATCTTTAATACACGGATAGCAACAAGGAAAAGGATGCATGTTTTGTCGTGATGTCGAATGGAAAGGCAGGCGTTCTCGACAATTTCGACAAGGAGCTTGTGCCATGTCAATATGACAACGGCTCGTATTCCACCAATCCAAGGATAGCTTATTTGTACGACAATGGCAAAGAAATCATGTATACCCCGGCAGATAAAAGTTTGACTGCGCGCAAGTATTCGGGTTATAAGCGCTTTATCGGGCCGAAAAGTTATTACAGGGTGGAACAAAATGGAAAATTCGGCGTGGTCGACGACAAAGACAATTTGATTTTGCCATTCAAATATTCAAATATAACAGAAGCCATAACGTCGGACAACGGACACCTTGACGACGCTTTCCATGTGTGGGATGCCGACGGCCGCATAGGCGTGGCGAAAGTGATCAACGGCAAGGGCAAGGAAATTGTGCCGTGTGCGGGCAACTACGACCGCATTTGGGGCTATGAGTCTTATGGCGTGATCGTGGTGAAAAACGGCAAAGAGGGCTGCATAAAAGAGAATGGCGCCACTTTCTGCCGGACGGTTTACGGCGGGCACATCAACGGCATGAAACGAGTGGGATTCATCAAGAATTCAGGCACATCAAACAATGTCTCTGTCGATATTTACGACTACAATGGCAAGTATCTCACCACTGTCAAGGTGGGCAACAGCTATCTTGACCTGCGCTGGTTCGTACAAAAATACTTGATGTAGGGAATAGACAGGCATTATGATGCAAAGAGAGGCGCGAATTTTCGCGCCTCTCTTTGCATCATGCAACTTTGCATTTTTCCGTGCATCCGCTTCTGTGAGCGGAATGCCGCTTTATTTGTTTTCTGTGTCGGGATATACGCTGCCGGAGGCATTAGTGCTGTATTGAGCGCCTTGCGTGTTGCATTTGAACCGGAGCGACATGGCCGTGGCGTTTTTATATACTTCAAATGAAACGTCCGTCATCGTGTAGTTTTCAAGCGGGATGTCGTTGATTTCCGGAACAATGCTTTCCGTGTTGAGTTGGTAGCCGCTTCTTGTCAAAGCGACGGGGATGTCTCTTAGCGTGATTGTCATTTTTGGCATGTCGCGGTCGAACTGAGCGTTGTTGATTACGACGGTTGCCGACTTGGAGTTGTTCAGCGTGACATCGTAAGTGGTGGATGTGCTGGTGTACGCTTCTGAACCGAGTGTGCCTGTCGTGGTTTCGCAATCGATGAAATGCGGTTTCGTATCGCAATAGAAAGCGCTGTAATTGTCGGCTAAGCGATAGGTCGCTTCGAGGATGGAGGCATCGACGGTTTGCCCGTTTTCGTCGGTTGTGTAACGAGGCGTGATTTTAATGTCCAAATTGCGCACGATATAATCTGCGGGATTGCCTTCCGTCACCTCCGGAGTGACATCGGTAGCGGAGATTGTGTAGGCATTATCGGCTGTTTTCAGGTCAAGTCCTGGCATTTTTATGATAAACGGGTCGCCTTCCGGCGTGTATGAGCTTTCGATTGTGACGTCGGCCTTTTGGGCGGTGATGTCGAGGAATATGGTGTATCGAGAAGCTTTGAGCGCGACGGAATTGTCGTTGAGGTCGGTCAGATGGTTGTATCCGACGAAAGCGACAGTTTGCGTTATTTCCGGATCGTCGCCGTTGTTAAGGCAGGATTGCAAGTTTATCGACAGAAGCACTGTCGCAAGGAGCAAAATTGTTTTTTTCATCATGTTGTATTTTGTTTAAATTGATATTTTTAGTGTTGCGCCAAAGGTGGACGGCTTGCCTCTTTGGTAAAACTCATGTTGTATGGAAACGAAATAAAATGTGCGATACTGCGTCCGTGTGATGTTTTTTGCCCAAAAATCGATTGAAAACCGTTTGAACGAAAATCTCACATTGGCGTCGAGCCGCGCATAAAAATTCTGGCTTGCCGAATTTTCTTCGTTCCAATAAATTTTGCCTGCGCCGTGAACTCGTGCGCCGAATGCAATGTACGGCATTGCCGTGGCATTGGTTTTCAGCGCATAGTTTGCGGTTGCAAAGATAGTGTTTTGCGGCGCGTAGGGAATGAAATTGCCGGAATAATCTTGTTTGCCGTTGTTGAATTCGACAAATTTGGCATTTGTGTAGCCATATCCCAATGAAATGTCGAGCCGTTCGACGGGCGTGTATCTGACGGATATTTCGGCACCTGCGCTTCTTGTTTTCCCCGCGTTTGTCATGACTCGCCCTGTCACGTCTCCTTCGGGGAAGACGGTGAGTTGCTGGTCGTGGCAGTTGATGAAGAACGCTGAAATGTCGGCGAATAGCCGGATGTCGTCCCATTTGCCGTGGATGCCGATTTCGTAGTTCCAACTTTTTTCGGGTTCGTATCCGACGACTCGTTCCACGTCGTAACGTTCGCCGATGCCCATCCGGCTCATCAACTCTTGTTGCAAGACGTCGGAAAACATTTGCGTGTTGAATCCGCCGGCTTTGTATCCTTTGGCGGCACTTGCGTAGATTTCAAGAGTGTTGTTGGGGGTGAAGGCAACTGAAGCTTTCGGAAGCAATTGCATGAAATTCTTTTTCAAGGAATTTTTGTTGTGTATCTCTACGTCGCGATGGCTGTATGCGTCGGTGGTGTTTTGCCGATATATGGTGTAGCTTGTAGAGCAGTCGCTGTTGTAGCAAAGCCGGATAAATTCGTAGTCGAGCCGGAGTCCTGCGTTGAGTTTGAAGTTCCCCAAATGGCAGGAGGCTTCTCCGTAGAGCGACGCTCCATAGTTGGGCGTTGAAAACGACGAGTCGAGCAGGAAGCTGTCGGAGTCCCAACGAATGGGGTAGGAGCTGACCATTTCGTTCCATTTGGAAAGAATCAGGTTTTCAATGCCATAGTCTTTGAAGGTGACGGGAGCATCCATGTCGGTATGGCGATAGAATCCGAACAGCCCGCCGATCCATTTAAAGCGGTTGTCGTCGGTGTTTTTCAATATGATTTCTTGGGTGACGGCGTGCTCTTTTTTGGTTTGCGTAAGCGTGAAATACGAGACGGGCAAAAAGTCTTGATCGAGCGTCATGTTGTCGTCTGAGTATTGGTAGCTTGTGATGGACGTTGCCGAAAGGCGGCCGTTGCTCCATCCGATGGTCAGTCCGTCGAGAATCGAGGTCCTGCGGTAAAAACACGTGTCGTTGTAGTTGATTTCTTGTGTTTCGGCAAATTCGTAGGGGTATCCTCCTTGGCGGACAAGGGAAATGCTTGCGGCGTTTTCGATGGAAAGGCGTTCGGCGGGAAGCCATGCAGTTTTAACCATGAGCCTGCCATTTTTTTCTTTGTCGCAATTTTCGTCGTTGAAAAGATTTTTGAAAACGCCATCAGTCCGGTAGAAATACAAGCTTGCGCCGATGCCGAACTTGGAAGAAGGCTTGTTGTAATGGGAAATTCCGGCTTTGACGCTGTTGGCGCTGCCATATTCGGCCAGCAGCCTTGTGCCTTGATAGGACAATGGCGATAGCGTCCGTATGTCGATGAGTCCGCCCATGGTGTTCCGTCCGTACATTGTGCTTTGCGGGCCGCGCGACACGGTGATGCGCTCAATGTCGGGGATATCGAAGTCGTAATTGTCTTTGTTGAGGATTGGGATGTTGTCGATTGTCATTCCGACGGCAGGCTGGTCGATGCGCGTGCCAATGCCGCGCACGTAGATGGATGATGTGATGCGCGAGCCGTAGTCGGGGATGAAAAGGTTGGGCACGATTAGTGCGGCATCTTTGGCGGAGACGATGTTCAGGCGTTCGATGGATGTGCGTGAGATTTTAGTCTCAGATCCGTCGGCGCGGGATCCGTCGAGATGCTTGACGGCCGACACGGAGACTTCGCGCAGCATGATCGCCGAATCGCGAGGCAATGAGAATGTCTCGCTTCCATGCGCGCTGAATGTTGTCAGCAAAAAAATATGAAATAATTTTTTTAGCATAAAGTCGGAACAAAGGAATTGAGTTTTGCCGGATTGCACAATCCCTAAATTTTGTGATTTTTCGGAAAGGAGAAAAAGGAAAATATTTTTGAAATTTTTACCATGAAATTCCTTTGAAGAAATCACATTTTTTACGGGAAAGATTTGCTATATTTGCACAGCCTAAACGCCAATGTGGGCGGAAGGCTGAATGGAATGCGACGATAATGGCTGATTGTTAAGCTGTTATGTTTGCTTCTTTTGGTGTTGAATAAACTATTTAATATGGAATTGTCGATATTTGGAATTGAAAGTACGACGACAGCCCTTGTGGCGGTGTTGACAGGAGTGGCTTTGGTAGTTATCGGCCTGTCGTTGGCCGGATGGCTTGGTCCGCGGTCTTATGCTCCTCAAAAAGGAGAGGCTTACGAATGCGGTGTTCCGACACGCGGAGAGAGTATGGTGCAATTCAAGGTGGGATACTACTTGTTTGCGATTCTCTTTTTGATGTTCGATGTGGAGGCCGTTTTTTTGTTTCCGTGGGCTGTGATAGCTAAGGGCATGGGCGTCGAAAGCATCCTTGCCGTGTGTGTGTTCCTGTTTGTGTTGATTTTAGGGCTCGCTTATGCGTGGCGGAAAGGAGCATTGCAATGGAAGTGAAAATAAAGGGAATGAAGCGTGAGGACTTCAAGGACAATGAGTATATAGACAACTTGGTAGCTCAATTGAAAGAGTCCGGGCAAAATGTTGTTGTCGGGAAGCTTGATGAGTTGATCAATTGGGGTCGTTCCAATTCTTTGTGGCCTTTGACGTTTGCCACCAGCTGCTGCGGCATTGAGTTTATCTGCTTGGGGGCCGCTCGTTACGATATGGCGCGATTCGGATTTGAAGTGGCCCGTTCGAGCCCTCGTCAAGCTGATTTCATGATGGTGGCAGGAACAATCGTGCATCGCATGGCTCCGGTTTTCCGAAGACTTTACGAGCAACTTGCCGAGCCGAAATATGTGATAGCAGTGGGAGGCTGCGCGGTGTCCGGCGGTCCGTTCCGCAATTCGTATCATGTGGTGAAAGGCATTGACTCGGTGGTGCCTGTCGATGTATATATCCCGGGATGTCCGCCGCGTCCCGAAGCCATGTTCTACGGCTTGATGCAGCTTCAACGGAAGGTGAAAGTGGAACGTTTCTTCGGCGGCGTAAATCGCAAGAAAACTCGGGAAGATTTCTTTAAGGAGAATCCGGAAATCGCGAAAGAAGAGCATGTAGCAGAATAGTAAATAACGATACACATTATTATATGGGTAATATACAAGAGTTGATCGGCAAGGTGTGTCCCGATGCAGTGTTTGAGGAAAATGAGACGCTGACGGCAGTTGTCCCCGACGCAAAATGGCATGCAACCGCCGAGGCTTTGAAGAATGCAGGATATGATTGGCTGGCAGCAGTTGTCGGCGAAGATTGGGGCGATTCTTTGGGCTGTGTTTATTATTTGAAATCGACTTCCGACTATTCAATGGTGTCGGTGAAAGTGTCGACGACCGATCGGGAGAATCCGATGCTCCACAGTGTTTCCGATTTATGGAAAGTGGCAGAAATTGAAGAGCGGGAAGTGTACGACTTCTTTGGCATAAAATTCATCAACCATCCCGACATGCGCCGCTTGTTCTTGCGCAACGACTGGGTGGGATATCCTTATCGCAAGGACTACGACGAAAATCCGGATATAAATCCCGTGCGGCTGTATCATGAAGAGACAGACGATAGCACGGTGTCTTATAAAGAGGATGCGGATGGAAACGTGCACGAAGAGAAAGTGGCAATATTCGACGATAAGGATTTTGTCGTGAACATTGGCCCGCAGCACCCTGCAACGCACGGCGTGCTCCGGTTCCGCACATCGCTCGACGGCGAGGAAGTGAAAAAAATCGATCTCGTTTGCGGATATATTCATCGCGGAATCGAGAAATTGTGTGAAAAGCTCACTTATCCGCAGGTCGTGCATTTTTATGACCGGATGGATTATTTCTCTGCATTGCCCAACGAGCATTGCGTGTGCATGTGTGTAGAAAAAGCGCTTGGCATAGAAGTGCCGCGCAGGGCTCAGGTGATTCGCGTGATGATGGATGAGCTTTCGCGCATCGCATCCCATTTGTTGTTCTACGGCACTTATTGCATGGACCTTGGCGCGACTACGGCGCTGTTCTACGGGCTTCGTGAGCGCGAAACGATTCTTGACATCTTTGAAGAGACATGCGGAGCGCGCATGACGTTCAATTATAACACAATTGGCGGCGTGCGATTCGATTTGCATCCGAATTTCGTGCAACGCGTGAAAGACTTGATTGCCATCATGCCGTCGCGGTTGAAAGAATACCATCAACTTGTCACGGGCAACATCATATTCCAAAACCGTCTGAAACAAGTGGGCGTGTTGAGCAAGGAAGATGCCATAAGCTATGGCGTGGCCGGACCTTCCGGACGTGCTTCCGGTTGGGCGTGCGATTTGCGTAAGACGAACCCGTATTCCATTTACGGGGAACTCGATTTCGAACAAGTGGTGCTTGAAGATGGCGACTCGTTCAGCCGCTATTTGGCGCGTTTGAAAGAAATCGAGCAATCGGTGAAGATTCTCGAACAATTGGTCGACAATATTCCGGAAGGCGATTACTGCGCGAAAGTGCCCAAGATCATCAAATTGCCGGAGGGCCATTGGTATCAGGAAGTGGAAGCATGCCGCGGCATTTTTGGCGTTTATATCGAAAGCAAAGGCGAGAAGACGCCGTATCGCATGAAAATAAACGGAACTTGTCTGCGTCTTGCCAATGTGGTGGACCATCTGACGCGAGGCGAGAAAATCGCCGACTTGATAACGATCGGCGGTTCGTTGGACTACATAGTTCCCGATATCGACAGATAAAATTAATTAACGGAAGTATCATAAAGAAAACAGATAATTATGTTCGACTTTAGAATCGTCACAGAGTGGTTTGACAACTTGCTGAACGGCGTGATGCCGGCGTGGTTGACGACAGTGATAGAATGTGTGTTGTTGGGATTCGGCTTGTTGCTCGTTTATGCCCTGCTTGCATTGTTCTATATTTATTTCGAGCGCAAAGTCTGCGGAGCGTTCCAATGCCGGTTGGGCCCGAATCGCGTAGGCCCGTTCGGGTTGCTTCAAAGTTTCGCCGACATGTTTAAGATTTTGATAAAGGAATTGATTCCGATCAACAATATCGACAAATTTTTGTTTGCTTTGGCTCCGTATCTGGTGGTGGCATCGTCGTTTGCTGCGTTTGCTGTGCTGCCGTGGGGCAATGGCTTGCAGATCATAGACTTTAACATTGGAATTTTCTTCCTTACGGCCGTTTCGTCGATTGGCGTGCTGGGCATATTGCTTGCCGGATGGTCGAGCAATAACAAGTACACCTTGATTGGCGCTTTGCGAAGCGGCGCGCAGATGGTGAGCTACGAATTGTCGATAGGTTTGTCGATCATGACAATTGTTTTACTTGCCGGAACGATGTCGGTGAGCGGCTTGGTGGAAGGCCAAAAAGATTTATGGTTCATTTTCCAAGGCCATATTCCGGCGGTGATAGCTTTCATTGTGTATATGATTGCAGGCACGGCGGAGACCAATCGCGGCCCGTTCGACTTGCCGGAGGCGGAGTCGGAGTTGACAGCAGGCTATCATACGGAATATTCCGGTTTGCATTTCGGTTTGTTCTACCTTGCCGAATATTTGAATTTGTTTATCGTGTCGGGCGTTGCGACGCTGCTTTTCTTCGGCGGGTGGATGCCGCTCCATATCCCCGGATGGGAAGGCTTCAACGCCGTGATGGATTATATCCCCTCGGTCGTATGGTTTGTAGTGAAAGCGGTGGCATTGTCATTTATCATCATTTGGTTTAAATGGACATTCCCGCGTTTGCGAATCGACCAGCTTTTGGCGTTCGAATGGAAATATCTGCTCCCGATTAATTTAGTCAACTTGGTGCTCATGTTGATCGTCGTGGCATTTGGCTGGCACTTTTAAATAATGGAATTTTAAATCATATACGATATGGCCAACAATATAGGAAAGATCGTACAGGTAATCGGACCTGTGGTCGATGTGTCGTTCGATGTGGAAAAAAGCGATTTGCCGCCGATTTATTCGGCATTGAAGGTGAGTCGTTCCGGTTTGGCCGATTTGGTGCTTGAAGTGGAGCAACATATCGGCGAGCAGACAGTGCGCTGCGTGGCTATGGATGCAACCGACGGGTTGCGCCGTGGGATGGCAGTGGAAAACATGGGGCAGCCGATCGCCGTGCCTACGGGCGAACAGGTGAAGGGCCGCCTGCTGAATGTGATAGGGCAGCCGATAGACCATCTTCCGGAATTGAAAGATGAAAACAAGCGTCCGATACACCAGCCTGCTCCGAAATTCGACGATTTGTCGATAAGTTCGGAAATCCTGTATACCGGCATAAAGGTCATCGATTTGTTGGAGCCTTATTTGAAAGGTGGCAAAATCGGTTTGTTCGGTGGTGCCGGCGTGGGAAAAACGGTGCTTATCATGGAGTTGATCAACAACATCGCAATCGGGCAAAACGGTTTCTCTGTATTTACCGGCGTAGGCGAACGTACGCGCGAAGGCAACGACTTGCTGCGCGAAATGCTAGAAAGCGGTGTGTTGAAATATGGCGATAAGTTCATGGAAGGCATGGAAAAGGGCGAATGGAATCTTGCCGATGTCGACATGGAAGCGTTGAAAAAATCGCAAATCGCGCTTGTTTTCGGCCAGATGAACGAGCCGCCGGGCGCACGTCTTCGCGTGGCTTTGTCGGGCTTGACTGTGGCAGAGCAATTCCGCGATCAAGACGGTGGCGCAAAAGATATATTGTTGTTTATCGATAATATTTTCCGTTTCACGCAAGCCGGTTCGGAAGTGTCGGCGTTGTTGGGCCGCATGCCTTCGGCTGTGGGCTATCAACCGACTTTGGCTTCTGAAATGGGCGCTTTGCAGGAACGCATTACTTCTACGAAGCAAGGTTCGATTACGTCGGTTCAAGCAATTTATGTGCCTGCCGACGACTTGACCGACCCTGCTCCGGCCACGACATTCAGCTTCCTCGATGCCACGACGGTGTTGAGCCGCAAGATTTCGGAATTGGGAATTTATCCTGCTGTCGACCCGTTGGAATCGACATCTCGCATTCTTGACCCGAACATTATTGGCGAAGAGCATTACAACGTGGCGCAAGCAGTCAAGCAATTATTGCAGAAGTACAATGAACTTCAAGACATTATAGCTATTCTTGGCGTTGACGAACTTTCCGATGAAGACAAGCTTGTCGTTTCTCGGGCGCGTCGCGCACAACGCTTCTTATCGCAGCCATTCCATGTGGCGGAACAATTCACGGGGCTTCCGGGAGTCATGGTGCCATTGAGCGAAACGATTCGCGGGTTCAAGATGATTCTCAATGGAGAAGTCGACGAATATCCGGAACAAGCCTTCTTGAATGTCGGAACAATCGACGAAGCAATAGAAAAAGGCAAGAAATTGCTTGCTGAAATAGGATAAAAAAGAGCGTTATGACATTAAAGGTGATTTCAGCGGAAAAAATTCTGTTCGACGGGAAAGTGTCGTTGGTGACATTGCCCGGAGAAGCGGGGCTGTTTACTGTGCTTGAAAATCACGCTTCTCTTGTGTCCGTCTTGACTCGCGGAGAAATCGAGTATCAACCTGAGGACGGAAGCGAGCGGCAATCAATGCCGATTGAAGGCGGAATTGCCGATGTGGATAGAAACGTAGTGTCGGTATGTGTGTATTGAACTTATGAAAAAACTGATTGCCATATTATTCATCGCAATGATGTTGCCGGCGATTCCGGCTTCGGCCAATGAGGAATCAGGGGAAATGGACTTGCAGGGTATCATTTTCGAACATCTTGGCGATGCCTATGGTTGGGAAGTGCCGTTTTCGCATGCGCACAGAATCCCGTTGCCCGTCATCGTCAACGATGAAGCGGGCGATTGGCATTTGTTTAGTTCTGCAAGAGTGACCGGCGGAGAGGCGTATGCCGACAATGGTGTTGTTTTCGCGATAGCCAAAGACGGCGATTATAAGGGCAAGGTCGTTCAATTGACAGCCGACGGCCGCCAGTATCGTCCGGTGGATTTGTCGATTACGAAAGACGTGGCAGGGCTGATGATTGCAGCTTTGATCGTGGCAGCCGTCATGTTTTCGCTTGTGCGTTATTATAAGCGGAAAGGCATGAAAGCGCCGCGGAAAGGCATGGGGGCAGTGGAGGCTCTGATCGGGTTCGTATACGACGGCGTGTTGAAAGACACGCTCGGAGAGAAAGCCCCGAAGTTTGCAGGCTATCTGTTGACTGTGTTTTTCTTCATTTTCACGATGAACTTGTTGGGCTTGATCGTGATTTTCCCGGGAGGCGCCAACATCACAGGCAACATTGCCGTCACTTTGGTGCTGGCAGTCTGCACGTTTGTCATCACGAACGTGAAAGGCAACAAGCATTATTGGAAAGACATCTTCTGGCCCGATGTGCCATTGGCATTGAAGTTCCCGTTGCCGATCATGCCGCTCATTGAATTGTTTGGCATTTTTACGAAGCCGGCAGCGTTGTGCGTCCGTTTGTTTGCAAATATGATTGGCGGCCACATGATTGTGATTGTGCTGACATTGCTGATTTTCATATTCGCGCCGTTCGGTTTCGGAGTGGCATCGGCGACTACGGTCGTTTCGATGTGCTTCTCCTTGTTCATGCTTTTGCTGGATGTGCTTATCAGCTTCATTCAAGCTTATGTGTTCACTATGTTGTCGACTTTGTTCATTTCCCTTGCCATGCCAAAGGAGGCGGAGGAGTCGTCGGAATTAGCAAAATAAAGAAATAGAAAAAATAAAAATTAACCATTTAAATTAAATTACTATGTTAGGAATGATTTTAGCGCAAGCCGCTGATGCAGTTATGTCTTTGGGACTTGACAAAATGGGTGCATGTTTGGGCGCTTCAATCGCAGCGATTGGCGCAGGTATCGGTATCGGTAAAATTGGCGCGGCTGCCATGGAAGCTATTGCGCGTCAGCCGGAATCGTCGGGCGACATTCGTAGCAATATGATTGTGATTGCTGCGTTGGTCGAAGGCGTGGCTTTGTTCGGCGTTATCGTATGCGTTCTTTCACTGTTTATTTAATATAGATAAAAGCAGTATCAGATGGAACTGTTTACGCCTGAATTCGGCTTGGTGTTTTGGATGTTTGTCGTCGTCGTGCTGTTGTGCGTCGTGCTCGGCAAATTCGCATGGCCTGCCATCATCAAGATGATGGAATCGCGTGCGGATTTGATCGACAAGGGCGTGTTGTATGCGCAAGAGGCGAAAGAACATGTAGACAACGCGAAAGCAGAGGCGGACAAGTTTATCCTTGAAGCGCGGAAGCAACAGGCTGAAATCCTTCGCGAAGCTGCTCGGATGAAAGCGCAAATCATCGAAGAGGCGAAAGAAGCTGCCACGGTAGAAGCCAAAAAGGTTACCGATGCGGCAAAATTGTCGATTGAGCAAGCGCGCAAAGAAGCTGAACTGCAATTCCGCAATGAGGTTAGCTCGTTTGCCATTCAAATCGCGGAAAAACTTCTCCGTGAGAAGATGGACAACGAAAAAGCCCAATCTCGACTCGTGGAGAAATTGCTGGATGAGATGGAAACTAAGAATTAAAAAAACGCAAGGAAAATGAATGATGGTTTGATTCCTAACCGCTATGCGAAAGCGCTGTATCTCTATGCTACGGAAAATGGAGAGGCAGATGCTGTCTACGAGCAAATGGCGCGGTTGGCGGACAGCTTCTCGACACGGAAAGAGCTGACCAAGGTGGTCGAAAATCCGTTTCTTCCGCTTGCCGGCAAAATCGATTTGCTTTTGACTGCGGCAGGAGCTGCATCAGGAAAGAGCCTTGACAAGTTTTTCAGACTTGTTTTCAGCCATAGACGAGAAGCTTTGATACAACCGATGGCATTGGCTTACGGGCGAAAATATCGAGAGACGCACGGCATTTCGCAAGTGGAAATCGTGACGGCATCTCCCTTGCCCGAGAAGACGATGGAAGAGCTTAAAACGGCTGTGCAGTCGCATTTGGATGGCCGCAAACTCGAATATCGCGAGCGTGTCGACGGTTCGTTGATAGGCGGTTTCACCGTGAAAGCGGATTCGGAGCTGCTCGATGCTTCGATGAAAAACGAATTAAGAAAATTGCGATTAAAACTATTAAGCAGAAAATAAAAGATGATTGATCCCAGTGAGATATCAGACATCCTGAAGCAGCAGCTCGACGGATTGAAGAACAAGGCTTCGTTTGAAGAGGTCGGGACAGTGCTCAATGTCGGCGACGGCGTGGCGCATGTCTACGGGCTTGACAATGTGGAAGCCAACGAACTTGTGGAGTTTGAGAATGGCACGACAGGCGTTGCGATGAACCTTGAAGAAAGCAACGTGGGCGTGATTCTTCTCGACCGCATCAACGAAGTGACGGAAAACATGTCGGTACGCCGTACCGGCGAAATCGCTTCCATACCTGTCGGCGAAGGCCTGCTGGGACGTGTCGTCAATGTGCTTGGCGAACCGCTCGACGGCAAAGGCCCGATTGGCGGCGACTTGATACGGTTGCCGCTCGACCGCAAGGCTCCGGGCGTGATTTTCCGCCAGCCGGTGAAACAACCGCTTCAAACCGGTTTGAAAGCTGTCGACTCGATGATCCCCATCGGGCGCGGACAGCGCGAATTGATTATCGGCGACCGTCAGATCGGAAAAACGGCCATTGCAATCGACACGATAATCAATCAACGCAAAGATTACGAAGCCGGCAAGCCCGTCTATTGCATTTATGTGGCTATCGGGCAGAAGGCATCGTCGATCGCCTCGCTTGTGAACACGTTGCAAAAATATGGCGCGATGGACTATACGGTGGTTGTGGCGGCATCGGCATCGGATTCTGCCGCGATGCGCTATTATTCTCCGTTTGCGGGAGCTGCCATTGGCGAATATTTCCGCGATAGCGGTCGCGATGCATTGATTGTCTACGACGATTTGTCGAAACAAGCGGTGGCTTATCGCGAATTGTCGCTGATATTAAAACGCCCGTCGGGGCGCGAGGCTTATCCGGGCGACATTTTCTATTTGCATTCCCGTTTGTTGGAACGCGCTGCGAAGATCATCGAAAACGATGAAGTGGCCAAGAGCATGAACGATTTGCCGGAAGCATTGCGTCCGATGGTGAAAGGCGGCGGCTCGTTGACTGCATTGCCGATTATCGAAACTCAAGCCGGCGACGTGTCCGCTTATATCCCGACGAATGTGATTTCGATCACCGATGGGCAGATCTTTTTGGAGACAGCTTTGTTCAACAGCGGTATCCGTCCTGCCATCAATGTGGGAATTTCGGTGTCGCGTGTCGGTGGCAATGCCCAAGTAAAGGCTATGAAGAAAATTGCCGGCACTTTGAAAATCGACCAAGCGCAATTCCGCGAATTGGAATCGTTCACCAAATTTGGCGGCGACATGGACCCCGTGACGGCGCGCGTAATCGACAAGGGACGCAAAAACGAGCGTTTGCTCATCCAATTGCAATACCATCCCATGGCGGTGGAAGAACAGATAGCCGTGATTTTCTGCGGAACTCGCGGATTGCTTTCTTCCGTGCCGTTGGACAAAGTGGCCGAATTTGAAGCGGAATTCATTCAAATGCTGCAAGCAGGACACAAGGAAGACGTGTTGGCTGTTTTGAAAGAAGGAAAAATGACCGACGAAATTGCCGACATATTGACAGAAACAGCAAAAGCAGTTGCAGCAAAATACGAGCAGAAATAAACCTTTGTAGAATATGTCAACGTTGCGAGAATTAAAAGGAAGAATCGGTTCGGTTGCCTCTTCGGAAAAAATAACGGGGGCAATGAAAATGATTTCTTCAGCGAAGATGCACAAAGCCGAACAGGCTTTGGCTCGCGTCGTGCCGTTTCGGAATCAATTGCAGACGATTATGGGGAATCTTGTCTCCACCGATGCGGAATATGCCTCAGAGTTGACAGAAACGAGGGAGCCGGCGACGGCTGCTTTTATCGTGCTCGGTTCCGACGACGGTTTGTGCGGCGCGTACAACATCAATATCTTCAAAGGCTTGCTTGCCCGAATCAACGAGCTTCGAAGCAAAAATACGGAATTGCAAATAGTAATATATCCGATTGGGCGGAAGATGGAAAAAGCCGTTTCGAAGCTGGCCGGCGATTTTATTCGAGTGGAAAAGACCGGAGTGCCGGCCAAAGCCGGAATAGAGGAAGTCAAGTCGTTGACAAATCGCGTGAAAGACGATTTTGTGGGCCATCGGGCAGACCGAGTGGAGATTGTGTCGATGAAGTTTATCAGCGCGGGACGCCAAAGGCTGGGCATACAGCAATTGTTGCCGGTAGCGGCCGAAGCATTTGGAGAATCGGCAAGCACAGCTGTCAATCGTCCGTATTTGTTTGAACCGGATGCCAACAGGATTTATAATACGGTTTTGCCGCTTTACGTCGTTTCGGTGATGCAAGAGGTGTTCTGCCAAAATGTGGCATCGGAGCAGGCGGCTCGCGTGATGGCTATGCAAAGCGCAAACGACAACGCCGCGAAATTGTTGGATTCGTTGAAACTTGAATATAACAAATTGCGCCA
Organism: uncultured Porphyromonadaceae bacterium; assembly: GCA_900541555.1. Lineage (GTDB taxonomy): Bacteria > Bacteroidota > Bacteroidia > Bacteroidales > Muribaculaceae > Limisoma > Limisoma intestinavium. Next base: position 59,810 of record UQKE01000003.1, on the reverse strand, counting down.
GCAAAGCATAACGGCAGAATTGCTCGATATACTTGGCGGGCAAGTTGAGAAATAGAAAAACAAGATGTCGGGGAACGGAAAACATACCGGAACTTTCCCCGACGTCGCAAATAAAATTAAATAATGCTTCCGGTATGAAAAACAAGTTGGATAGAACAGAACTTTATGGGTAGTGTAAAAGAATACTTCACCGGATTGGGACAAGGAATTTCCAGCCTTTTGAAAGGAATGGAAGTGACCGGAAAGGAGTTTTTCACGAAAAAAGTGACGGAAGAATATCCTGACAACAGGGCAACTTTGCAAATCGGGGAGCGTTTCCGTGGCACGTTGGAATTTATTTACGACGAGAATGGAAATCATAAATGCATCGCTTGCGGTTTGTGCCAGATGAGTTGCCCGAATGGGACAATCCACATCGATTCGAGAATGGTGGAATTGCCCGACGGGAAGAAGAAAAAAGTATTGGACAAGTATTTGTACGACATAGGCAGTTGTACGTTTTGCCAATTGTGCGTGACGGCTTGCCCGCATCATGCAATCCGTTTCGTGAACGATTTTGAGCATGCAGTATTTACGCGTTCAAAATTGGTGAAACAATTAAATTATCTTCCTGAAAAAGATCCTGTGGCAGCCATGGCCGCGAAATCGGTTGAGAAACCGGCAGCGGCTCCGGTAAAAGAAACGGCTCCTGTGAAAGAGCAGGTAGCGAAATCGCCTGTGGCATCTGAATCGAAACCTATCGATGCGGGATCGCCTGAGGGATCGACTGAAAAGACAGAAAAAAATTAATAAAATAGATATATGAACGTAGTAGGTAATTCAATCGTGTATTGCGTAATTGCTTTGGCAATTGTCGTATTCTCGGTTTTGTCGGTTACTTCGCGCAAAATCTTGCGCGCCGCCACATACTTGCTTTTCACGCTGTTTGCCACAGCTGCGCTCTATTTCCAATTGGGATATGAGTTTCTTGGCGCAGTGCAACTTGCAGTGTATGCCGGCGGTATTCTTGTCTTGTTTGTCTTTTCTATTTTGTTGACAAGCAAGCCGGGCGACAATGCCGAGCGTTTAGCTTCGAAGCGCAAGAAACTCGGATTGGCAGCAGCCGTGGCAGGCGTAGCCGTTTGCGGTTATGCTTTGTTCGCATTCTTTTCTGCGGAAACTGCATCGTTGTTTTCCACGACAAACGATGTGACGGTGGAAAAAATCGGACAAGCACTGATGGGCACTGAGAAGTTCGAGTATTTGCTTCCGTTTGAAGCTATCAGTGTGTTATTGTTGGCATGTATAATCGGAGGCGTGACGATAGCCCGTAAACGTTAAGTATTGCTATGGAACTGACACTGTTATATTATTTGGTACCGAGCTTGATCATGTTCGGATGCGGGGTTTATGGCTTTATCACTCGGAAAAATCTGATTGCAATCTTAATTTCTTTGGAATTGATGCTCAATTCTGTCGACATCAACTTTGTCGTGTTCAATCGGTTTTTGTTTCCGGGCCAAATGGAAGGCATGTTTTTCGCATTGTTTGCGATAGCAATTGCCGCCGCCGAGACCGCTTTGGCAATCGCAATTATCATCAACATATTCCGTGCGGTGAAGAATGTTGATGTGCAGAGTTTAACTAAAATGAAATATTGAAACTTATGGATTTGTCTCTGTCTATCATAACACTGCTTCTTCCGTTGTTCATGTTCCTGCTGTTGGGCTTGTGTGGCATGAAAATGTCGAAACAGGCAGCCGGCGTGTTGGGAACGTTGGGCATGTTGGTGACAACGGTTGTGGCTTATGGCGTAGCTTTGAACTATTTCTTCAATCCTGAATTCGTAGTCGATGGCGTGCGCGAGGCGCAGTCGGTGTTCGATGCGACATGGCTCACATTGGGCGACGGATTGAAAGTGACAATGGGAATTTACATAGATCCGATTTCGGCGATGATGCTTATCGTCATTTCAACGATTTCGATGATGGTGCATCTTTACAGCCTTGGATATATGCATGGCGAGAAAGGGTTCCAACGTTATTATGCGTTTCTTGCCTTGTTTACGTTCTCCATGCTTGGATTGGTCGTGGCTACCAATATATTCCAAATGTTTATCTTCTTCGAGATGGTGGGCGTGTCGTCCTATTTGCTGATAGGGTTCTACTATGAGAAGGGCGCAGCCGTGGCAGCTTCGAAGAAAGCGTTTATCGTGACGCGTTTTGCCGATTTGGGCTTTTTGATTGGCATCATGTTGCTGTCGTACTATTGCGGCACATTCGATTTCAAAACGCTGATGGCAAGCCCCGGCTCGATACTCGCCAATTCCGCGGGCGTGACGTTCCTCGGATGTTCGGCGGCCTCGTGGGCATTGGCTTTGATTTTTATCGGTGGTGCCGGAAAATCTGCCATGTTCCCGTTGCACATTTGGCTTCCCGATGCCATGGAAGGCCCGACGCCTGTGTCGGCGTTGATCCATGCGGCAACGATGGTCGTAGCCGGCGTGTTCCTTGTGGCGCGCATGTTCCCGCTTTATCTTGGAACGCCGGAAGTGCTTGAATTGATCACGGTCACCGGCGCTGTCACTGCCTTGTATGCGGCCATAGTGGCATGTGCCCAAACCGACATCAAGCGCGTGCTGGCATTCTCTACGATTTCGCAAATCGCATTCATGTTTACGGCTTTGGGCGTGGCGCGTCCGGAGTTTCATGAAGGCGTGGGCTATATGGCCTCCATGTTCCATCTGTTCACGCATGCCATGTTCAAAGGCTTGCTTTTCCTTTGCGCCGGCGCGATTATCCACATGGTGCACAGCAACGAAATGGACGCGATGGGCAATTTGCGGAAGTATATGCCTATCACGCACATCGCATTCCTTGTGGCATGTTTGGCAATCGCCGGAATCCCGCCGTTTGCCGGATTCTTCAGCAAGGATGAAATTCTCGTTGCCGTTTATGCCAACAGCCCGTTCTGGGGTGTTTGGATGTCGGCAGTTGCAGGATTGACGGCTTTCTATATGTTCCGTTTGTATTACCGGATTTTCTGGTGGAACAAGCCGGATTATTCCCACCACACGCCTCACGATTGCGAATGGACGATGAGCGTGCCGCTGATCATTCTCGCGGTGATTTCCTGTGTGGCAGGATTTATTCCGTTCGGGCATTTCGTTACTTACAACGGCATGGAATATTCGATCCATATCGAATGGAGCGTGGCAGCTCCGAGCATTGCAATTGCGGTGGTCGGAATTGTGATAGCAACGGTGCTTTATCGAAAAGAAAACCCGATGCCGGATCGCATCGCTTCTTCCATGAAGGGCTTGCACAAAGCGGCATATCGGCGTTTCTATATCGACGAGATTTATCAATTCGTCACGCACCGGATTATCTTCGGCATCATCTGCCGTGGCATCGAATGGTTCGACCATGTGATCGTCGACGGAACGATGAACATGTTGGCAAGCGTTACCAACAGTGCTTCGTATGCAATACGCAAGTTCCAATCCGGTTCGATACAGATGTATGTATGGGTGTATTTGATAGGAGCGTTGCTTCTGGCAGTCGTGACGTGCCTGTTTTTAATTTGGTAATGGACGAATAAAAAATAGCGATATGTTTAATATACTTTTCTTATTTGTAATCATTCCGGTATTGACGTTGGGCGCGTTGTTCCTGACGCGGAATGTGAAACAGGTGCGTGCCGTGGCGGCGACGGGAGCGTCGTTGCTGCTGATAGCCGCGCTCTATCTTTGTTATGTGTTTCTGGAAGCGCGCGAGGCCGATCCGGCTGCGCCGATGCTGTTGAAAGCCAGCTACATGTGGTTTGAACCGCTGAACATTCATTTCGCGGTCGGCGTGGACGGCATTTCGGTGTTGATGATCCTTTTGTCGGCGATCATCGTGTTTACCGGCACATTCGCTTCGTGGAAAATCGAGCCGCTTACAAAAGAATATTTCCTTTGGTTCATTTTGCTGTCGACCGGCGTGTTCGGCTTCTTTATATCAATAGACTTGTTCACGATGTTCATGTTCTATGAGGTCGCGTTGATTCCGATGTATTTGCTTATCGGCGTATGGGGCAGCGGCAACAAGAATTATGCTGCCATGAAGCTTACTTTGATGCTGATGGGCGGTTCTGCACTGTTGTTGATCAGCATCCTTGGCATTTACTATCATGCCGGCGAGACGATGAATCTTGTGGAAATAGCCGCAAACGGTGTTGATTTGGAATGGCAAAACGCTTTGTTTGTCGGAGCGTTTGTAGGGTTTGGCGTGTTGGGCGCGATGTTCCCGTTCCACACATGGTCGCCCGACGGTCACGCTTCGGCGCCTACTGCCGTGTCGATGCTTCATGCCGGCGTGTTGATGAAACTGGGAGGCTACGGATGCTTCCGCGTGGCTATCTATCTGATGCCGCATGCCGCTTCCCAATTGGGCTGGATATTCATGATACTGACGGGCATTAGCGTCGTTTATGGCGCATTCACCGCGTGTGTGAAGACCGACTTGAAGTATATCAACGCTTATTCATCCGTGAGCCACTGCGGCTTGGTGCTTTTCGCCATATTGATGTTGAATCAGACGGCAATGAGCGGCGCGGTGTTGCAGATGTTGTCCCACGGTTTGATGACGGCATTGTTCTTCGCCTTGATCGGTATGATTTACGGTCGCACGCATACGCGCGACGTGCGCGAGATGGGCGGATTGATGCAGATTATGCCGTTCTTGTCGGTGGGATATATCATTGCCGGTTTGGCTTCGCTCGGTCTTCCGGGTTTGAGCGGATTCATTGCCGAAATGACGATATTCCTCGGCTCGTTTGAGAATACGACAATCTACAATGCCGTGCTTGGCGATGGAAATCTTTTCCGCCACGCCTTCACGATTGTTGCGACTACTTCGATTGTGATAACGGCGGTGTATATCCTTCGCGTGGTCGGCAAATTGCTGTTTGGCCCCGTGCAAAACGAGCATCATCGCAAGCTCGACGACGCGCATTGGTATGAGCGTCTCAGCACGGTGACTTTGATGGGAGCCATTGCAGTGTTGGGCTGTTTCCCGGATCTCGCAAACTTGATTCTTCGCGACAGCTTTGCGCCGATTGTAGAACATATTATGGCATTTGCACAATAATCAAAAAGTAACGGACTATAAAAAAGAATTTGGATTATGGATTATTCACAGTTTTTGTTGATGCACCACGAAATCGGAATACTTATCGTTTTTCTATTGGTGTTTTTGTTCGATACTTTTTTGCCTAAAAGCGCGCAGTCGAAACTCTCGGTTGCTTCTTGCGTGCTGTTTGGCCTATATACGCTCTATTGCTTTTTTGCGCCGATGACAATAGGAGAGGCGTTTGCCGGCATGTATGCCACATCTCCGATTGTCGCTTCGATAAAGAATATATTGAACGTAGGGCTTTTCCTCGTATTGCTGCAATCCATCAAATGGAACGATAGCGAGAGCCAGCTTGTGCGTCGCGGCGAATTCATCGAGTTGCTTCTTGTGACGCTCTTTGGCATGTATTTGATGGTTTCTGCCCGTCATTTCTTGATATTTGTCATCGGATTGGAAACGGCCTCTTTGCCGTTGGCGGCTTTGGCTGCTTTCGACAAGAAGCAATACGAATCGCACGAGGCGGCTGTGAAATATTTGTTCACAGCGGTATTCTCTTCCGCGATTTATTTGTTGGGCATTTCGTTTGTTTACGGCTTCACGGGATCGCTTTATTTCCAAGACATTGCCTTGTCGGCAGCGCTTGCCGAAGGCTCGGTGTTGGTTTATGTGGCGCTTGCGTTTGTCATAGCCGGCATCGGATTTAAGATTTCCCTTGTGCCGTTCCATTTGTGGACAGCCGATGTCTATCAAGGAGCCCCGACTTCCGTCACCTCCTACTTGTCGGTCGTGTCGAAAGGCGCGGCGGCGTTTGCGGCCTTTATCGTGTTGACGCAGGCTTTCGGCGCTGTTTACAGTGCAGTGTGGGAATGGATGCTTTATGCGTTGATTGTGTTGACAATCACGGTCGGCAACTTGTTTGCCATCCGTCAGACAAACATGAAGCGGTTCCTTGCATTCTCGTCGATTTCGCAAGCCGGCTATATCATGCTTGGCGTGATTGCCTTCAATGCTGCCGGCGTGGCTGCATTGGCCTATTACGTGTTGATCTACATTGTTTCCAACCTTGCCGCCTTCGGCGTGGTTCAAGCAATTGAAAACGCGACAGGCAAAGTCGACATGACAGACTACAACGGGCTTTACAAGACAAATCCGAAATTGTCGTTTGCGATGATGTTGGCAATGTTCTCGTTGGGCGGTATTCCTCCGTTTGCGGGATTTTTCAGCAAATTCTTCATCTTTTCGTCGGCATTGGCCGAAGGAAGCGTGGCAATCTATGTGCTTGTGCTCATCGCCTTGCTCAACACAATCATTTCGCTTTACTACTATTTGCTGGTAGTGAAAGCGATGTTCATTCGTCCGAACGATAATCCGATAGAGCCGTTCAAATCCCATTGGAGCGAACGTGCAGGATTGTCGATTTGCGTGGCAGGCATCATTTTGATAGGCCTTGTCAGCACGATTTATATGTTCTTGAACAAAGCAGCAGAAGTGAGCGGCCTTTTTTAAGGGATAGCGTTGCAAAATAGCTTGAAACGGCGGTTATCGGCAAGCGGTAGCCGCCGTTTTCCTTTTTGCTTTGGCTTTTTCGATTCGGATGATTGAAAATACCTTTTTTTTGCCTACATTTGCGCTGATAAACCGTTTGGCATAAAACCTATATAAAACCAAAGATATGAAGAAATTAATACTTTCGTTGTGCGCTTTTTCGGCGTTGTCCGCATTCGCAGTGGAAGGCGGAACATTCAACATTAACGGTCAAGATTATCCTTATCAGCTGCATGAGCAGAAAGAGATCGGTCCTGGCGTGACGTATCATAGAATCCGCATACCGGATTACCCGTTGAACATCAATTACATGACGGTCGATTTGACGAATCCTTACAATCGTATCGAAACTCAACAGGCAAATGAGCGGCTTGGCTCTACGGAGCGTTTGGCAGATGCCTACGTTCGTTTGCAAGAATCAGGGAAAAAGCCGTTGGGCGGCCAAAACGGTAATTTCTGGGTCGTTTCCAATCAAGGCATTCCTTCCCAATTTTCCTTGGGTGCAACTTACAATGCAAATTTGAAAAACGGTCAAATAATCACAGAAACGAATTGTTATAGCGACCAATGGGATGGTGGCCCGGCACGCACCGGCGTAGTCGGGATCGACGTGGACAAGCGTATTTGGCTCGAATCGATGGCATGGAAAGGCACGGTGCGCGCAGACCGTTGGGGCGACGCGCAAAAGCCTGAAATCATATTGGTCAACAAGTATTGCCGCGCCGCAGGGGAAATGACGCTCTACAATTCGTACTACGGACGCGACAAAAAGTTCCAAACCATCGAGCAAGTCGATGGCAATTGGACGACAGTCGACGGAAAGACTTGCGAAATATATCTTGATTTGAACGAAGGCCAACAATGGGTCACAGGGAAAGATTTCACGGCTACGGTGAAAGAGGTACGCACTAACACGACAGCCGGAACGTTGGGCGACTATGACATGTGCCTGACGGGAACATCCACTTATAAAACGCTTCTCGAACAATTGCAAGTGGGAGACGTGGTGACAATCAACTATGGCTGGATTTCCGAAGACGGAACGACTGTGCCGCTTCTGGAGCAGGCAATCGGCGGCAATGCCATAGTCATGAAAAACGGCGAATTGACAGGACGCAATTACGACGAGACTTACAACACGCAGATTTATTCTCGTTCCGCCTATGGCGTGAGCGAAGACGGGAAAACGCTTTACATGTTTGTCATAGATAATTCCAACGATCCTGTTTACGGGCTTTCCGGCGGATGCCCGACAGCCGACATGTGCCAGATCATGAAGGCTCTTGGCGCGTGGACTGTGTGCAATGTCGATGCCGGCGGCTCTGCGCAATTGATGGTGCAGGGCGAGGTGGTCAATAGGACGACGGAAGGCACGCCGCGTGCTGTGGCAAACGGTTGGATGGTTTATTCCATTGCTCCCGACGATGCCGACAGCGACGTGATTACGCGGATTGAATTTCTCGACCCGTCGCTCGACGTGCCGTTCTATTCTACATACACGCCGACCGTGTTGGGATATAACAAATACGGCGAATTGATTTCGGAAAATGTGGAAGTGGAATTGACAGTTGCCGATGAGAGCCTTGGCGAAGCGAAAGGTTCTTCATTTTATGCTTTGGGCGTGAGTGGAACGGTGGAATTGACAGCGCATAGCGGCGATTTGACGGTGACGAAAGATTTGAATGTTGTGACTGCCGAAACAAATGCATTGGCAGAGGTGATCAACGACGGTCGGGAATATCCCATCGAGTTGACTTCCCGCATAGGCGTGAAGGAATTCAATTGCGATCCTTCGCGATTGGAATGGACTGTCGCCGATACGGAAGTGGCAACAGTGGAATCCGGCGTGTTGCGGGGTTTGAAAAACGGCACGACGGAAGTGACCGGCAAATTCTCCGATGGAAAAGAGGTGAAGTTTACGGCCATCGTGGAAATGCCCGACGGCGTTTCGATGCCAGTCTATCGTGAATTTCCTGCGAGCGATGCATGGGATTTGCGCATGAGCGGCGGTTCCGGTTTGGCGGTGGCAGAAAATGGCGATGGCTTGGATTTGACTTTCACGGGCGCATCGTCTCGCGCTCCCTATATTCAAGTGGCTTCGCCGGTGCGCGTGTGGAGTATGCCGGTCGGTTTCCGGATGCGCTTCAACGCAGGGGAAGTGAAAGTCAAGACAGTGCAAGTGAGCGCGTCGAACGCATTGGGAGAAAGCAATTCGGCGTGGGTGTTTGCCTTGCCGGAAGGAACGACGGAATTTCCTCAAAACGAAGAGGTGACAATCGATGCCATGCTTTCGGAATGGTGCGATCCTGCGGATGTATCGGTCTATCCGCTTACAATCAACAATATCCGCATCAGCATGAGCGCTCCCGATAAAGGGGTGGCTTATAAAATCAGCATCCCCGAATTTTCGGCCTTGTACGATGGTTTCGATGCCGTGTCGGTGCTGACGAGCGATGTGGCAAAATTGAAAGTCTATCCGAATCCTGTGACGGAAGGAACGCTTTATGTCGAGTTGCCTGAAACCGATGGCGACGCGACGGCGGCAGTCTACAATCTTGCCGGCATGACGCTGTTGCAGCAACGCATCGCGTTGGAATCAGGGCGCGGCATGCTCGACGTTTCGTCGCTTGCATCCGGAATCTACTATGTGAGAATCGTTTCGGATGGCAATGTGGCAACCGGAAAAATCATTGTGAGATAAAAATACGAACTAAAATTTATATGACTATGAGATTCAAATGTTTGACAGCTGCTTTGGCATGTTGCCTTCTTGCAACGGCACAAGAGGTGACAATCACTCGCCACGAGCAATTGCTGAAAGGAGTGGAAAGCGGCATTTACAACCCCGTGCTTAGCGCCGATGGGCAAAAAGTGCTATTTACCGCTTCGAATTATAAGGGATTGAAGATGTACGACATGCAAGACGATGTCGTGACGCGTCTTTCCGACGACCAGATGGCAGGATTTGATCCCGTGTTTTCTCGCGATGGGAAGTCGGTGTATTTCATGTCGCAAACGCGTGAAAACATGCGTGTTTATCGCGAAATGAAGAGTGCTTCTTTGGATGGAAAGACAACAGCCGTTGTGGCCGAAAAGGCTCGCGGGATGCGTTCTCCGGTGGCAATCGATGGCGGATTGGCCGTTGTGAGCGACAAGGGTCGCACTGTCGTTTCGAAACAAAACGGCGGCACTTACGTTTATGCGCAAGGCGCGGAATTGGTCGTTGTGCGCAACGGCGTTGAAAAACGCTTCTCGCCGGTGGAAACGAAATACACTTATTTGTGGACATCGTTGTCGCCCGACGGACAGAAGATTTTGTTCTATGCCGGAGCGAAGGGCGCCTACGTGTGCGATCTCGACGGCAATTTGCTTGCCGATCTTGGGAAATATGTGGCTCCGAAATGGATGGGCAACGATTATGTGGTGGCAGAAAATGCGACGAACGACGGGCATCAATACGAATCTTGCCAAATCATGCTTTTGAAAGCCGACGGCTCTTTCAAGCAGGCTTTGACTAAACCGGAAGCCATGACGATGAACCCGACGGCATCTGCCGACGGAAAGCGGATTGTATATAACACGATTGACGGACGGTTGTTTGTCATGGAGTTGAACATCAAATAAAACATTTGCACAATTATGAAAAAGCTAAGTATATTATTATTGGGTTTGGCTGCATCGGTTTGTGTGAATGCCGCCGACATGAAAGATTTGAAAATTTACGTCAACCCCGGCCACGGCGGGCACGATTCCGACGACCGTTGGGTGGAAGTGCCTCCGTTTACCAATCAAGATCCGAATGGTTTTTGGGAATCCAACAGCAATTTGGTGAAAGGGCTTGACCTTCGCGACATGCTCGAAAGTTTCGGGGCAAACGTGATGATGTCGCGCACGACCAATACGACCGAAGACGATCGCGATTTGCACGAAATCGGTTATGAAGCTAATGCTTATGCAGCAGATTTCTTTTTCTCCATTCATAGCAATGCCACGGGCACATCGGCAAAGAAAAACCAACCGTTGATGCTTTATCGCGGATTCACGGACGATCCGGTGAGCCCTGAAGCAAAAGTGATGTCGGGCATTTTGAACAAGCATTTGCTCGAAAACCGCATCACTTCTTGGTCGAGCGAATCGCAATGGCTTGCCGGCGACTATGATTTTTATGATTGGGGCGTTGGTGTAGGCCTTGGCGTATTGCGCAAATTGACAGTGCCGGGCATGTTGTCGGAAGGTTCGTACCACGACTATATTCCCGAAACATATCGCTTGCTGAATAACGATTTTTGCTGGCTCGAAGCCTACCACTTCACGAAAGCAGTGATGGAATATTTCGAAACGCCTGAAAAATTCACGACGGGCGTTGTCGGCGGCGCAATCTACGACAACCGCTTGATCCGCACGGAATCGATCTACAATGGCTGGTTCTTCGGACACGACGAGCAGAAACCGATTTGCGGAGCCACTGTCGAATTGCTGAATGCCGGAGGGTCGGTTGTCGACACGTATGAGACCGATGCGCTTTTCAATGGCGTTTATCTGTTTAAGAATGTCGCTCCGGGATCCTACACGGTGAAAGTTTCGCATCCGGAATACGAACCGTATGAAAGCGACGTTGTCGTGACGGCAAACGAAGTAACTTACAACAATGTGGCGATGAGCCGCATTCGCAACACGCCTCCCGAAGTCGTGTCGTATTCTCCGGTTTGGGCGGAAGGCGACGAGGCATTGCCTTGCAATACGCCTATCGTGCTCGAATTCAATTGGGACATGGATACCGAATCGGTGGAAAATAATTTCTCCATTACGCCTGCGGTCGACGGAGCGTTGCGTTGGGAAGATTCGCAATATCGTCTTGTGTTTGAACCGGCGAGAGCCTATGAGACGAATACGGTCTATACCGTTCGCCTTGGCAAGGACGCCATGCATCCGGCCGGCATGAAAATGGAAAACGATTTTGAATTCTCGTTTAAGACAAGCGATTACAACACGTTTGAAATTTTGGCGATGAATCCGCCGAAAGATGCGCTTGTACACTATGATGCGCCTGTTTTGGAATTCCGTTTCCCGCATCAGCTTAACTCTCAAGGTTTTGAAAACAATGTGACGGTAACAGATTCGAAAGGCACGAAAGTCGGTTATAATGCCCGTTCGCGCAAATACAGCAAGACGGGGGATGACTATGGGTATTTCCAAATAAAATTCTCGAAAGACTTTACAATCGGCGAAACTTATACGGTAAACGTGGGAGCCGATATGTGCGACGAATTTGGAATCAAGATTGCTGCACCGTTCAGCTATCAATTCACAGCAGTGGATGCGGCATTGGACGATGTCCCTGTCACTCCGGTGGAAGCATTCGACGCGACAGATCTGCTGGCAGCCGATGAATCAGCTTCGGCGGGATGCGCATCGTTGTCTGCCGCGCGCAATACGGCAACGAAGCTGGAAGGCACTTCGTCGTATAAACTTTCTTATGCGTTTGCCAACGCGCAAGACGGCGTTGCCGCATATAAATTTGCGACAGCTCCGGCAACTGCTTTCACAAACGACAACATGTTGATGCTGAAAGTGTATGGCGATTTGAGCTGCAACAAGCTGAATGCTGTGTTTGTCAACGGTTCGGAAGAAAAAACGGTGACTGTTTGCAATTTGGATTTTCTCGGATGGCAAAATCGGAAAATCTCCCTTGCCGAAATTGGCGAAGGCGAATGGACTTTGTCGGGATTGGAAATTGAACAGACCGGCGAGGTTTGCGGCAAGAAAGGCGATGTTTATGTCGACAAGGCTGCAATCGGCGCGGCAGAAGATGCCGGCGTAGCCGATATTCAAATCGCGGGATTGCGCATGTATCCGAATCCGGCTTCCGAATTGCTGATTGCCAACGCCGACCGCCATATCGCCGGCATTGAATTGATTTCAATGGACGGACGTGTCGTGGCTTCGGCAGCAGGCAATGTGCTCAATGTGTCGGAAGTGGCCAACGGCGTTTATATCGCCAAGGTTTATGTGACAGACGGATTCTCGACGAAGCAAGTGATCGTGCGGCATTAAAAAGCCGGATTGAATAAATTTGAAGAAGGTGTGTCGAAAAAACGCACCTTCTTTTTTTATGCAGATGGGTTATGGGCTGAGAGTTGAGGGCCGCAACTTTTCTATTTTGTATTTTATGAGTTTGTGGCTGTGTTGCAATGCCCTCCTCTGGCGCGCGGTAGAGCGGATAGGGGAAGTGCCGCAGGCGGAGGTGTTCGGTAACGGCCTATGGTTGAAATTTGCTTGGTGTTTTGTATAAAATGAGCAACATCTCGGCGTAATCGCCTAAACAAGTTTGGCGCTTCTGTGCTCGATTTGCATCATTTGGTAGCGTATAATCCTTGCGGATTATGTTGGTATCACTACCCATGCATGAGCGCGGACGCTCCCAATGTCGCTGTCGGTGCGGCGACGCGTTTCCGCACGGTTGCCAAAACAGTGTTTTTGAATATTAAAAAATATTTAAAATCCGGTTTTGTGTTAAAGAATTTTTTCGTGAATAACCGGATTGTAGTAATTTTGCTAAATAGTCAAAAAATAAGTACTTTAAAACTCTAAAACTGTGCATAAGATAGCATTATTTACAGTGGCATTCATGTGTTCTGTTGCATGTGTTCGCGCAGAGTACAAGCCTATTGATCAGTCTGTTTGCTCGTCGATCGAGCGTATGATGAACGAAGTGAAACCGGCTCATTTGCAGATCGGGAAAGTTGGTGTCGACACAGCAATGGTCGATGCCGGCAAGTCGAGAGTCAAAATCGACATGAACGAAGTGTACGGTTATGTTCCTTCTTTGGAAGAATACACCGAAAAGGTGAAAACCGGCATTTCTGCCATTTTGGGTGGCGATTACGATGTCGAAGTGACGGTGCTTGGCCGGCCGGTGGAAGAATTGTATATCGACGCCGACGCAAAGTATGTGAAGAAGAAAGAAAAAGAGCCGTTTGTCTATGCGATGGACGAATTGCGCCATCCGAAAAAGGGGCTTGACGGCAAAATCATAGCGATGTGGCAAAGCCACGGCTTTTATTTCGAGCCGAAAGAAGACCGTTGGGAATGGCAACGTGCACGCGACTTCCAAACCGTGGAAGACCTCTACACGCAGAGTTTCGTGATGCCTTTCTTGATGCCGATGCTTGAGAATGCCGGCGCGTATGTGATGAGCCCGCGCGAGCGCGATATCAATCCGGTGGAAATAATCATCGACAATGATGGCGGAGTGGCAGTGCAAGGCTATTCGGAATCGGATGGCGAACAAGCATGGAACGCCGGTTCTACGGGATTTGCTTATAAAAAAGCGGCATATCGCGACTTCGAAAACCCGTTTGCCGACGGGACGTATCGTCAGGTAAAAACGACGAAAGGCGAATCGGTGTCGGAAGCATCTTGGACTGCCGATATTCCCAAGGCGGGGAAATATGCTGTTTATGTATCCTACGCAACGCTTCCGGAAAGCACGGTCGATGCGCTTTATACCGTGCATGAAGCGTCCGGCGACCGCCAATTCCGTGTGAACCAGAAAATGGGCGGCGGCACATGGATTTATCTCGGACATTTCTATTTCAAAGCCGGCAAGCAAGCGATCGTGTCCTTGTCGAACAAATCATCGAAAAAAGGCGCAATCGTCACAGCCGATGCCGTGAAAGTGGGTGGCGGCTATGGCAATATCGAGCGCAAGGCTCCCGATGTGGTGATGGCCAACGTGAAAAGTTCGGAATACAATAAGAAAGCAGAAACGACAGAATCGCGCATTAAAAGCGAATATCAATTGAGCGGTTATCCGCGCTATACGGAAGCAGCACGCTATTGGTTGCAATGGGCCGGCATGCCCGACTCTGTCTACTCTCCTTCGGAAGGCGTGAACGATTATACCGACGACTATCGTTGCCGCGGCTTGTGGGTGAACTACCTCGCCGGCGGTTCGTCCGTCCTTCCCGACCGTGAGGGTTTGAACATCCCTGTGGATTTGTCGTTTGCATTCCACTCGGATGCGGGAACGACAATGGACGATTCCATCATCGGTTCGTTGGGCATCTATTATGACCATGGCGGAAAGTATGTGAACGGAACAGAACGTGTCAATTCTCGCCAGCTCACGGATTATGTGATGACCAATATCGTCAACGACGTGCGTGCGCAATACGATTCGAATTGGACTCGCCGCGGCATGTGGGATGCTTCCTATTTCGAAGCGCGAGTTCCGGAAGTTCCGGCAATGTTGTTGGAGTTATTGTCGCACCAGAATTTTGCCGACATGCGCTATGGCTTGGATCCGACGTTCCGTTTCACCGTGAGCCGCGCCATTTATAAAGGCATGGTGGAATTTTTCGCTGCAAAGGAAGGCCGCGAGGACTATATGATTCAGCCGCTTCCTGTGAACAGCTTCTCTATTACGAAAGTGAAAGACGGCGAATACCGTTTGGCTTGGAAAGCGACAGCCGACACGTTGTGTGATCGTGCCGACGCGACAAGTTTCGTGGTCTATGAAAGAGTGGGCGATGGCGCATTCAGCCGCATTGCCGTGACGGAAACGCCGGAATATACCGTGCAAATATCCGACAACGAAATCCATAGTTACCAAATTGTTGCTGCCAACGACGGCGGTTTGAGTTTCCCGTCTGAAATTCTTGCATTGGGCGAAGCTGCCGGCTCGAAAGGCGATGTGCTTGTCGTGAACGGTTTCACGCGCATTGCGGCTCCCGATTCGTTCGATTCCGGCGCGATGGCCGGATTCTGGAGCGAACGCGACAGAGGCGTGCCTTACATGGTAGACATTAATTATATTGGCGACATGTTTGAATTCCGTCGCAAATTGCCATGGTTCGACGACGATTCTGCCGGTTTCGGCGCAAGTCGTGCAAACTACGAGGACAAGACGATTGCAGGAAATGTGTTTGACTATCCCTACATGCACGGCGTGTCGATCATGAAGGCCGGATACTCGTTTGTTTCGGCAAGCACGGCATCGGTGGAAAATGGCATGGTCGACATGACGAAATACAAATATGCCGATATGATTTTCGGCAAGCAAAAAGAAACAGTGCTCGGCCGTGGCGAAAAGCCGAATCGTTACAGAATCTATACGCCGGCATTGCAAAGCGCGCTTAAAAAATATTGCGAAAACGGCGGCAATCTTTTGATTACCGGCTCGTATGTGGCTACCGACGTGTGGGATAATGAATATTCCGACGATGCTACACGCGAATTCGTGTCCGGCGTGCTTGGGTATCAATGGCGCGTGGGCCAAGCCACTGTTGAAGGCTGCGCACGCCTTGTGCCGACTTATTTCCCTGAATTCGGGCACCTGACGATGAATTTCATGTCGGAATTGAACAGCGATTTCTATTCGATAGAGTCGCCCGACGGCTTGATACCTGCCGACAAGGAAAAAGGATGCGTTTTGATGCGTTATACGGAAAACAACATTCCTGCCGCTGTGGTCAACCAATTCGACAATTACAAAACATGCATTGTCGGATTCCCGTTTGAAACTATCAAAGAAAGCGACGCTCGCGACGCTTTGATGCAACAAGTGTTGTCGTTTTTCAGTGCAAAATAAGAGAGGATTAACCTGACATAGAACAAACTAATAAAAATGTTATACTTATGAAGAGAATTGATTGCTTTATTCCGTTTTTGAACGAAGCGCAAGCTGAGAAAACCATTGCAGGATTGAAATCTTGCGAATTAGTGCATAAAGTTTATTTGTTGGCAGGTGCCGAGGCTACCGGAGAAGTGGCCGGTTGCGAGAAAATCTCGATTGGCAATCTGAACAGCAGCGACACGATGAAGAAAATTGCTGCCCATGCCGACTGCGACTATGTGTTGCTTTACACGAAACACAACACGCTCGAATTTGGCATGTTTGCAATCGAACGCATGGTGAAAATCGCCGACGATTCGGCTGCCGGCATGGTATATGCCGACCATTACAATGTGAGCGGCGACGTGCGCAACAATGCTCCGGTGATCGATTACCAACAAGGAAGTTTGCGCGACGATTTCAATTTCGGCTCTGTTTTGATGTATAATGCGGCTGCATTGAAAAAAGCAGTTGCGCGGATCACGAAAGATTATGATTTCGCAGGGCTTTACGACGTGCGCCTGAAAATTTCGGAAGATGCAGATTTGGTTCATATCAATGAATATCTCTATTCCGATGTCGAACTCGACACGCGCAAGAGCGGCGAAAAGATTTTCGACTACGTAGATCCGAAAAATCGCGGCGTGCAAATTGAAATGGAAGCAGCTTGCACGGAGCATTTGAAAGCCGTAGGCGGATATTTGGAGCCGAAATTCAAAAAGATTGAATTCAATGCCGGCGATTTCGAATATGAAGCATCTGTGATTATTCCGGTGCGCAACCGCATCCGCACGATTCGCGATGCCATCAAGTCGGTTTTGAGCCAAAAGACAAACTTCAAGTTCAATTTGATTGTCATCGACAACCATTCTACCGACGGCACGACGGAGGCTATCGATGAGTTTAAAGATGACGAACGGTTGATTCATATCGTTCCGGAACGCAACGATTTGGGTATCGGCGGTTGCTGGAATGCCGGCGTTCATCATCCGAAATGCGGCAAATTCGCGATACAGCTCGACAGCGACGATGTCTACAAAGATGAAAACACTTTGACGACGATGGTCAATGCTTTCTATGAGCAAAATTGCGCAATGGTAGTCGGCACGTATATGATGACAGACTTCAACATGAACATGATTGCTCCGGGTATTATCGACCATAAAGAATGGACTCCCGACAACGGCCGCAACAACGCATTGCGTATCAACGGACTTGGCGCGCCGCGTGCGTTCTACACGCCGGTTTTGCGCGAAGTGAAGGTGCCCAACACCAGCTATGGCGAAGACTATGCGCTCGGCTTGAATATTTCGCGTGAATATCAAATCGGCCGCGTTTACGATGTCGTGTACCTTTGCCGTCGTTGGGAAGACAATTCCGACGCATCGCTCGATGTTGTGAAAATGAACGGTCACAACCTTTATAAAGATCGTATCCGTACTTGGGAATTGCAAGCTCGCATTGCTCGCAACAAAAAGAAATAAGCAGCAAAAGCAATGGAGATTACTGGAGAAACTGTGCTTTCATTCATAGAAAGTCAATTAAAAGTATGGGATACGGCCAAAAACAACTTTGAGGCATTGAAGAATGTCAAAATCAAGGAGTTTAAGGTCAACAATGCATCGGTCAAAGTGCAATTCAATCCGGCTCGGATTGTGTCGTCGTCGGCAAAAGTCGATGCGAAATCGTTGAAAGAACGGAAATGTTTCCTTTGCGAGGAAAATCGTCCGGCTGTGCAGGAAGGATTGGCGTGGAACGGTTATACGGTTTTGGTAAATCCGTTCCCGATCTTTCCGAAACATCTGACGATTCCGTCCAATGCGCATATCGACCAGCGCATTGCCGGCCGTATTGGCGACATGATGCGCCTTGCGCAAGTGCTTGAAGGCTTTACGCTGTTCTACAACGGTCCGAAATGCGGCGCTTCAGCCCCCGACCACATGCATTTCCAAGCCGGCAACAGAGGCTTTATGCCGATAGAGGCCGACATTGCCAATGCGAAGAGCGAAGTGGTGGAAAAGACCGGCAATGCCGAAATGTGCATTTTGACGGAACTTTCGCATCCGTGTTTCCTGATACGGACAAAATCGGTGGAAGAAGGCGAACGGATGTTCGACGATTTGTATGGCAAGCTCGATATCCCCGAAGGCGAACCGGAACCGATGCTCAACGTGCTCTGCTGGTGCGACGGCGGGCAATGGAACATTGTGGTTTTCCCGCGGAAGAAACATCGTCCGTCATGCTATTTCGCAGAGGGAGAAGAAAATATTTTGCTGAGTCCGGCATCGGTCGACATGGGCGGCGTATTTATCACTCCGCTTGAAAAAGATTTTAATAAAATCTCGATCGACGATATTTGCAAAATATTGGACGAAGTGTGCTTGAACGAGCAGGAATTGAGAGCAATTGCTGAAAAATTAAAATAGAAACACTATGTCGCAGCAACCACAAGTGAAAGTCGGCATCATGAGCGAGCCGGCAATCAGATTCATATTCCCGACAGATTTCATGTTGGACGGAAAGCCTGTGCGTGGCGAACAAACCGCCGAGGCAGCGGACGGAAAAATTCGTTGGAACGGCCAATTGTACGATCAGATGGAATTCTTTCCGGTCAATGCCGAAACGGATAGTTTCGAATTGTGCGGCGTGACGATTGGCGTGAATTTCCATTGGGAACGGAAAGAGAATCAAAAATTTCGCGGAGCCTTGCGCTTGATCATAGAGAATGGAAAGGTGACAGCCATCAATATCCTTCCGGTGGAAGAATATTTGGCGAGCGTCATATCCTCCGAGATGAGCGCGACGGCTTCGGCTGAATTGTTGAAAGCTCATGCCGTGATTTCACGCAGTTGGCTTTTGGCGCAAATCGAGAAAAACAAAACCTTGACCGACGCGCAGAGCGATTATAATGCTTGTGTCGAGACCGACGAGGAATTGACAAGGTGGTACGATCGTGAGGATCATGTGAATTTTGATGTTTGCGCCGACGACCATTGCCAACGCTATCAAGGCATCACACGCGAAACGACGCCTCGGGTGCGCGAAGCCATCGATGCTACGTGCGGGCAGGTGCTGACTTACGACGGGAAATTGTGCGACGCGCGATTCTCAAAATCGTGCGGCGGCGTGTTCGAGCAGTTTGAGAATTGCTGGGAACCGAAACACTATGATTATCTTGTGGCGCGGCGCGACAGCGACAAGCCGATGGATTTTCCCGACCTGACTGTTGAGGAAAATGCCCGTGAGTGGATATTGAATGCTCCGGATGCATTTTGCAATACGCAGGACAAGCAAATCCTGTCGCAAGTGTTGAACAGCTACGATCAAGAAACGGTGGATTTCTATCGTTGGAAAGTGGAATACGGACAAGCGGAGTTGTCGGAACTGATTCGCCGCCGTTCAGGCGTGGACTATGGCGACATTGTCGACTTGCAGCCTGTGGCGCGCGGGACATCCGGCCGCCTTTACCGCTTGCGTATCGTCGGCACGAAGAAAACCCGTATCATTGGCAAGGAATTAGAAATACGCCGCACGCTCTCCCCGTCGCATCTTTACAGCTCGGCATTTGTCGTGGAAAAAGAAGGCGAGGAGAACGGAGTGCCTGCAAAATTTGTCCTTAAAGGAGCAGGTTGGGGGCATGGCGTGGGGCTTTGCCAGATCGGAGCAGCCGTAATGGGCGAAAAAGGCTATAATTATCGTCAGATTCTTCAACATTATTTCATTAATTCAGAAATAACCGAACTATATTCAAAATAAAAACAAATGAGAAAAGCAACAACACGCAATCCGTGGGCATGGATTCCCACGTTGT
This sequence comes from uncultured Porphyromonadaceae bacterium, assembly GCA_900541555.1. Taxonomy (GTDB): domain Bacteria; phylum Bacteroidota; class Bacteroidia; order Bacteroidales; family Muribaculaceae; genus Limisoma; species Limisoma intestinavium. The sequence continues at coordinate 39,742 of UQKE01000003.1, read as the reverse complement.
ATTTTGCACAAGGCATACCGTTCATTTTCATCAATATGGTGACAATGGTGCTGTTCACGCAGCTTGGCATGTCGGAAACGGATGCCGCCCTCTATACCGGCTGGCTCTATCTCCCGTGGGTGATTAAACCTTTCTGGGGTCCGATTGTGGACGTACTTAAAACGAAACGCTGGTGGACTGTCGTCATGCAGGTATGCGTGGCAGTCGGCCTTGCTTGCATCGCTTTCACGATGCCGTTGCCAAATAAGGCGGAAATAGCAGAAGGCGTGCTTGTGAGCGAATTTGCCGTTTGCTTGTTCTTCTACTTCATTACGGCATTTTGCTCAGCGACGCACGATATCGCATCCGATGGATTTTACATGCTTGCTCTCAACACAAATCAGCAGAGCATGTTCGTGGGCATCCGTTCCACGTTCTATCGTTGCGCCAATGTGTTTGGACAAGGCGGCTTGGTGATGATTGCCGGTGCGCTCGAAGCGTATTTCGACACGGCCCACGCATGGATGTGGACTGTGGCAAGCTGTGCTGTGTTCTTTGGCGTCGTATCTATTTGGCACATGTTCATTTTGCCTGTGCCGGCTGCCGACAAACCCGTCGGTGAAGCAGGGCAGGGCATCAGCAGCATACTTAAAGGCTTTGCAGGCTCTTTCGTGACGTTCTTTAAAAAGAAACATGTGGTTTTGGCAATGTTGTTCATGCTTCTCTATCGCTTGCCGGAGGCGCAGGTGGTGAAGCTTTGCCAACCGTTCCTTCTTGCCGACCGCGCTGCCGGAGGATTGGGCATGAGTCAAATGGAAGTGGGCTTCGCTTATGGCACGCTTGCAATCATCGGTTTGACAGTCGGAGGTATCATTGGCGGCATTTGCGCTTCGCGTGGCGGTTTGCGCAAATGGATCTGGCCGATGGCTCTTGCCACGTCGCTCAACTGCGTGGCTTACATTATCCTTTCGACGTTGCAGCCGGATTATTCGACCGTAGCCGGCAAGGCAATCACTTTCTCGGCCATCATTCTTGAGCAATTCGCTTATGGATTCGGTTTCACGGCATTCATGCTCTTCATGATGTATTTCGCGGAAGGCCCGTATAAAACGTCCCACTATGCAATCTGCACGGCGTTCATGGCTTTGGGCATGATGCTCCCGGGCATGGCTGCCGGTTGGATTAAGGAAGTGATGTTGGGCAACTCGTATGTTAATTTCTTCTTCTGGGTGCTTGGTTGCAACCTTGCCACATGGCTTGTGACGGCTCTTGTGCGCAGGCATATCGACCCCAGTTATGGAGCTAAACACTAAGAAAAAAATGAAAAAAGGAATATTGACAATGCTTTTTGTCGCAGCTGCCATGACGGTTGCGGCAGCAGTGAAGCCGGGAGTGGAAGTGCTTCGCGACAATGGATTCAAGCAACTTGCAGGAAAACGCGTCGGATTGATTACGAACCCGACGGGCATCGATAATAATTTGAAATCGACAGTCGACATCCTCCATGAGGCTGCCAATGTGGAACTTGTAGCACTGTTCGGTCCGGAACATGGCGTGCGCGGCGACGTGCATGCCGGCGACGAAGTGGGCAACTCCGTGGATCCGGCCACCGGAGTGAAAGTCTATTCCATTTATGGAAAGACGAAGAAGCCGACACCTGAAATGCTTGAAGGCATCGATGCGTTGGTCTACGACATACAAGACATCGGATGCCGTTCGTTCACGTTTGTCAGCACCCTCGGCCTTGCGCTTGAAGCTTGCGCTGAAAACGACATCGAGCTCGTCGTGCTCGACCGCCCAAATCCGCTTGGCGGCAATCGCGTGGAGGGCAACTTGGTGGAGGATGGCTTCTATTCCTTTGTGAGCCAATTCAAGATACCGTATCTTTATGGCATGACACCGGGCGAAATGGCCGTTTTCCTTAACGAGGAAGGCATGGTGGCCGGCGGCAAGAAAGCGAAATTGACAGTTGTGCCGATGGAAGGTTGGACGCGCGACATGACTTTCGCCGAAACGGGAATGCCGTGGGTGTTGCCGTCGCCGCATATTCCGCAGCCGATAGTGGGGTCTTACTATCCGGCCACGGGCATTCTTGGCGAGCTCTATTATGTGTCGATCGGCGTTGGCTATACTTTGCCGTTCCAATTGATTTGTGCCGATTGGATTGAGGCAGAGAAATTTTCTGCTGCCATGAATGCCTTGCAGTTGCCGGGCGTGAAATTCCGTCCGATCCATATTGTGCCTTTCTATTCGACGGGCAAAGGAGAAAATTTGCAAGGTGTCCAATTTTATATTGATGAAAAGAATCCGGAGTTGAACTTGACGCTGATCCAATTCTATGCGATGCAAGAATTGGCACGCCTTTATCCGGAGAAACGAATATTTGAAACGACTACCGACAAGGGACGTTTCGACATGTTCGACAAAGTGTGCGGATGCGACCAAATCCGCGTTCGTTTCTCGAAGGATTATCGTGTGAGCGACATCATCGATTATTGGAACAAAGACGCAGAAGCATTTAAAAACAAATCAAGCAAATATTATTTATACAAGTAGTATATGAACGAATCCTATCAGTCGTATTTGAACGAAATTCGGGCATTTATTCCGAAGGACCGGATTTATACCGACGACTTGCGTTGCCTTGCATGGGGCACCGACGCCAGTTTCTATCGGAAAATACCTCGAATTGTCGTTCGTTCGAAATCGGAAGAAGAGGTTTCTAAATTGTTGGCAGCTGCCAATCGGTTGCATTTGCCTGTCACGTTTCGTGCCGCCGGCACGAGCTTGTCGGGGCAATCGATAAGCGATTCGATTCTTATCGTGGCCGGTAAGAATTGGGAAAAATACACGATATCGGCAGATGCCTCGACAATCACCATGCAGCCGGGAATTATCGGCGATCGCGTGAATCAGATTTTGAAGCCATACGGGAAAACATTCACGCCCGATCCGGCATCGAAAAATGCGGCGATGGTAGGAGGAATCGTGATGAACAACGCTTCGGGCATGAATTGCGGCACGCATGCCAACAGCGACCGCATGCTCGAATCGATTCGCATCGTTTTTGCCGACGGGACAGTGCTTGATACAGGCAATGCGGAAAGCCGGAAAAATTTTGCCGACACGCATCCTGAATTTTTGCGCAAAATCGAGGAAATACGCGATGAGGTGACTGGCGACGAAGAATTGGCGGAGCGCATCCGTTACAAGTATTCGATTAAAAATGTGACAGGCCTCAACATTCTGCCTTTTGTTCGATTCACAGACCCGTTCGACATTATCGCGCATTTGATGGTAGGATCGGAAGGTACGCTTGGCTTCATGTCGGAAGTGACAATGAAGACAGGCCACCTTTATCCTCATTCTGCAAGCGCAATGCTCTATTTCTCCGACATCAAGGAGGCTTGTCGCGCAGTAGTGGCCATGAAGAAAGGTCCGGTGTTCAGCGCCGAATTGCTCGACAAAAAGTCGCTTTCTTCGGTCAACGACACGACAGGCGAAGGCCTGACTGCCGTTTTGACGGAGACGAAGGGCGACACGCCGGAAGAGTTGCAAGCCAATATCGACGAAATCAAACGCATCCTTGAACCGTTTGATTTGTATACGCCGGTCGATTTTACCGACAATCCGGAGATATATTCGCAATATTGGGCTATTCGCGCGGGCATATTCCCGTCGGTTGGAGGAACACGGCCTTTGGGCACTACGGTGCTGATTGAGGATGTGGCATTCCATATCGAGAATTTGCCGGAGGCTACCGAGGACTTGCAAAATCTTTTGGAAGAGCATGGATATGACGATGCTTGCATTTACGGCCATGCTTTGGAAGGAAACTTCCACTTTATATTGGCCCAGTCGTTCGACACGCCCGAGGAAATCGAGCGCTACAAAGGCTTGATGCGGGGCGTGGAGCGGCTTGTGGTCGATAAATACGACGGTTCGTTGAAAGCCGAACACGGCACGGGACGCAACATGGCGCCTTTCGTGAAACTCGAATGGGGCGAAAAGGCATATTCGGTGATGAAAGCGGTGAAAACGCTGTTTGATCCGGAAGGAATTATCAACCCGGGGGTTATATTCAACGATGATCCTGATTGCTACGTCAAATGCATCAAGCCGATGCCGTTGACGAATCCGAAAGTCGACCGTTGCATCGAATGCGGCTTCTGCGAGGTGAATTGCTTGACGTGCGGTTTTACGCTCTCATCGCGCCAGCGCATCATCATCCAACGCGAAATATCGCGTTTGCGTGCTTCCGATGCGAAATCGCAGCGATTATTGCATTTGCAGGAATCGTTTAAATATCTGGGCAATGCCACATGTGCAGGCGATGGCTTGTGCAGCACATCGTGTCCGATGCGAATCAATGTGGGAGAGATGATCCACGATTTGCGCGAAGCTGCTTTGCCGAAAGGAAGTGTAGGGTATAAAGTCGGAGATTTTGTGGCAGGGCATTTTTCTGCTGTAAAAGCTTCGTTGCGGCCGGCTCTTTCTGTGGCGCAGTGTGCGCATTCGGTGTTGGGCGACAAGGCGGTGGATGTGATGGGCCGTGCGCTGCATCGCGTCGGGGTGCCGTTATGGTCGTCGTCGTTCCCGTGTGCTTATTATCCGCATGAATTGGCAAAGACGGAGTCGGAATTGAAGGTGGTCTATTTCCCGAGCTGCATTAACCAGACGATGGGCAAGAGCAAGGGCGTCGACATGCCGTTGATCGACAAGACTGTGGCTTTGCTTCAAAAGGCCGGATATGAGGTTGTGTTCCCCAAGGACATGAAGAATCTTTGTTGCGGAACGATTTGGGAAAGCAAAGGCATGCCGGATATTGCCGACCGAAAGTCGAAAGAACTTGAAGACGCGCTCTACGAAGCGTCGCAGCAAGGACGCTATCCGGTGTTGTGCGATCAAAGCCCTTGTTTGCACCGCATGCGCAACGTGATGAAACGGGTGAAGCTCTACGAGCCGGTGGAATTTATCTATGAGTTTGTCGCGCCACGGTTGAAATTCAATCCAATCGACGAGCCGATTGCCATTCATTTGACGTGCTCGTCGCGCCACATGAAGTTGGAAAACAAATTCATCGCGCTTGCCGGCATGTGTTCTTCGCGTGTGATAATTCCGGAAGAAGTGGGATGTTGCGGCTTTGCCGGCGACAAAGGCTTTACGAAGCCGGAAGTCAACCGCTATGCATTGCGGAAACTGCGTCCGCAGCTTGAAAAGGCCGGCGTGCGCCGCGGATTCTCCAATAGCCGCACATGTGAGATAGGCTTGTCGGTGAATGCGGGCATACCGTATCACTCGATAGTGTATTTGGTAGACGAATGTACAACAAAAAAGTAAAAAGTAAGATTCATATAAAAATGGTAGAAACAGTTGAGGCCGTAAAAAAGCCGAAAAGCCGTATCCTCGCGTTGGATATATTGCGAGGAATAACGATAGCGGGGATGATCATGGTGAACAATCCCGGGTCATGGGGTGCTATTTACGCTCCGTTGGAACATGCTTCGTGGTTCGGATTGACTCCGACGGATTTGGTGTTCCCGTTCTTTATGTTCATAATGGGAATCTCCACTTATATTTCCATGCGGAAATATAACTTTTCATATTCTCATGCAACGCTGGTGAAAATCGTGCGACGCACGATTGTCATTTTCTTGATTGGTTTGGCGATTGCATGGTTTAGTCGTTTTTGCTACGGATTGGCCGGTGCAGATCCCGCTCTGCCGTTGGGCGAACGCTTGCTGAATGCGGCCAACAGCTTTTCGCGGCTTCGCATTCTTGGCGTGATGCCTCGATTGGCGCTTTGCTATTGTGCTGCCGCCATCATTGCCATTTCCGTCAAACACAAGTTTATCCCGTATGTTGCGGCAGGCATTCTTGTGGTCTACGGCGTATTGCTTTTGACGATGAACGGCCTTGAATTTTCTTTGGACAATGTCGTTTACAAAGTCGATCATGCAGTCATAGGCGATGCCCATTTGTATCGCGACACAGTGACGACTGCCGTCGGCGGAGTGAATTTGGATTCTCCTTATTCGATGCAACTGTTTGAGACGCGGACATTGCCGATTGATCCGGAAGGATTGCTGAGCACGTTGCCTTCGATTGCGCATGTGCTGATTGGTTTCTGCTGCGGTTGGATTATCGTGAATGTGAAAGACAACGAAAAGCGCGTTTTGCGGTTCTTCATCGTTGGTACGATTTTGACGTTCTTGGGCTTTTTGTTCAGCTATGGCATTCCCATCAGCAAAAAACTTTGGACGCCGACGTTTGCCATTGTCACATGCGGATTGGCGGCCAGCTTGTTGGCCTTGTTGATTTGGATTATCGACGTGCGTGGCTATAAAAAATGGAGCCGATTCTTTGAAGCATTTGGCATAAATCCGTTGTTCATGTATGTGCTTGGCGGCGTGTTGGGCATATTGTTTGGCACGATTCCGGTGGCAGGAACTACGATTCATGGCTTGCTTTATTCGAAAGCCTTAGTACCTTTGTTGGGCGATCGCACTTTTGCTTCGCTTGTATATGCTTTGATATTCATTGGCATTAACTGGGCGATAGGCTACATATTGTATAAAAAGAAAATATATATAAAGATATGATTTTAATAGCAGATTGCGGATCTACGAAGATCGATTGGTGCGTCCTCAATGGGAAGCACGTTGAAAAACAAGTGTTTACGTCCGGCATCAACGCCTTGTTAATGCCGGAAGAACAAATTCGCGCCACTTTGGCTGCCGAATTGGTTCCGGAAGTGAAAGATTATGCCATCGACGAAGTGTACTATTATGGTGCAGGTTGCCTTTCGGAGGAAATCTGTTCGAATGTGCGCAGGGCGATTGCGGCCAACATCCCGTCGGCTCGGACAATCGACGTCAATTCCGATTTGTTGGCTGCTGCGCGTGCGTTGTGCGGCAAAGAGAAGGGTATTGCCTGCATTCTCGGGACAGGCTCGAATTCTTGCTACTACGATGGCGAGAAGATTGTCGACAATGTGTCGCCGTTGGGCTATATCCTTGGCGACGAAGGCAGCGGCGCCGTGCTTGGCAAACTGCTCGTCGGCGACGTGTTGAAAAACCAATTGCCGAAAGAACTTTGCGATAAGTTCTTGAAAGAATACGACCTCGACCGCATGAAAATCATCGAAGCCGTTTATAAAAAGCCGGCTGCAAACCGTTTCTTGGCTTCGTTGTCGCCATTCTTGAACAAGAATATCGAAGAGCCGTCGATTCATCGTCTCGTGCTGAATGCGTTCAAAGCATTCTTCGTGCGCAACATTGAGAACTACGAAAACTACAAGTCGATGCCTGTAAGTTTTGTCGGTTCGGTGGCTTATTACTATCGCGATGTGCTTGCCGAAGCAGCAAAAGCGCTCGACATTACAATCGGGGTGGTTATCAAGAGCCCGATGGAAGGATTGTTGAAATATCATTCAAATTAAATAAAACAGAAGAAAATCATGGCATTTGTAAAGATCAGCGAACAACCTTCTCTCTACAACGATTTGGAGAAGAAGTCCGTGCTGGAAATTCTTGAAGAAATCAACACGGAAGACCATAAAGTGGCCGACGCTGTGCAAAAAGCGATTCCGCAAATCGAGAAGTTGGTGTCGGGAATTGTGCCTCGCATGAAAAAAGGAGGCCGAATTTTCTATATCGGCGCAGGCACGTCGGGCCGTCTCGGCGTTCTTGACGCTTCCGAGATTCCGCCCACATTCGGCATGGATCCGGGTTGGGTGATCGGTCTGATTGCAGGTGGCGACGTAGCGCTTCGCAATCCGGTGGAAAAAGCCGAGGACGACACGGCGCAAGGTTGGAAGGATCTCGAAAAATACAATATCAACGAGAAAGACACTGTGATTGGCATTGCAGCGTCGGGGACGACGCCTTATGTCATTGGCGCGTTGAAAGAAGCGCGTTCGCACGGCCTCTTGACGGCAGCCATTACGAGCAATCCTGACGCTCCGGTGTCGGAAGTTGCGGAAATTCCCATTGAAATGATCGTGGGTCCTGAATACGTGACGGGCAGTTCGCGCATGAAGTCGGGGACAGGCCAAAAAATGATTTGCAACATGATCACGACGACAGTGATGATCCAAATGGGCCGCGTGAAAGGCAACAAAATGGTCAACATGCAGCTCACGAATGCAAAACTCGTCGATCGCGGTTCGCGCATGGTGTCGGAAGAACTCGGATTGCCTTACGACGAGGCAAAGCGCTTGCTTTTGTTCCACGGTTCGGTGAAACTCGCCATCGACGCTTACAATTCGGAACACTAACAGATAAACGATTGCAAACGATGAGAAACGTTTTTATAGCAGTTGCATTGTTTTTGGGCGTTGGAATGATGTCTGCGCAAGAGAAATACGAATACAACGAGTTTTACTATCAGCGTACCACTCTTTTCGAGGAGTTGCCGATAGCGGAAACAGATATTGTATTTCTTGGCGACAGCCAAACGAACGGATGCGAGTGGCATGAATTGTTGGCGAATCCGAATGTGAAGAATCGCGGCATTTCGTCGGATGTGATACAAGGATTTGCCGACCGTGTCGACCCTGTCATTAAGGGGAAACCGGCAAAAGTGTTTATCCTTGGCGGAGTCAACGACATTTCCCACAATCTCACTCCCGACAGCATAGCTACGGCAATGGAAGCGTTGATTGTGAAAATCAAAACCGGCACGCCGCGAACGAAGATCTATCTTCAAAGCCTTCTTCCAATCGACAACAGCTTCAACCGCTACAGAGCTATGGTGGGGAAAGAACAAGTGATTGTGGAGACAAACGCGCTTTTGAAAGAAGTGGCTGCGCGTCAAGGCGTCACGTGGATCGACCTTTATTCCAAAATGGTGGATCCGTCTACCGGAAGCATGAAAAAAGGTCTCACCAACGACGGCTTGCATCTTATGGGCGCCGGCTATTTGGTGTGGCGCGATGCAGTGCTTCCTTACGTCAATGAGTAGCGGATAGCCGGATTATGAGAAAACGGAAAGAGATTCTCGCATCGCGGGAATCTCTTTTTTTATGGTGAATAAGAAAACGCCCCAAAATGCTCATAAAGAGACTTGGGGCGTTTTTCTGTTTGAGTGCGACGCGACTGGCTTACAAATAACCTTTGATGATGCCGCGCTTGGCATTGCGCACGAAAAGGATGATTTCGTCGCGTTCTTTCGTTGCCGGCAGTTCGGCTTCGATGCGTTCCACGGCGTCGCTGTTGTTGTAGCCCGACAGATAGAGATAGCGATAAATGTCTTGAATGTCGCAAATCTGTTCGTTGGTGAAACCGCGACGGCGTAATCCGATAGAATTGACGCCTGCATAAGCGATTGGTTCGCGTGCGGCTTTCACGTAGGGCGGAATGTCTTTGTTGACCAATGCGCCGCCTTGCACCATCACGTGCGGCCCGATGTGGCAGAATTGATGCACCATCGTCCCACCGCCGATCACGGCGAAGTCGTCGATTTGCACTTCTCCGGCGATTTGGGAGGCGTTGGCGATAATTACGTTGTCGCCAACCACGCAGTCGTGGGCAACGTGGGAATAAGCCATGATCAAGCAGTTGTTTCCCACGACGGTTTTCCCTTTCGAAGCAGTTCCGCGGTTGACGGTGACACATTCGCGCAGCGTCGTGTTGTCGCCAATAATGGCAAGCGTGTCTTCGCCCATGAATTTCAGGTCCTGCGGGATAGCGCCGACGACTGCGCCCGGGAAAATTGTGCAATTTTTGCCGATGCGCGCACCTTCCATGATAGTCACATTGCTGGAAATTCGAGTTCCTGCTCCGATTTCGACATTGCGGTCGATTGTCACGAATGGGTCGATCACGACGCTCGGATCGATTTTCGCATCCGGATGTATGTATGCCAATGGTTGTTTCATAAACCTCTTAACTATTTGTTTTTAATGATTTGTGCCATGAATTCAGCTTCCGACACGATTTTGTCGCCGACAAACGCATAGCCTTTCATGTTTGCGCAGCCGCGGCGCAATTCCGTCAGGAACGAGACGTGGAAAATCAGGGTATCGCCCGGTACTACTTTTTGACGGAATTTCACGTTGTCGATTTTCATGAAATATGTGGAGTAGCGTTCGGGTTCGTCCACGGAGCCTAAAACGAGCAATCCGGCTGTTTGCGCCATGGCTTCCACTTGCAGTACGCCCGGCATGACCGGCTCTTCCGGAAAATGTCCTTGGAAGAATGGTTCGTTGCCCGACACATTTTTCACGCCGACAATATATTTTTCCGATTTCTCAATGATTTTGTCAACCAATAGGAACGGATAGCGGTGGGGCAAAAGCTGGCGAATGCGATTTACGTCCATGATGGGCGTGGCATTCGGGTTGTAGATTGGGGCTTGCACTTCTTGGCGTTTCAACTCTTTGCGCACTTTCTTTGCGAAAGTAGAGTTGATTGTGTGGCCGGGGCATGTGGCGATGATGCGTCCTTGCACGCGGCGGCCGATTAAAGCCACGTCGCCGATAACGTCCAGCAGTTTGTGGCGTGCCGGTTCGTTCTTGAACGTCAATTCTTCGCTGTTGATAAATCCGAACTCTGTCACTTTCTTGCGCGGCACGTTGAGCATGTCGGCAATGCGGTCGAGTTCCGATTGTGCCACCGGTGTGTCGTAGATGACAATGGCATTTCCCAAATCGCCGCCTTTGATGAGGTTGTTTTTCACCAAGCCTTCTATTTCTCTGACAAAAACGAATGTGCGGCTCGATGCGATTTGTTCTTTGAAATCTTCCAAATTGTCGAGCGTGGCGAATTGGTTGGAAAGAACGATGGAGTTGAATTCAATCATGACATCTATGCAGAAATCATTGTCGGGGATTACGCAGATGGATGCTCCCGTCGAATCGTCTTTGACGATGGTGCGATGGCGCACTACGTAGGTTTGCGCGTCGTCGTTTTGCTCTTCGATTCCCGCTTCTTCGATTTTCTCAGTGAAAATTCGTGCGCTTCCGTCGAGGATCGGCACTTCCGGTCCGTTCAGCTCCACCAAGCAGTTGTCGATGTTTGCCGCATACAAGGCAGCCATTGCATGTTCGATTGTCGACACTTTCACGTCGCCGCAAGCAATTACCGTGCCGCGGCACGTTTCGACTACATTTTCGGCCACAGCTTCGATCGGTTCGGCTCCTTCGATGTCTGTCCGCAAAAATTTGCGTCCGAAATTGTCGGGGGCCGGTTTGAATGTTGCTTCAATCGTTAATCCTGTGTGAAGCCCTTTCCCTTTGACGGTGAAAGGTTTTTTCAAAGTGCATTGTTTCATATCGATCGTTTTGTTTTATATTTTTCAACAAATGGCAGAAGTCATGCGAGTTTTTAGTCCGCTTGCTTTTCGCCGTTTTTTAGTGTTTCCAATTCTTTTTTTAGCTTCGCAATGTCCGAAGCCATTTCGCCAAGGTGTTTCAGGTAGGCCGCTTGCTTCATGAAAATGCGTGCGTCGACGGCCGGATAGCCCAATAGCGTGCGGCCGTTTCCTATTGCCGAATGCACGCCCGATTGTGCTCCAAACTGGTTGAAATCGCCGATTTTGATGTGGCCTGCAAATCCCACTTGTCCGCCGACCATGTTGTGGCGGCCTAATTTTGCAGATCCGGCCACGCCCGATTGCGCTGCCATAACGGTATTTTCTCCAATTTCCACGTTGTGGGCAATTTGTATCAGATTGTCGAGCTTCACGCCTTTGCGGATGATTGTCGACCCCATGGTGGCGCGGTCGATTGTCGTGTTTGCGCCGATTTCCACATTGTCTTCGATTACGACATTCCCGATTTGTTCGATTTTTTTATACGATTCGCCTTCGGGAGCAAATCCGAAGCCGTCGGCGCCGATCACGGCTCCCGAATGGACAATGCAGTGCGCGCCGATTTTGCATCCGGCGTAGACCTTCACTCCGGCATACAATATCGTGCCTTCTCCGATTTCCACATTGTCGCCGACATAGCATTGCGGATGGATTTTCGCTTTTTTGCCGATTCGTGCATTCTCGCCAATGTAGGCAAATGCTCCGATATAGGCATCCTCCGGAATAGTCGCGCTTTTCGACACAAACGACGGCTGCTCCACGCCGCATTTTTCCGGAACGGCTTTTTGTGCCATTTCGAGCAAATCGGCCAATGCTGCGTAAGGGTCGTCTACGCGGATGAGCGTGGCTTTTACGGGATGTTCGGCCACGAAGTCTTTGCGCACGAGCAATACGGAAGCCTCGGTGTTGTAAACGTAGTGGGTGTATTTGGGATTGGCTAAAAACGAAAGCGAACCTGCTTTTGCTTCTTCTATCTTTGAATAAGCCGACACTTTCACTGAAGCGTCGCCTTCTATTTCTCCACGGACAAGGGTGGCTAATTGTGCAGCCGTTAACTCCATTCTGTATTGGTTAAATTTCAAATGTGCAATCGCGTGCAGAAAGTTGAAAATCTTATGCGCGAATGCAGTTTATGCTATATCAAATATGCAAAGTTAGCAATTTTCCCATTCTTTGTCGGCATTTCGCTTGAAAAACAGGGAAAAACTGTGTTTGGACAAAATTTCTTTGCCGATGTTTTGCAAATTCCGATATTCGCTCTATCTTTGCAGTCGCATTTCGGGCGTTTAGCTCAGCTGGTTCAGAGCGTCTGCCTTACAAGCAGAGGGTCGGCGGTTCGAATCCGTCAACGCCCACCAATAGGAGATCGACAAGAATGTCGGTCTCTTTTTTTTATGTAAAAAATAGAATTTATGAAGAATATGTATTGTCGTTTTGGCATGACGATTGCCATTGCGGGATGCTTGGGGATGCCGGTTGCGGCAGCCGAATCGGATTCGACATTGAATCTTACGCTCGACGAGGCGATTGAAATTGCCCTTTCCGACAATCCGACGGTTCAAGTGGCCGATTGGGAAATAACGAAGCAGGAATATGCCAAAAAGGGCTCGTTGGCCGAATTGTTTCCCACCATCGATTTCAGCGCTACTTACAATCGCACGATTCAAAAGCAAGTGATGTATATGGGCGGCGACGACATGCCCGGCATGGGAGAAGGCGAAATGTCGGAAGGGATAAAAGTGGGCCGCAACAATGTTTGGTCGGCAGGATTTTCCGCCACGCTTCCCATCATCAGCGCGCAGTTGTGGAAGCAACTTGCCATTTCAGCCGACGAAGTGGAGCTGGCTGTCGAAAAATCGCGTTCTTCGAAGTTGTCGATGGTGTCGCAGGTGCGTCAAGCCTTCTACGGCGTGTTGCTTGCAAAGGATTCTTACGTCACGTTTAAGGAGAACTACGACAATGCGATGAGCAATTATGTCGACATCAAGCAGAAATACGAGCAGGGGCTTTCTTCCGAATACGATTTGATTCGTGCCGATGTGTCGGTGAAAAATGCCGAGCCGAGCATGTTCGACGCAGAGAATGCCATTGTTCTTGCCGAGTGGCAATTGAAGGCGTTGATCGGGGTCGACCTCGCTCTCGACATAGATTGCGCCGGTTCGCTTGGCGATTATGAAGGCGATTTGTATGCCGACTATCTGTCGGTCGACACGACGATGGTGGCGGGCAACAGTTCGCTGCGCCAGTTGGATCTCCAGCATCAGCAATTGGTGGAAACGCGCAAGCAGGCGCAAGCCGCATACTATCCCACTTTGGATTTGACGTTTTCCTATCAGTGGAACGCCATGGCCGAGGACTTTAAGTTCAAAGATTACCGATGGAATCCTTATTCGATGCTCGGATTGACGTTGAACATACCGATTTTTTCCGGCGGCAAACGCTATAACACCCTGAAACAGACGAAAGTGCAAATTGAGCAATTGTCGCTGACGCGCTATGACACGGAGCGTTCGTTGATGGTTTCCGTGCGTCAATATGTCGACAAAATGCGCACATGCATAATGCAATACCAATCGGCTGCAAAGGGCATCGAACAAGCGCGGAAAGGATATGAAATTGCCGAGAAGCGTTATGCCACAGGCGCGGGGACGCTGCTTGAAATCAACGATTCGCAGTTGGCATTGACGCAAGCGCAGATGAACCGCAGCCAGTCGATTTATGATTTTCTGGTGGCCAAAGCGATGCTCGACGAAACAATGGGAACGGATTATCAAGTAAAAAATTAATTCGATATGAATCGTTATACAATTATCAAGGGATTTTTTCTGACGGCGGCTGTCGCTATTTCGGCATGCTCCGGCAAAGAACAGCAAGCAACAACGCAGGCGGGCGATGAAGCCGTGAAAGTGGAGGTGGCGAAAAGCGATTTCCGACCGGTGGAGCAAGTCAACACGTTTACGGGGACGGTGGAAGCCGATGTGACAAACAATATTGCGCCGCAGTCGGCAATGCGCATCAAGAAGGTCTATGTCGAGGTGGGCGACCACGTGAAAGCCGGCCAGAAGTTGGCCGACATGGACCCCGCTAATTTGGACCAAGTGCGGTTGCAAATGGAAAACAACGAAATTGAATTCAAGCGCGTCGACGAGCTGTATAAAATCGGCGGCACTTCCAAATCGGAATGGGATGCGAAGAAGACAACCTACGATGTGTCGCGGCGCAATTACGAGAATTTAGTCGAAAATACACGGTTGGTGAGCCCGATAAGCGGGATCGTCACCTGCCGCAATTATGATTCGGGCGACATGTATAGCGGCGGGAATCCGATTTTCACGGTTGAGAAAATTCGTCCGGTGAAATTGAAAATCAATGTGTCGGAAGCATTGTTCACAAAAGTAAAAAAAGGCATGGAGGTGGATTTCGAGCTTGATGTTTACGGCGACGAGACGTTCAAGGCGATTGTGCATCTCATCTATCCGACCATCGACCCCGCGACGCGGACATTCCCCGTGGAATTGATGATAGCCAACGCCGACGAGCGCGTGCGTCCCGGAATGTTTGCCCGCGTAAGGCTGAATTACGGGACGGAGACCCGTGTCGTTGTTCCGGATCGCGCCGTGCAGAAGCTCGTGGGTTCGGGCGACCGTTATGTCTATGTCGTGAAAGACGGCAAGGCGGAATATCGCAAAGTGACGCTCGGGCAACGCATTGGCACGGAGTATGAGATATTGAGCGGCGTGAATCAGGGCGAGACGGTTGTCGTCGCAGGGCAGACGCGGCTGAAAAACGGCTCGAAAGTGGAAATCGTCACCACGAAAAAATAAACTGAAAACCAACGACTATGAGTTTGTACCAGTCGGCCGTAAAACGGCCAATCACGACTATTCTGATATTTCTCGGCATTGCCGTTTTCGGATTGTTTTCGTTGACGCGGTTGTCGATCGACTTGCTTCCGGAAATCGAAACAAATTCGATCATGGTGATGACTACCTACACGGGAGCCAGTGCCGAAGACATAGAGACGAACGTAACCCGTCCGCTTGAGAACATGCTCAACGGGGTGAGCGACTTGAAGCACATTTCTTCCGAATCGCGCGAAAACGCATCGATAATCACGCTTGAATTCGAGTATGGCACGGACATTGACGTCGCGACCAACGACGTGCGCGACAAGCTCGACCAAGTGACCACCTTGCCCGATGGCGCGCAAACGCCGATTCTTTTCAAATTCGGCACGGACGACATCCCGATTCTGATTTTGTCGGTGACGGCCAAAGAAAGCATGTCGGGGTTGTATAAGATTCTCGACGACCAAGTGGCCACGCCGTTGGCTCGCGTCTCGGGCGTGGGGCAGGTGTCGATATCGGGACTTGCGGAGCGCGAAATCCAAATTTATTGCGACCCCTACAAGCTTGAAGCCTACGGCATATCGATCGAGCAAATCGGGCAGGTGCTTGCCAATGAAAATTTGAACGTGCCGGCGGGAACAATCGACATCGGTTCGAACGTCTACGCGATGCGCGTGCAAAAGGAATTTGCCGGCACAGACGAAATGCTCGACGTGGTTGTAGGGACAAGCAACGGCGTGCCGGTTTACTTGCGCGACGTGGCACGGATTGAAGACGCTCCGGAGGAACGCGCCGAAGAATCGTACACCGACGACAAGCTGGGCGGCATGATTGTCATCCAAAAGCAGTCGGGCGCCAATTCGGTGGAAATCGCGCAAGCTGTCAATGCGCGTTTGGAGCAAATCAAGAAAAATTTGCCGTCGGACGTGGAAATCGGCACGATTGTCGACACGTCGGACAACATTATCCTTACGATCAACTCTTTGGAGGATACGATTCTGACGACTATCATCATCGTCAGCCTTGTCGTGCTGTTGTTCCTCGGCCGTTGGCGCGCCACTTTCGTCATCGTGCTGACGATACCTATTTCGCTGCTTGCCGCCCTCATTTATTTGATGGCTACGGGCAACACGCTGAACATCATTTCCATGAGCGCCCTTTCGATTGCCATAGGCATGGTGGTCGACAATGCCATCGTGGTGCTCGAAAACGTCACGACCCACATTGAGCGCGGCAGCCGCCCGAAGCAGGCTTCCATGTTTGCGACCAACGAGGTGGCAATATCCGTGATGGCATCGACGCTGACCACGATTGCCGTGTTCTTGCCGCTCACGATGATCGACGGCATGGCAGGAGTGCTGTTTAAGCAATTGGGCTGGATGGTGACAATCATCCTGTCGGTGTCGACCATCGGCGCAATCACGCTGACGCCGACCCTCTGCGCGCTGATGCTGCGGCTCAACACGAAATACAACCTTTTCCAGAAAATGGTGTCAAATCCGTTTGATCGCGGATTGAAGGCCGTGACCAACGGCTATGCGCGGCTGTTGCATTGGTGCTTGCGCTATCGGTGGTTCACGCTGACGGCCATCATCGCCTTGTTCTTCTTCTCGTTGTTTGTGTTGCTTCCGCGGATAAAGACGGAGTTCTTCCCTACGCAGGACAATGCGCGCATAGGCATCACGATAAAATTGCCGGCAGGCACGCGACAGGACGTGACGCGCGAACTCGGATTCCGCATCACCCGCCAGCTTCGCGAGAAATATCCGGAAATAGAGACCATCAATTTTTCCGAAGGGCAAGCCGGCGAAGACAATGTGTTTGGAAACATGTCGGACAACGGCAACAATATTTTGAAATACAATATCCGCACGTCCACTTCTTCGGAGCGCGAACGGTCGATTACCGAAATTTGCGACGAGATACGAAAAGACTTGGCCGAATATCCGGAAATTCGTACGTTTAACGTGTCGGCCGGTGGCGGTGGTGGCGGAATTGGCGGAGAAGCGGCTGCCGAGATAGAAATCTATGGCTACGACTTTACGAAGAGCGACCGCTTGGCTGCGGAGGTGGCCGAACGGATGAGCAAGGTGGCGAGCTGTTCGCAAGTCGACATCAGCCGCGACGAGTACACGCCGGAATATCGCGTCGATTTCGACCGCGAGAAGTTGGCTTTGAACGGGTTGAACATGGCAACTGCCGCCAACTACCTGCGCAATCGCGTGACGGGCAACGTGTCGACTTACTATCGCGAGGATGGCGACGAGTACGACATCCGCGTGCGCTACGACAAGCAATACCGCCAATCGGTAGAAGACATTGAAAATATCACCATTTACAATTCGGCAGGACAGGGCATCAAGATCCGCGACCTCGGCCGAGTGGTGGAATCGCAATCGCCTCCCACCATCGAGCGTCGCGACCGCGAGCGTGTCATCACGGTGAAATGCGTCGTGGCGAAAGGCTATGCGTTGAGCGACGTGATTGCCGAGGCCAACAAGGTCATGTCGGAAGTGGAAATCCCGTCGGGCTTCACATGGCAATTCGGCGGATCGTTCGAGGACCAGCAGGACACTTTCTCCGACTTGTTTATGTTGATGGCGTTGATGATTGTGCTGGTGTTCATCATCATGGCGGCGCAATTCGAGTCGTTGACCTATCCGTTTGTCATCATGTTCTCGATCCCGTTTGCCGTCACCGGCGTGTTGATCGGACTTTACGTGACGGGCACGCCGATGGGCGTCATGGCGTTGCTGGGCGTGCTGATGCTGATTGGTATCGTTGTCAACAATGGTATCGTGCTGATCGACTATACGATGCTTTGCCGCGAACGCGGACAGGGGCTGACGCTTGCCGTCGTGACGGCCGGCCGGTCGCGTTTGCGCCCGATTTTGATGACCACGTTGACTACGGTTGTCGGCATGATCCCGATGGCTGTCGGCACGGGCGAAGGCTCTGAAATGTGGCGCGCCCTTGGCATGTCGGTGGCATGGGGCTTGTCGTTCTCCACGCTGATCACGCTTATAATCATTCCGACGCTTTACAGCTTGTTTGCCGGTTACGGCATACGTCGCCGCCGTCGGAAAGAATTGAAATTGATAAAGAAACGGAACAAATAAATTTGGACACGAAGGAATCATGAAAGCTGTTTTCATAGCATTCAATCAAGCGCACGAAGACGACGTGCTGATGGCTCTGCGGCGCATGAACGTGCGCGGCTACACGGGGTGGACTTCCGTGATAGGAGCCGGAACGCAAAAAGGCGAGCCGCATCTCGGCTCTCACGCGTGGCCCACGCTCAATGCGGCCTATTTGTCGATGGTGCCCGATACGGCGGTGGAGGGGCTGTTGGAAATGTTGAAATCGATCGACGAAGAAAGCCCGCAATTGGGATTGAGGGCTTTCGTTTGGAGCATCGAAAATATGATTTGATTTTTTTCATACAGGGCCGTGCCGCTATTTCGGCGCGGTCCTTTGCTTATGGCTATCGCAATGGGAATCGGGCGCTCTTTTGGGCGTTCGATTCCCATTGGCGTATATATGGCCCTATCCGCGCTATCGCGCGGCAGAGGAGGACATTGCGCGTTTGCCTAGCTTTACCGCCTTTTCACTTTTATTGTTTTATGCTTAGGAATTGATTTCCAGATATAATATAAGGTGCTCTATTTCATGCAGTTATATTTGAGCTGTACATTTTCGGCGGCTAAAATAACGGGGATTTATTGTGCGGCGGATGATTTTTGCAAGGAATTTGCAAAGTGCAGGGAAAATACATGATTGAAGGTAGAAGTAGTAAGAATCGGGACAAGCCGAACTGAATGGGTGATGCGGGAATCATGGCTTCATTGTTTGCGATAGCCGGTATCGGATAATATCATTGCAGATTCTCCGGCAGATGTGATAGTGCCTGTTACTTTGCAAACAAAAAAGCATGATTACACCTATGATTGTATGGATTGTCATTGCGGTATCAGTTGCCGCACTCGTTATCGGACGCTTTGTTGCATCCTTGTATACGGCAGGCAAGCATCACCCTTTTATAGAAATGGGGAGCGAGCAAGCCGAGTTTTGGATTCCCGGTGATCCGGAAATCAAAGATAATGATTATGATTTTGAGGAGTATGAGGATATATGAATAATTTTTTGAACAAAGCCGGCTGTTTTCTTTCCGCTTACTCTGCTTTGTTGTTGCGAAGCGGCGCTACTTGTGCGCGGTTGGAACAAAATGTCGGTCGAATGGCGGCGACATGGAAACTTTCGGCAGACATAACAATCATGCCGCGCCATGTCAGCCTTGTTATAAGGGATAATGATGAGAACCGCAACAGGGTGTTTACGGAATCGACATCCAATCCGGTTGTCAGTTTTGAGAAAATAACGCGGCTGAGCCAAATGAGTTGGGAAGTGGCAGACAATGGCTGGGATGTCGAGAAGGCAGAAGCCTGTTTTAATGAGATTTCACGAATCGGTCCGGCCAATAAATGGTGGGTGCTTTTTGCAGTTTCGTGTGCCAATGGGGCGTTTTGCCGGCTTTTCGGAGGAGACATGATGGCCGTTGCGGTTGTATTTGTTGCGACATTGTGCGGATATTACCTAAAACAACTGATGTTGTCGAAAAAGATAGATGTCAGGATTGTGTTCATTATCTGTGCTTTTGTGTCGTCAGTGCTTGCTTGTGCCGACATGTTGTTCTCTCTTGGCGGTACGCCTCAGGTTGCCATCGGGACCAGCGTGCTTTATCTTGTTCCGGGGATTCCGCTGCTCAATTCGTTCAGCGACATGATAGATCGTCATTATATTTGTTTTTTCAGCCGCATGGTAGATGCTCTCATTCTGGTAAGCTGTCTTTCGATGGGACTGTGTGCCGGCATGTGGGCGATGCAAGTCGGCATGTTTTGATTAAAAAGGACAACCATGATTGAGAATTTTTTTGGCGATGCATTTTTTGCTGCGATAGCTGCTATTGGTTTTTCCGCAATAAGCAATCCGCCAATCAAGGCTTATCTGTTTTGTGCATTGATAGCGGCGACAGGGCATTCAATCCGTTTTTTGCTCATGACGCCTGAATTTGCGGGTATTGGCATTATTTTGGCATCGACGGTAGCTTCGTTTGTGATTGGGGTGCTTGCTGTGGTGCTGTCTCCATGTGTAAAGATTCCGGCGGAGACATTTCTTTTTCCGTCGCTTCTTCCGATGATTCCCGGAATATATGCTTATAAGGCTTTCGGAGGATTGGCGATGTGTCTTTTTCATACGTCGGAACCTGTTTTCCACCACTACTTCTATCTCTTTTCAACCAACGGTCTCGTGTGCTTTTTCGTTATAGCCGGAATGGTGATTGGTGGGACACTTCCTATTTTTATGCTTAAACGAATTGCCTACATGGCAACAAGATAATGATTATAATACGTAAATTTGCAAAATAATATCATATCGGATGGAATTACGACAATTGCGATCATTTGTGAAATTGGCCGAAAAGCTAAACTTTTCTGAGGCTTCTCGCGAACTTTGTTTGACGCAAAGCACTCTTTCGCAACAAATCAAGACATTGGAGGAAGAATTTGGCACCAAATTTTTCATCCGCAACAGCCATAGTGTCGTGCTCACCGAATCCGGAGCGGAGTTGCTTCCTTTTGCCCGCAAGACTGTCGGCAACGCCGAAGAATGCCGCCAAAGGATGATTGATTTGCAAGAAATGCTTGTCGGAGAGCTAAATATAGGAGTGACATATTCTTTCAGCCCTATTCTTACGGAGACAATCTTCACCTTCATGAAGAAGTATAAGGGAGTGAAATTGAATATCAGCTACAAGCCGATGGCAGACTTGATGGAAATGTTGCGCCGGAATGAGATTGATTTTGTGCTCGCTTTCAAGCCTTCGGTGCCTGTTGCCGGCATTGAGTCGCATGTTCTCTTTCAGAACTATCTTGCAGCAATCGTTGGCGACAGCCATCCTTTGGCATCAAAAGAGCGCGTTTCTCTCGACGAACTCGCCGGATACAATCTTGTGCTTCCATCAAAGGGACTTCAGGCACGTAATGCTCTTGATAAGATACTTGAACGTTATCCACGCGATTTTGACATTCGCATGGAACTCAATGATCCCAACATTTTGCTTGACCTTATCCGTCATAGCAAACTCGTCACAGTGCTGGCCGAAACCTCTGTTCTTAACCAGCAGGGAGTAAAGGCAATCCCGATAGATGTTCCTGAAAATGAAATGATCGGTTGCGTGCATACGCTTGTAGGGACATATCACAAGAAATCGACTTGTGAATTTGTCAAATTACTGAGAGAGTCAATCGCAGTAAAAGAAAGAGCTAACGCATGGCTATGAAAACAACAAGCAATTTCCATTAAAAATCTACCGATCCCGAAAATTGCAATAGGTAGAAAACAAAAAAGCAGCTAAGCGCGATGGCTTAACTGCTTGATTTTGAAGTGGTCCCACTTGGGCTTGAACCAAGGACCCCCTGATTATGAGTCAGATGCTCTAACCAACTGAGCTATAGGACCAAAAACGGATTGCTTGTGCAATTTCCGCTTTCAAAGCGACTGCAAAGTTAGCCACATCTATTGAAATTTGCAATACCATGTGCTATTTTGCAGCTAAAAAACGCCGCACTTCGCTGCGTGTCGCGCACCCGGATTCCCCGCCGAGGCGGCATTCCTCCTTTTCGGTTCTGTTCCAAAAGAGCATTAAACTTTTTTGAAACCGCGAGAAAAATGCCGGTAGTATCAAAGGGAGATTTCTGGAATCGTTATGCTTTGCGGCAGTCGTAGGGCGGCATGGCTCCTTCGCAAGAGCAGACGTATGCCGCCACTTCCGTGGCTTTGCGATGGGCCGTGGCCAAATCTTCGCCTTTCACCAACGCCGAGACAAACGCGGCAGTAAACGAGTCACCCGCGCCCACTGTGTCGGCCACTTTCACGCGGGGTGTCGGCAGATGGGACGTTGCCCCTTGCCGTGTGTATACATGGCTGCCGTCGGCTCCGCAAGTGAGGACGACCATGTCGAGGCCGAAATGGCTTATAAGCTTGCGGCAACAAATGTCAGGCTCGCTGTCGGGCAAATCGAACATGCGGGCAATGATGCGAATTTCGTCGTCGTTGATTTTCAAAATATTGCAAATCTGCAAGGATTCTTCTATCGTGTCGCGGTCGTAGAAATTGCCGCGCAGGTTGATGTCGAACACGCGCATTCCGTCGACCGCTTCCACAAACCGCCTCACCGTGGCGCGCGACTTCGCGGCGCGTTGCGCCAGCGTGCCGAAGCAAACGGCGCGGGTGGCGCGGGCAATTGCATCCAGCGCAGGGGTGTATTCAAGGTTGTCCCATGCCGCATCGGGGGCAAATTCGTAGGTTGCCACGCCGGCATCGTCGAGCGACACGCGAACCGTGCCGGTGGGAAACGGCACGTGCTCCAAGTGGGTGGCAAGCCGTTTTGCCGCCAAAGCCGCTTCGGCTTCTTGTCCCAAAGCGTCGTTGCCCACGGCGCTGACAGCAATCCCGTCGAGTCCGGCTTGTGCGGCGTGGTAGGCGAAATTGGCCGGTGCGCCTCCCAAGCGTTTGCCGGTCGGGAACATGTCCCACAATATTTCGCCTATTCCGACGATATAGTGTTTTTTGTCCATTGCGTGAAATCAAATTTGACGTTTCAGCAATTCTGCCAATTCCGCAACGCCTTCCGTGGCTTTTTTGGCAATCACCGTCACATCCCCGACGCCCGACGGAATCGGAGCCGGACGCGGATCGATGTAATAGACGGGAATGCCCGCCCGTGCGTAGTAGAGCAAACTTGCTGCCGGATACACATTGAGCGATGTGCCGATGACGACGAAAATATCCGCTTCGCGCACCAAATCGACGGCTTTTTCAAAATTGGGCACGGCTTCTTGGAAAAACACGATGTGCGGCCTCACGGGATCGCCGTATTCGTCGCGTGTGTCGGGCGAAGTTTCCAAATTGTCGGGGGCCAGGGTGTAGACCCTGTCTTCCCTGCGCATTGAGCGCACTTTCATCAATTCGCCATGCAAATGGAGCACATGGCTGCTTCCGGCCCGTTCGTGGAGGTCGTCGACGTTTTGCGTGATGATTCGCACGTCGAACAATTTTTCCAATTCTTTCAGCCCTGTGTGGGCAGCGTTGGGCGCAACCGTCAGCAATTCGCGCCGCCGCTTGTTGTAAAACTCATGCACAAGCGCGGGATTCCGCACAAACCCGTCGTGGCTTGCCACGTCCATCACCGGATATTTGTCCCATAGCCCGCCGGCATCGCGAAACGTGCTAAGCCCGCTTTCCGCGCTGATTCCGGCGCCGGTCGAAACAACCAATTTTTTCATAGCCTCTCGTTTTTAATCCAACCCGACCAAATCACGGATTTTTGCAGGTATGTCGATGTTGTTGTTCACGTTGGAAAATTCCTCGCATCCTTCTCCAATGGCAAATACCGGCACCGGATTGCCCGTGTGGCTGAATGTCGTGAATCCTATTCCGTTTTTATGGTTCAAAATATCGAACACGACAGCCGAGAAATTGTTGAATTCCTTGTACAATGTCTTTTGCGATCCGTCGGCATTTGCTTTCATCGCTTCAAATGCTTCTTTCACGACGGCTTCTTCCTTTTCCGACATTTCAATGTGCGACCACAAGCCCAATTCGTTGCTCATTGCCTGTTTCATTTCTTCCCATGTGAAGTCTTTGTGCGACAAGCAGTAGTCGTTGAATTTCTCTTTCGAAGCATGGCGATAGTCGATGTCGTCGAATGTGGGCGTCCGTCCGTTTTCCACGCCTACTGTCATTCCGCCCGTATCATGGTCGGCCGTGACGATGATAAGTGTTTCTTCCGGATGTTGCAGGTAGAAATCGTAAGCCACGCGGATGGATTGCTGGAAATTCAACACTTCCTTCACGACGGCTGCTCCATCGTTGCCATGCGCGGCATGGTCGATATTGCCGGCTTCCACCATCATGAAGAAGCGGTCGGGCGACACTCGGAGCAAATGGCTCAGGCAGGCGGCCGTCAGGTGGCGCAGCGTCAACACGTTTTCCAAGCTGTCGATCGTATAGCCCAAATCGTTAGGCGAATGCGGATTGCCGCCGGTCAACAGTACTTTTTCCTTTCCTTCTATTTCTTTCAATCCTTTCAATCCATGTGCCACGGTGTAGCCGTTTGCCCGATAATCGTCGAACACGTTCGCGCAAGCGTCGATATTTTTCTCCGCCACATGCGTGTAAGCGCCGCCTATGAAGTCAAACCCGCTGCGTGCTCCGTCGTGGTTTATTTCCACAAACATGTTGCGGTTCGGACGGTGCGCGTAGTAGGAGGCCGGCGTTGCGTCGTCGTAGGCCACGGAGGTGACGATGCCCACGCCATAGCCTTGTTCTTTCAGTTGGGTGGCAATGCTGACGACGGCCGTCGTGTCGGGCGTCATCCCGACCATGCCGTTTTTCGTTTTCCGGCCGGTGGCAAGCGCCGTTCCGGCTGCTGCCGAATCGGTCACGGGACTGCTCGCCGAATAGGTCAATGCCATCGATGCGACAGGAAATTGCATCATCAGGATATTGTCCTCGTTGCCAAGCGACAATCGGTTGTAGGTCTCAGCCGCCATGACATGGCCCATGCCCATGCCGTCGCCGATAAACATGAACACATACTTCGGCGAAGCCGACATGCCCAAAGCCACGCAAAGCGAAGCAAAAGAAAGAATGATTTTTTTCATCGTCGTGTATATTCTTATGATTAATGATTCATTTTCAACATGCTTTCCATGATGTCGCGGGAGTTGTAGAGCCGCGGTATTTTGCGCTGCCCGCCGAGTTTTCCGCCGTCGCGCGACAGCCAATCGTCGAACAGCCCGTGTCGTGCTTCCACGATCGAAAGGCGGTCGATAAATATGCCTTGGAAGCGCTTGGCATCGTAGTCGGAATTTTCATCGCGCAAGCACTTGTCGAGCGTTTCCGCAAACAAATCCATGTCTGCCGGACGCTTGGCAAATTCTATCAGCCATTCGTGCCGTCCCTTTGTCGTGGCTGTTGCGTAGACGGGAGCTGCCGTATAGTTGGCCACTTCCGCGCCACATCGGGCGCACGCCTTTTCGATGGCGGCATCCGCATTGTAGACCATCAATTCTTCGCCGAAAGCGTTGATGAAATGCTTCGTGCGCCCCGCTATGGTGATTTTCACGGGCGATGTTTGTTCCACCTTCACCGTGTCGCCGATGCGGTAGCGCCAAAGTCCGTTGCACGCCGTAACGACAAGTTCATACGTGTGTCCCGCTTCCACGTCGCGTATGGAGATGGCTTGCGGATTGTCTTTTCCCGTTTCGGAAAGCGGAATGAATTCATAAAACACGCCCAAATCGAGCAGCAGGAGCATTGCCGCCGTGTCCCACGAAGATTGCACGGCAAAGAAGCCTTCCGATGCGTTGTAGGTCTCCAAGAAATGCATTTTTTTCGAGTCGGTGATGGCCTCATATTGCTGGCGATAGGGGCGGAAACTGATTCCGCCGTGGAAAAACACTTCCAAGTTTGGCCACACTTCGTGAATCGACCCGACACCCTCTGCCTTCATCACTTCTTTCAGCACCGACAAAAACCACGAGGGGACGCCGGATATGTTCGTCACGTTTTCTCGACGGCTTGACTCGACGAGAGCCGGCAATTTGAGGCTCCAATCCTCCATCAGCGCGGTTCGCTTGTCGGGCACGCGCAAGAGGTTTACAGCCGGATTGATGCGGCTGATCAAATTGGCCGACAAGTCGCCCACGACAACGCCGCGGGGGAGCGACAGTGCGTTGGCGTAGCTGCCTCCGAGGATAAACGCTTTCCCGTCGAAAATACGGCTGTCAGGATTCAATGCCAGATAATGAGCCACACAGTCGAATCCGCCGCGATAATGGCATTGGGAAAACGATTCGTTCGATATCGGGATGTATTTGCTTTTTCCGTCCGAAGTACCCGACGATTGCGCGAAATGGCGGACAACGCCACGCCACAGCACATTCTTTTCGCCCGCCACCATCCGCATGACGTCGGCGCGGATGTCCTCATAGCGAACCAGCGGGACTGCTTGGCGAAAATCGTCGTAGCCGGCAATGCTTTTAAAATGATGCTTTCGGCCATATTCCGTCTCGCATGCCGCTTTCAGCAACTTTCGCAATTGGGAACGTTGGATTTCGTCGCCCGACGAAGCAAATCGCGCGGATGCTTTTGCCCTGCGCAAAAAAAACGGGCGCAAAACAGATGTAAGACTTGCCATTATGCCTATAAATATTTCTATGGCAAAGATACACGCAAGAATTCAAATTCGTGCAATAAACTTGCATAATGATATCGTATTGTTACAAACGCCCTTGTTCGCTTGCCGATGTCGCGAATGCAGCCAAAAATACAGGGAAATGCCGATGTTTCACAGTGTTAAACTATTGCAATGCCGACGAATATGCGCGTGGAACATCGAAAGTTATTAACAATCCGGCCCACTTATCAACAATTTAGCCGTTTTTCGCAAAAAACGTTTTGCCATTGGCCGCCAATGCCGTTTCTTTGCAACAGCAAAAACGAATTTATGGGAAAAATAATTGCCATTGCAAATCAAAAAGGCGGTGTCGGAAAAACGACCACCGCCATCAACCTTGCGGCCTCGTTGGCAACGCTCGGAAAATCGACGCTCATCATCGATGCCGACCCGCAAGCAAACGCCACTTCGGGATTGGGCGTCAATCCTAAAAAAATGGCCTCGTCGATCTACGAATGCCTTGTCGACGACTATCCGCTTCGCGGAGCCGAAAACCATACTTGTGTCGACAAGCTCGACCTTATCGGTTCGCGCATCGACCTTGTCGGCGCCGAGCTTGAACTTATCGACAAGCCGGAGCGCGAGAAAATACTCAAACGCCTGCTTGCAGAGGTGCGCGACAATTACGATTTCGTGCTCATCGACTGTTCGCCGTCGTTGGGGTTGATCACCGTCAATGCGCTCACCGCGGCCGATTCCGTCATTATTCCCGTTCAAGCCGAATATTTCGCATTGGAGGGAATCAGCAAGCTCCTCAACACCATCCGGATCATTAAAACCAAACTTAATCCCGACTTGGAAATTGAAGGATTTTTGCTCACCATGTACGATGCCCGCTTGCGTCTCGCCAATCAAATATTCGACGAGTTGAAGGGCCATTTCCGCGACATGGTGTTCGACACGGTCATCCCGCGCAACATCCGTTTGAGCGAAGCGCCAAGCCACGGGCTTCCGGCCATACTCTACGACCCCGACAGCCGAGGCGCAACCAGCCACATGCAGCTTGCCAAAGAACTGCTGAACCGCAACAAAAAGTCTTAAACATAAAAACTACATTATATGGCTTCCCCTAAAAGAAACGCATTGGGCCGCGGTCTCGATTCTCTAATTTCAATGGACGACATCCAAACAAGCGGATCGTCGGCAATCAACGAGATCAGCCTGTCGCAAATCACGCCAAATCCGGACCAGCCGCGCACATGGTTCGACGAAGAGTCGCTCGAAGAGCTTGCTTCGTCGATTCGGGAATTGGGCATCATCCAGCCCCTCACATTGCGCAAAACAGGTGCCGACCAATATCAAATCATTTCCGGCGAGCGCCGATTCCGCGCAGCGCGGCTTGCAGGGTTGTCGACTGTGCCGGCCTACATACGCACGGCAAACGACAGCGAAATCACCGAAATGGCGTTGATCGAAAACATCCAACGAGAAGACCTCAACGCCATCGAGATTGCTCTCACTTTCAAGAAACTCATCGAGCAGTATCGCCTTACGCAAGAACAACTCAGCCAAAGAATAGGGAAAAAGCGTGCCACAATCGCCAATTTCCTGAGGTTGTTGAAACTTCCGGCAGAAGTGCAACTCGGATTACGCGACCGCAAAGTCGACATGGGACACGCCCGCGCTTTGCTCGCCGTCGAAAATCCTAAAACGCAACTCAAACTATACAACGAGACCTTGAAGAAGGGGCTGTCGGTGAGACAAGTGGAGGAATTGGCGAAAACTGCCAACAGCGAGACGGCAAGTGCCGAATCGCCGCGCCGCGCCGCGTCGCTTTCGAAAGAATACGACTTGCTCAAAAAGCATCTTTCTTCCGTGTTCCGGACAAAAGTGCAATTCTCTTGCGATAAGCAAGGAAAAGGCAAAATTTCCTTCCCTTTCAAAAACGAAGAAGAACTTGAAAGATTAATCACTATCTTTGACCGGATAAAAGACGCCAAAGCGAGCGATTGATTTTTTTCTAAAATTGAAAATTTTGTCAAAAAAGAGATTGACAGACAAGGGAATGTTTAAAAAAAGTGTAGCAGCCGTGCTATGCTTGGCTTTGTCATTTCCTTTTCCTATATTTGCCGAAGAGAATCGACAGGAAGTCGACGAAGACGAGACTTCGACCGCGACAATGCCGGAAGACTACAATGCGGAAACACCGCCGGACAACGAGCCGATAGCGTCCGACACGATTCGCATCCAAGAAGAAATCATCCCGACAACGCTTCCCGCCGATTCCATTGCAGCAGACACCATTCCTGCCGGATTCGACCGCCGATTGGAATTCAATCCCGATCCGACACGCGCCGTCTGGATGTCGGCGCTTTGCCCCGGATTGGGACAAATTTATAATCGACGATATTGGAAAGTGCCTATCGTCATTGGCGGATATGTCGGGTTGGCTTATGCCACGTCGTGGAACAACCGGATGCTCTCCGACTACACAAAAGCCTACAAGGACATCATGGACAACGACCCCGACACGAAAAGCTACATGGATTTCTATCCGTCGACAACAAAAGAAGAAGACTTGGACATGGCGTGGCTGCAAAGGGCATTGAAATCGAAAAAGGATTTCTACCGTCGAAACCGCGACCTTTGCATCATCGGAATGGTCGGGCTTTATTTGGTGTGCATGGTAGATGCCTATGTCGATGCTTCATTGTCTCATTTCGACATTTCTCCGGATTTGTCGATGAGAGTTACGCCGGCGTTGATCCAATCACGGGGAGACGCGACGAACGCATTGGGTGTGAACTGCGCGTTCACGTTTTGAACAAAACAAAAAAACGACAAGGAATGAAAAGAACAATACTGACATGTTTCCTATTTGCCGCCATCTTGGCCGCGACAGCCGGATCTTCGGTGCTTTCGCTGAAAGAGTCGATCAAGGATAGCGCCATCATCTATCCGGAAAGTTTCGAAACCGACACGCAAGAACTGTTAGACAATTGGTACTTGCAAAACTATACTGTCATCGACCAAAGCGGGGCCGAACTGCCCGACGTCCCGACAACCGACGCCGACTATATCGAACGTCTGAAAAAACTCCCGACTGTCATAGAAATGCCCTACAACAGCGTCGTGCGCAACTACATCGACATGTACACGCAGCGTCGCCGCCAGTTGGTGGAAGAAATGTTGAGGCTGAGCCTCTACTATACGCCGATATTCGAGCAAGCTCTTGAAAAAGAAGGCTTGCCGTTGGAATTGAAATACCTGCCTGTCATCGAGTCTGCGCTCGACCCCAATGCTGTGTCGCGTGCAGGTGCTACGGGCTTGTGGCAATTCATGTTGCGAACGGCTAAGAGTTTGGGATTGGAAGTCAATTCGCTCGTCGACGAGCGCCGCGATCCCATTCGCTCGTCGGAAATAGCAGCAAAATACTTGAAACAGCTTTATGAGATTTATGGCAATTGGTCGCTTGCCATAGCTTCTTACAATTGCGGCCCGGGCAACGTCAACAAGGCTTTACGCCGTGCCGGAGGGGAAAATAAGGATTTTTGGGACATCTATTTCTACCTGCCTGCCGAAACGCGGGGATATGTGCCGGCATTCATTGCCGCCAATTATGTGATGACCTACTACGCAGATCACGATTTGGGCCGTTCGTTGGCAATACGCCCGATCACCACCGATACTGTCCACGTGAACCATCGCGTGCATTTCAACCAAATCGCGTCTGTGCTCGACATCCCGATCGAAGAAATCCGCGTGTTGAACCCGCAATACCGCAAAGACGAAATTCCGGGCGACATCCATCCTTACGCGCTGACGCTTCCGTCGCAACAAATATACAGCTACATCGTAAGCGAAGACAGCATCATTGCCCGCGACGCAGCCTTGTATGCGCACAGAACGGTCGTGGAACCCAACGATGGCACAACGACGACAATCGACGGCGACACGCAATTGACCGTGATTCGCCACAAGGTGAAAAGTGGCGAAACGCTTTCGAAAATAGCGCGGCACTACGGCGTGTCGACCGCTTCCATCAAAAAATGGAACAATCTCAGAAGCAACCGCATTCTGCGAGGACAACAATTGAAAATCCACGTCTATGAAAAAGTGTCGCGCAAAGAAGAGCCGGAAGTGGAAACTGCAACGACGGAGACAACGACAACGCCGGCCGTAGCGCAAGCCGAAACGCCGGAAGCGGCATCCGTGGAAACGCAGGAAACAGCGTCTGTGGAAACGCCCGCAGAAGCGCCGGAAAAAAACCAACCTGAAAATCCGACCTACCACACTGTGAGCCGCGGCGAAACGCTTGGATCCATTGCCGATGATTATCGCGTCTCGCTTAGCGATTTGAGAGAGTGGAACAACATTTCCGGAAATACGATTTATGCAGGACAACGCCTTTTGATCGACGGCACGCACGCGCCGAAAACAAGAAGAACGACAACTTCCGTCCACACCGTGAGATCCGGCGAAAACTTGTCGATTATCGCCGAACGCTACGGTGTGACAGTTGCAAACCTTCGCGAGTGGAACAACCTGACGAGCGACAGATTGAACGTGGGCGACAAATTGAGCATCAACGGCGCGGCTTCGTCCTCGCCGGCAAGCAGCGAGAAAGCCACAACCCACAAGGTGCGCCGCGGCGAAACGCTTGGCTCCATCGCCGGACGCTATGGCGTGACCGTTGCCGACCTCCAACGTTGGAACAACCTATCGGGCACGGCAATTGACGCAGGGCAAACGCTGACAGTTTCGGGCGACAAAAAAACGTCGGGGAAACAATCAGGCAACAAGACATACAAAGTGAAATCGGGCGACACGCTCGGCGGCATAGCCGAAAAATACGGCACCACGGCAGCGGCCATACGTCGCGCCAATGGCATAAAGGGCTCGACGATCCGTGTCGGACAAACGCTTATAATTCCATAAACCATGTACGACTGGTCGCAACACATCATCGGCGAAGATGCATCGCTTGTAGACGCGCTCGAACAGCTAAACAAATTGTCGGGACAAACAATGGTGCTTTTTGTTGTCGATGCCGACGGGAAAATGACAGGCACACTGACCGATGGCGACATTCGCAGATTTTTAATCCGCGAAAAAAAGATCGACGTTGCCGCACGCGACATCATGCACCGCAATTTCCGGAAATTCAAAGCCGGCAAAATTGAAGTCGACGACGTGCGCGAAATGAGGAAAAACAACATCACGCTCGTGCCGTGCATCGACGCGGACGGCAGAATTGCCGAAGTGTGCGATTTCGCCGCCTGCCATTCAATCTTGCCGCTCGATGCCATCCTGATGGCGGGAGGTCGCGGCGAACGGCTGCGCCCGCTGACACTGACCACGCCGAAACCGTTGCTTCGCATCGGAGGCAAATGCATCATCGATTACAATGTCGAAGAACTTGCCAAAAACGGCATTTCAAATATTGCCGTGACCACAAATTATTTGGCAGAACAAATCGAAGAACATTTCGCAACGCCGGTGGGCGGCGTGTCTGTGAGATGCGTCAAAGAACCGCGCAAATTAGGCACAATCGGCGCCGCACGGCTTGTCGGCGGACTCATGCACGACAATGTGTTGATTATGAATTCCGATTTGTTCACGACCATCAACTACGAGGAACTATACGTCCGCCATATCGAAGAAGGAGCAGACATGACCATCGCTGCCACCCCCTACATGGTGTCGGTGCCTTTCGCCGTGTTCCGTAGCGAAGGGACGCGCATCCTCGGGCTTGAAGAAAAACCGACGTTCAACTACTATGCCAATGCCGGCATTTACATCGTGCGGCGCGAATTGCTGGAAACGATGATTCCTCCCGATTCCGTATTCGACGCGACAGACCTGATTGAGGCGCTTGTCGACAACGGGAAAAAGGTTGTCCATTATACAATCACCGGCACATGGATCGACATCGGTTCGCCCGACGATTTCCGCCATGCGCAAGATTTGGCAGCCCATCAAAATTAAACACACTCTACGACATGTCCGACAGACCACTGATATTCATCACCAACGACGACGGCATAAACGCCGAAGGAATCCACCAACTCATCGGCATGGCCGCCCCGTTGGGCGAAATCATTGCCGTTGTGCCCGACAGCCCGCGCTCCGGCGGCTCCACTGCCATCACTTGCGGCGCGATTCTTCGTCCCAAAGCATACACGTCGCGCGACGGCGTGCAAATATGGACGCTCAACGGGACGCCGGCCGATTGCGTCAAGCTCGGATTGAGCGCTCTCTCTCCGCGCCGCCCGGACTTGCTGCTTTCCGGCATCAACCACGGCTCGAACACCGGAAACAGCATCGTCTATTCCGGAACGATGGGCGCAACTTTGGAAGGATGCCTGCAAAAAATCGACAGCATCGGTTTTTCGCTCACATCCCACCGCCCTGCGGCATCCGATTTCCAAGCATGCCGGCACGTCGTCGAGACGATCGTTGGAATGGTGCTTCGCGACGGCCTGCCCGAAAATGTATGCTTGAATGTCAACATTCCGGCCGGAGGCGTTGTCAAGGGTATGCGCCGCGCCCGTGCCTGCAAAGGCCGATGGACGGAAGAATATGCCGCCTACGTCGACCCGTCGGGTGAAAAATTCTATATGCTCACCGGCAAATACGTCAACGACGAGCCGGAAGCGACCGACACCGATCTCTATTGGCTCGCCCGTGGCTATGCGGCAGTTGTCCCGTCGACTCCCGATCGCGACTATCTCGAAGATTTGAACACCGATTTCAATTTATAGCGAAGGCTGCCCCGAAAATGCAATAAATCGCCCGTGCGCACGTTTTTTCAGTGCATGCCAACGCGTTTTGCAATGAAACATCTATTTTACGCCATATTCACGCTATTGCTATTGTCGACGGCATCCTGCATCGAAGACGGATTCGCCACCGGCAGCGGCGACGTGCTCGAATTTTCGACCGACACGCTTAGCTTCGACACCGTATTCACGGGCGAGACGACTGCCACGAAACGGTTTGTGGTCTACAACCGCCACAAAAAACAGCTTCGCATCGAGCGCATATTTCTCACAGGCGCGCCCGAAGGAGCGGAATTCTATCTGAATGTCGACGGTCGTTCCGGCAAAGAATTTTCCGACATTGAAGTGCGCGGGGAGGATAGCATCTACGTGTTTGTCGAGGCTCGTATCGATGCGACCGATGCCGATTTGCCATTCGACGTGTTCGACCATTTGAATTTCGTCACCAATGGCACGCAACAGTCGGTAGTGATTCGCGCGGCAGGGCAAAATGCCGTCACGCTTTCCGATTTCCATGTTTCCGGCACAGAAACGTTGTCGCCGGAACGTCCCTATCGCGTGATGGACAGCATTGTCGTCGAAAAAAATGCCGTGTTGAAAATTCCGGCAGGCACTATCGTCTATTTCCACGACAAGGCTTGTTTGAAGGTGAGGGGTTCGCTGGTTGCGGAAGGGACGGTTGGCAATCCCGTGACATTCAGGGGCGACAGGCTCGACAAAGTGGCGGGAAGCATTCCTTTCGAATTGATGTCGGGGCAATGGGATGGCATCCGCATTGAAAAAGAGAGCTTCGGGAACGAATTGAGCCACGCCGTCATGCACAGTTCGAGCAATGGCATCGTAGTCGACTCTTGCGGCGTGCTCGACCGGATGAAGCTCCGCATCTGCAATTCGGTGCTCCACAATTCTGCCGCTTCGGTCCTGAAAGCCTCCCATGCTTGGGTGGAAGCCGTCGGGTGTGAATTTTCCGATTCCAAAGACGGCGTTGTCGATTTGACAGGCGGCCGGTTTGCATTCGATAATTGCACCTTTGCAAACTACTATCTTTTCGATGTCGTCACAAGCGCAATCCTTACGCTTCGCTACGCCCTTCCCGACGATAAGGTCTACGACAATCCCTTGATGGAAGCCTCGTTCGATAATTGCATCGTTTATGGAAACGCTGCCGATATTTCCATCGGCGATCTTGCGGAGACCAACGTCTATCTGCGCAATTGCTTGCTCCGCTCGCGCGGGGAAAACGACGACCGTTTCATTGATTGCTTGTGGGATGCCGACCCGAAATTCTACACCGTTCGCGACGAATACATCTTCGATTATCGCTTGCAAGACGAAAGCGATGCCATTGGCGCCGGCAATGCAGCCCTTTGTCCGGAGAACGCGCGCTACGACTTTTATGGCAACGACCGTTTCCAATCCGGCGCACTCGACCTCGGTGCCTACGTGTGGATTCCGCAAACAGAAGAAACCGATTCTGAAAATTAAAAAGCCCATGAAAACAATTGTCGCCCTCGAAAATCTCCGATTCCGTGCCCGGCATGGCGTTTCGCCGCAAGAACGCGCCGTGGGCAACGATTTCATCGTCACTGTGCGTTTGCGCTATCCCTTTCAAAAAGCCATGGATGCCGACACCCTCGCCGACACCCTTAATTATGCGGAAGCCTACGACATCATCAAAGCGGAAATGGCGATTCCGTCGAGTCTCATCGAGCATGTGGCAGGGCGCATTCGCTCCGCCCTTTTGGCGCGTTTTCCGCTCATCGAAGGCGGAATGGTGCGCGTGGAAAAGGTCAATCCTCCCATTGCCGGCATGACGGGCACGGCTGCCGCGGAAATAGAATGGTAGCGCTGCGCTCGAAAAATTAGCATATTTTTTTCGATTCGCCTGTTTATGTTTTGATTTTGGCAAAAAAATGCTATATTTGCAAATGTCCGCCAAAAATGAACGCTATGAAACGAGAATCTTTGTCGGCGAAATTGGAGAGCATCGCCGCGGTTGCCGGAGAGGACGGCTCGGCGGTGCAGCGCGTGTGGTACTTCGCATCGGGCTTGCCCGTGACGGAAAACGCCGCGGCGTCGGCGGTGAACAGCCGGCTTCACATCGGCAAGGAATTCACGGCGTTCGACGGTTTGTGGTGGTACGACAACGAGGCGCGGCAGTACGACTCCCTGACGATGCGGTTCACCACGCTTGACCCGCTCGCCGCCAACTATCCTTCGCTCTCCCCCTACGCCTACTGCGCCAACAACCCCGTCAACTACATCGACCCCGACGGGAAGCAAATTTCAGGATACACGCGTGGAGACGCTTTGGAATTTCAGAAAGATATTAATACAGTACTGTCTAACGATAAATTTTCAGAATTCCGCAAGCTGTTGGTTGTAGATGACAGTGGCGTTTTCCAAAAAGTGGAAAATTACGAAAGTGTTTTGCCGAGTCAAACTGAGGACGAGAAAGCATTTACCTCAATGCTCGTGGATGCAATAAATTCGCCTGAAATGCATACAGTGGAATATGCAACAGGCGACTATATATCTTCTGAAGGGAGCAATATATATGCTGATTTTTTAAACAAAAGCAATAACTCAGATGTAGGTACTAATCTGATAAACGAAGAAACAGGGGGTATTGCTAGCAGGATTATTCATGGTGGAGTTTCTATTCCAACAGAAAAAGGAAGCTATTCTATTATAGGAATAAAGGATCTTCAAAATTGTGCAGGTTTAAACCACATGCAACGGCATGTTGTGGCAATGCACGAATTATTTGGACATGGAATAGCTTTTAGTGCGAACATATTTGGATTTGAGAACAATTTAAATGCCGTTCGAATGACAAATTTAGTTTTAAGAATGTCTAATCTGCCAGAATGGGATGGTACGGGTCATGGAGAAGGGGATACTATCAAACAAAGTAATCCTTATGAGATGCCAATATTGAAATAAATTTGCAGCTTATGAAAACCGTTATTTATCTATTTCTCATATTCACTTCTGCTATTGCTTGCATCGCGCAGGAAAGGCGCGATTCGACGTTGTCGGATCAAACGAGCCAAGTAGGGCATACATCACTCTCGAAGTTAAATGAGTTTCGCGCGAGCACTGACAGCGTATTGGCAAAATTGGAGTTAGGCAATCGTCCCGCTTTGATTTATTCAGTTTTCAACCAATGGTTTCTTGTTTTCAGTCCCGACGAAGCAGGATATCGTCAATATTTTGTTAGCATAAGCGATGGAAAGATAGAGACGCTTTCAAGCGTCAGCCCC
The DNA here is from genome assembly GCA_900541555.1 of uncultured Porphyromonadaceae bacterium. GTDB lineage: Bacteria > Bacteroidota > Bacteroidia > Bacteroidales > Muribaculaceae > Limisoma > Limisoma intestinavium. The sequence continues at coordinate 3,312 of UQKE01000003.1, read as the reverse complement.
GACCGGTGGGAAACGTCGGTGAAAGACGCATTGCAACGGAAAGCAAAGGAAGAAAAGGAATATATATTGTCTCATCCATCAGACTATGAGCAGATTAACAAGTATGAAGATTTCTTGAATCGGGATTCGATTCTTAACGTTGCATTTGATCCGTCGACATACGATCGAAAAAAACACAAGCAAGACCTTGCGCTGTCGGACGATTCGGACAATGGACTTATACATATAGAAGGTATGAATGAATTTGCCTATTTTGTCATGCTTGACGGCACAGGCAACCGGTATGGCGAATTTTGCATTCCATTTATAGAATCCATATCGGAAATTCCATATTCGGGGCATCGAAGCATAAGGAATTTGGTGGTCTTGCTTTTTGTGGAATATTTAAATATGATTACTGACAACAAATTGGAGAAACAATTTAATTAAAATATACACTGTAACCACAATACGGTCTGTGAAATGAAAAAAACATTGATTCTTGCATTTTTCGTGGTTTTTGTTTCGGCGCGTGCCGAAAATGCAAGTTATGAATACTACTTGAAGCAGTTTGTAGACAACTCCTTGTTTTCATTGGAAAATGTCGACATGCCTGTGGACTTGAATGCTTCGCTATTTAAATTTCGCGATTATGCAGATCAGTCTGTAACGGATGAAAACTGGCGGAGAATACTGCGTATTCCCGACTATATGGTGAAAGAATTTATTGCTACCGGCGAAGGCGAATACGATGAATACGACATGTATACCAATTACAGCAAGCAGCGATGTAAGAATTTCGATATTGTTTTTTTACTTAAATGTTATGACAATGACGAAGACCCCATGTTTGGAATGTATCAGCTTATGTTTGTCACCTATACAAAAGACGGCGAGATGATTTCAAAAGTAGCTTTCAATCGAGAGCGAGGCAATTTTTATTCAAATTATCTCAGCCAATCCTACATAATCGGAAACAAATTGTACGACAGGACCGTAGGTCCGATAGATCCAAACGATGTTGTAAGCGGGGCTCCGCAAACGGTGCCAAGCGTGACGACGGTATATGAGTTGAATATGGACAATGGCATTTTCGAAAAAATAGGCGAATCGACCTCGACGGCAATTGTCGAATCACAAAGGACATTCAATCCCAGTGGACATGATTATCGGATTAATGGGGTTTCCGTGCAATATCCACAGTGACGATTTGGCGTACCATTTTGTTGAAAGGTGTGACAAGTGTTTTTGCATTGTGGCCGAATCAAACAGGCGAGACAAATATTTTGTATGTTCAACCGCAATACGATCTGTGAAATGAAAAAAACATTGATTCTTGCATTTTTCGTGGTTTTTGTTTCGGCGCGTGCCGAAAATGCAAGTTATGAATACTACTTGAAGCAGTTTGTAGACAACTCCTTGTTTTCATTGGAAAATGTCGACATGCCTGTGGACTTGAATGCTTCGCTATTTAAATTTCGCGATTATGCGGATTTGTCGTTGGTGCGATATTATGTCGACGATTATTTCGTGAAAGAATTTATTGTTACCGACGAAGGCGAATATGATGAACACGACCTGTATGTCAATTACAGCAAGCAGAGATGTAAGAATTTCGATATCGTTTTTATACTTAAAGTTTATAACGATGGCGAAGATCCCTTGTTTGGAATGAACCAGCTTATGTTTATCACTTACACGAAAGATGGCGAAATGATTTCAAAAATCGTTTTTAATCAAGAACGGGGTAATTCTGATTCAAATTACGTCAGCCAATCCTACATAGTCGGGAACAAATTGCATAGCAGGACCGTCGGTCCAATGAACCTTGAAGCTTTGAGCGAAACTCCGCAAACGGTGCCAAGCGTGACGACGGTATATGAGTTGAATATGGAAAATGGCACATTCGAAAAAATAGGAGAATCGACGTCGACAGTATCTGTCGAAAGGCAAGACTATGTCATGTCCGACGCTTGGGGTGGAGGGGGAACTTTGCCGGATCTTCGGATTGATGGCGTTTCCGTGCAAATTCCCCGGTTGAAGGTAGAACAGGGTCGGTAAAAAAGATGAGGTAAATTAGTTGAGGGTTGAAGGATGTGAGTTGATAGATCGGCAGACTGGGGAAACGTACAGTTATGTGCAACTCAACCCTAAACTCTCAACCATTACAGAACCCCTCTGTTTTCTCCGTAAGGAAAACGCTTAGCGTATTGCGCACGTGAACAGGGCGTGTTCGCCTCACTACACTGGCCTTTTTGCTTTCCCCCGACAGCCGAAACGTAGCCATGGAATTTGTTGTTGAAAAATTACGGATATTTTTTTCTCATACCGCAATAATCTATTAATTTTGCAACCTGTAAAATAAGTATTACTACGATTATTAGAAAAATACAATAAAATGGCAAAAAACGACAAAAAACAAGCTACACGCACGACAATCGACGAGCTCAACGAAAAGCTCTCCGCCGCAGAACGTCGCGTAGAAGGAAATAAGAAAATGATTCTTTGGGCGATCATCGGAATTCTCGTGGTCATCGGAATCGGGCTTTGGTATTACTATGGCGTACACCAAGCAAACATCAACGAATCGAAAGAAGCCGTGGGCAAGGCCGACATCGCCATGATGGCAGGCAACGACTCGCTGGCATTGAAGCAATATCAAGCAGCCGCTGCCCAACACAGCAACAAATACGCCAATCGCGCCAACCTTGAAGCAGCTGCAATCTTGTATCAACAAGGAAAATTTGCAGAAGCGGTGAAATACCTCGACCAATACGATGCCGAAGAGTCGTTTGTAGGCTCGCTTGCGAAGGCATTGCAAGGCGATTGCAATGTCAATCTGAAGAAATACGACGAAGCAGTAAAGTGCTACGACGAAGCAGTCGAAATCGCCGATGGCAACAAAATGCTGATTCCCTATGCGCTTACGAAGAAAGCCACTGTGCTCAGCGCGCAAAACAAACACAAAGAAGCAGCAGCCATCTACGAGGAGATCAAATACAAATATCCTGAATTCAACGCGTCGAACCGCATCGACATCAACACGTTGCTCGAAAGAGAAAATTTCCGCGCGAGCAAGAAATAAAACAATCATACCATTTGCGCGACAGGCGGACTTCTTTTCGATGTCCGCCTGTTTTTTTTATTTGCCGTAATGTCCCGCGACCGATGTCCATTTCACGGATCGGCAGATTTTTAGGGAGAATGCGCGTATAAGTCGGGCAATGCAGTGCAAGTGAGGTTGAGGTTAAGGTTTAGAGGTCGGTGAAGCTGGCAAACGCGTAATGTCCTCCTCTGCCGCGCGGAGCGCGGATAGGGGAGGTGCCGCAGGCG
>UQKE01000002.1 GCA_900541555.1 uncultured Porphyromonadaceae bacterium | reverse complement strand
GGTTATCGAAAATTCGGCGGACGCCCTTTCGTACTTACCGGGTGCGGGATATTCCGGCAAATATGCAGGCAACTGCAAAACAAATACAATATAACAACTGTGCCACATATCCTATGCAGCGGATTTACCCGCGAGGATACGGAATATGTATTGCTGGACTTACAGTTCTTGGGCATTACCGACTTGTTGGTATTACGCGGTGACAAAGCCAAACACGAATCCGCATTTGTCCCCGAAGGAAACGGATACAGCCATGCATTGGAACTGGAAGGACAGATTAATGATTTCAATAAGGGACTATTCGTCGATGGTTCTCCCATCAAGGTGACAGGAACACCGTTCAGCTATGGAGTGGCCTGCTACCCTGAGAAACACGAAGAATCACCCAATATGGAACAAGATATTTATTGGCTAAAGAAAAAAGTGGAAGCCGGTGCGGAATATGCCGTGACACAAATGTTCTATGACAACCGTAAGTACTTTGAATTTGTGGAAAGGGTGCATAAAGAAGGTATCAATGTACCTATCATACCGGGGATCAAACCTTTCGGCAAATTATCTCAATTGAGCATGATACCGAAAACATTCAAGATTGATCTTCCACAAGAATTGGCCTCAGAAGCCATGAAATGCAAAACCGATGAAGAAGCACGCGCCCTCGGAGTGGAATGGTGCATCCACCAATGCCGCGAATTGATAGCATACGGCGTGCCAAGTATCCACTTCTATACGGTGAGTGCCGTAGAAAGCGTAAAAGAAGTAGCAAAAAGTATTTATTAAATATGAAATTCAGCGACATACCCGGACATGAAGACGTGAAACGCCGACTGCGTTCGATGGTTGTTTCCGACAAGATTCCACATGCTTTGCTTTTCGAAGGCATTGAAGGTATAGGGAAATTGGCGATGGCTCGTGCATTTGCCCAATATGTGCATTGCACGGAAAAGACCCCCGATGGCGAACCGTGCGGACACTGCGATTCATGCCTGCAACATGCAACGTTCAACCATCCGGATTTGTTTTACGTTTTTCCCATCTATAAAAAAGGAAGCGAGCAAACTGCTTTTTGCGATGAGTACTTGCCGGAATGGCATCAATTTTTGGGACATGGCATTTATTCCTCTTTCTCCGATTGGGTCAACACTTTAAATCCGGGGACAAAACAACCGGTGATATATAACTCCGAAGGCAATGTCATAATTCATAAAGCAAGCATAAAGCCATACGCGGCAAAATACAAAATCATGATCATGTGGCTTCCGGAAAAATTAAAAACAGAGTGTTCCAACAGATTGCTGAAAATGATAGAAGAGCCCTATGAAAACACCTTGTTTTTATTTGTAAGCAATGAATCTGAAAAAATTTTGCCCACAATCTATTCCCGCATCCAACGGATTCTGATGAAACGATTGCCGAACGAAATCGTTTCCGACTATTTGATGCGCCAATATGCTGTGGATTCCCACATGGCAAAAAGTTTGGCGGAATTGTCGGAAGGCAGTGCCACAAGGGCGATAAGCTTGCTGGATGTGGAAACCGACAATATGATTTTCTTGGATTTTTTCAAACAACTGATGCGATTGGCCTACATGAAAGATGTGAGGAATTTAAAAATATGGTCGGAAGAAGTCGCTGAGTTGAAAAGAGAAAAAATATGCCTGTTTCTGACATATACGGCACGCATGCTTCGAGAAAATTTCATTTATAATTTGAATCGACCCGAATTAAACTATATGACAACACAAGAAGAGGCATTCAGTTCAAAATTCAGCCCATTTGTCAACGAACGGAATATCGAAATCCTTGCCAATGAGACAGACCGTGCAAATGCCGATATCGCTCGAAATGCCAATGCTAAAATCGTTTTGTTCGACTATGCCATTAAAGTGATTGTCGCGCTTAGGAAATAACAATGCAATGAAACCGTTTTTAAAGCAATTGGCAGAAATCCATTTCGCTCAAGAGAAAAATCTTGGCGATTTTTGCTTTGTGTTTCCAAATCGGCGAAGCGGCACATTTTTTAGAAAATACCTGCAAGAATCGTTTTGCGGTCATCCTTTTATATTTCCGGCGATTACTACAATATCGGATTTTGCATCCGAGCAATCAAATTTGATAGAAACAGACAGGGTAGAGTTGCTGCTGATATTGTATCGCGAATATTGCTGTCTGTCGGAGCATCCATCTGATTTCGAGCAGTTTCTCCATTGGGGAGACATGATATTAAACGACTTCAACGATGTCGATAGGGACTTAATCGATGCTCGGGAATTATTCACAAACGTAAAGAATTTAAAACAGATTCAAGCCGATTTTTTGACACCGGAACAAAAAAGTGTCATAAAAGATTTTTGGGGCATCGACAAAGACATCGAAAGATCGGACACGTTGTGGATGAAAGAGGAATCGCGAGAAAGCTGCAAAACGCTATACATGCAACTGTGGAATTTACTATATCCTTTGTATGTAAATTTCAGGAAAGCCCTTTCAAGCGAAGGCATGGGATATGGGGGAATGATATACCGTTTGGCAGCAGAAACGGTGAAAGAAAAAAGTGCAACCAATTTCGAATTTAAAAGAATTGTTTTTGTAGGATTTAGCACATTGTCGGCGACAGAGCGCCAAATATTCGACAAATTCAAGACATTGAAAATTGGCGATTTTTATTGGGATTTTGAATCTCCTTTCTTCGACGATTGGAATAAAGGCTCTTTTTTCATTCGAGATTATATAAAAGAATATCCTTCTAAATACGATTTGTCGCAACCGGCACAATTGCCAAACGTAGAAGTGCATTCCATTCCATCCGGAAGCGGACAAGCGCAAATAGTGGCAAAGATTGTCGACAACTTGATTGAATCGGGCAAAATTACCGGCACGGATTCCGACATCGATACCGCAATCGTGTTGCCGGAGGAAAAATACCTGAATGCAGTCTTGTATTCAATTCCTCCTAAAATAAAATCGCTGAATATCACGATGGGCTATCCATTTTCGCAAACACCCGTACAATCATTGATTTCTTCGTTGGCGATTTTAAATCAGCGCAAAAGGATTGTGAATGGAGAAACAGCTTATTTTTACGAAGACATTGAAGCTATCGTATCCCATCCGTATATAAATTCCATTTGCAGTTCAAGGATATCGCAAATGCTTCAAAATGCAAAAGACAAGAGATATTTCTTTGTGCCGATTTCCTTCTTGACAGAATCGGTCAATGAACTTTCATTCATATTCAATGATTTTGAAAACGACGTCATAACCTACTGCGACAATATTTTGTCGCAAATATACATGCGGTTGTCAAAGCAACAAGAAAACAAAATCGAACAATACTTCATAGACAAAACACGCCAATCATTAAAGCAACTGGAAACAACATTAGCCAACTATGAGATTGAAATAGGGGGGCAGTCGTTTTTCTTTTTGCTGTCGCGGCTGCTATCGGGCATGGCTGTCGCTTTCGAAGGCGAACCGTTGCGTGGATTGCAAATCATGGGAGTCTTGGAAACACGCCTCCTCGACTTTAAAAATTTGATAGTATTGTCGATGAATGAAAAAGTTTTTCCGACAAAACGCTATTCTCGTTCATTTATTCCCAATAATCTGCGAACAGGCTACCGGATGGCGACATTTGAGTATCAAGACTCAATGTACACTTACTATTTTTATCGAATGATCAGCCGCTCGCAAAACGTATATTTGCTATACGATTCACGTACGCAAGGCACATCGAGCGGCGAAGAATCAAGATACATATACCAATTGGACAAAGTGTACAATCGCGGCAAAAACAAACATATCCTATACGAATACGATGTAAAAACACCTGAAACCTTTCCAATTTGCGTATATAAAAACGATTATATTTGGAATAAGTTGTCTGAGTATCTTCGTCCGGAGTCAGGGAAATTCCTATCTGCAAGTTCTTTGAATGCCTATATTGATTGCCCATTAAAGTTTTACCTCACACGAGTAGAAGGCATCAATGAGGAAATTGAAATGACCGATTTTATCGATCGCGCGACCTTCGGACAAGTCGTTCACGGCGTATTCGAGCGATTGTATGCGCCAATGTGTGGCCACACAGTGACAGCTTCCTGTTTAGATCAGTATTTAGCACCCCATAGTCCGGCGTTGGACACAGTAGTGACAGAAGCGCTCAATACATATTACAACCATATTGACGATGTTTCCCGCCCTTTGTCCGGAGAAGCAATTCTGATAGGCAAAATCGTGGTATATTATGTTAGGAATGTGATATTGCACGATAAGCGATTGACTCCGTTCGACTATCTCGCCAGTGAAATGAAAACGGCATTCAATTGGGATTTTGGCGATGGGTTGACGGTGAATTTCAAGCTAATCGTCGACCGATTGGATCGGGTATCCGGAAACCTGCGAATTGTGGATTACAAGACAGGTTCTGACGAAATCAAAATTTCCGACGATAAAACATTTTCTTCATTATTTGAAGGCAACAAGAGAAACAAAGCCATCCTCCAAGTCTTATTGTATTGCAACGCTTATGCGCAAGCAACAGGCTATCGGGAGGCAATAACACCTGTAATCTACAAACTTCGCAACAGCCACACATGCCGAGAAGGCAAATATGAAATAATCAACGGGGAAAAAGCTGTATCCGACTATCGGGTTGATATCGACAACGAAAACTTCATGAACCGGATAAAAGAAACCATGCATGAAATTTTCAACAGAGATATTCCGTTTACGCAAACTGCCGACACTCATTCTTGCGCATATTGCCAATTCAAAGAAATGTGTGGACGCGACATGCCCGACAAATAATAAAACGCGAAAAAAACTTTTCACTTTCAAACTTTCACCATATATTTGTAACGATATAAAAACGTTCTATCTTAAATAAATACATCATGAGCAAACCATACGTTGTCGGTATCGACATAGGGGGCACCAACACTGTGTTTGGGATCGTAGATGCCCGCGGAACAGTGTTGGCAAGCAGTTCCATCAAAACATGCAAACACGCCAAGATTGAAGATTATATAAGCGAATTGCATGAAGAATTGACAAAATTAATTGAAGCTAACGATGCTGTCGACAAAATAGCGGGCATTGGCATAGGAGCGCCGAATGCCAATTATTTTACGGGCATTATCGCAGACGGCGTAAATCTTCCTTGGCCGACACCAATCCCATTGGCCGACCTTGTGTATGAAAAATTTAACATTCCCGTAGCCATCACCAATGATGCCAATGCAGCCGCAATTGGAGAAATGACTTATGGCGCAGCACGCGGCATGAAAGATTTCATCATGATTACGCTCGGAACGGGCGTCGGAAGCGGAATTGTGGTCAACGGGCAATTGGTCTATGGACACGACGGGTTTGCCGGCGAATTGGGCCATGTGATTGTAAAACGCAACAATGGCCGTTCGTGCGGATGTGGCCGTTGCGGTTGTTTGGAGGCTTATGCTTCTGCCACGGGCGTTGCGCGCACTGCACGGGAGTTTTTAGACGCTCGCGCCGGAGAGCCGTCATTGCTTCGCTCCATGGATGTCGACTCCATAACCTCAAAAGATGTGTACGATGCTGCAATCGCAGGAGACAAATTGGCCAAAGATGTTTTTGACTTTACCGGCAACATCTTGGGAGAAGCTTTTGCTGATTTTATCACGTTCTCCAGTCCGGAAGCCATTATCTTGTTTGGTGGCTTGTCTAAATCGGGCGATTTGCTCATGAAACCATTGAAAGAGGCAATGGATAGAAACACCCTGTCAATTTATCGGGGCAAAGTGAAACTGTTGTTATCTGAATTGAAAGAAAGCGATGCTGCCGTACTCGGGGCAAGCGCTTTGGGATGGGAAGCAAAAGCGACTGCCGATATCCAGAAAAAATAAGCATCGCGCCATAAGAAAACGAGCACATTTCAATGTCGCTCGTTTTCAAATTTTGGCATGCTTCCAATGAGCTGAATTAAAAGAAAATAATTAATAATCTTTTTACTATGAGTTATAATATCATTGTTTTAGCAAAACAAGTGCCTGACACTCGAAATGTAGGGAAAGATGCGATGAAAGAAGATGGAACCATCAATCGCGCAGCTTTGCCTGCAATCTTCAATCCGGAAGATTTAAATGCATTAGAGCAGGCATTGCAAATTAAAGAACAAAATCCCGGCACGACAATCACCATTCTTACGATGGGACCTCCTCGTGCGGCAGAAATCATCAGAGAAGCAATTTTCAGAGGGGCTGACACGGGAATCGTCCTGACAGATCGCGCATTTGCCGGAGCCGACACGCTCGCTACTTCTTATGCGCTTTCTGCCGCAATTAAAAAAATAGGGCATTACGACTTGATCATTGCCGGACGTCAAGCAATCGACGGAGATACCGCGCAAGTGGCTCCGCAAGTGGCTGAGAAGTTGCATCTTCCGCAAGTGACGTATGCCGAGAAAATCGTAAGCATATCCAATGGAAAAGCCGTAGTCACTCGCAGAATAGAAGCCGGTGTGGAAACAGTCGAAGCTCCGCTTCCATTGGTAATCACCGTAAACGGATCGGCAGATGAATGCCGCCCGCGAAACGCACGACGCATTCAAAAATACAAATATGCCGTCACGCCCAGTGAAAAAGCGACATTGTCGCCGGAACGTTTAGCCTTGGTGGAAAACCGTCCATATTTGGAATTGAAAGAATGGAGCGCGGCTTATGTCGATGCCGATCCGGAACAAATAGGATTGAAAGGTTCGCCGACAAAAGTCAAAGGTATCGTGAACGTGGTATTTCAAGCGAAAGAAAGCAAACGCATGGAAGGCAAAGACCAAACTGCATTGGAAGATCTCGTTAAGGATTTGATAGCAAATCATACAATTGGTTAAGCCTTGACAATAAATCAATAAAGACATTATTATGGCAGACAAAAATAATCTTATCGTATATTGCGAATACGAAGACGGCAATATCGCAGATGTGAGCCTTGAATTGCTGACAAAAGGTCGGACTTTGGCTACACGGCTCGGAGTCAAATTGGAAGCAGTGGTTATCGGCGACAACCTCGACGGCATAGAATCGCAAATTTTCCCGTATGGAGTCGACACTGTATATAAAATTGCAGATAAAAAACTCTATCCTTACACATCGCTTCCACACGCATCAGCTTTAATCAACTTATTTAAAGAGATTCATCCGCAAATCTGTTTGATGGGAGCATCTTCAATCGGTCGCGATTTGGGTCCGCGAGTTTCTTCATGCTTGCATAGCGGCTTGACTGCCGATTGCACGGCATTGGAAATTGGCGACCATACCGATCCTAAAACCGGAACAGAATATAAAGACTTGTTGTATCAGATACGTCCCGCGTTTGGTGGAAACATCGTAGCAACTATCGTCAATCCCGAATGTCGCCCACAAATGGCAACTGTCAGAGAAGGCGTCATGAAAAAAGAAATATTCGATGCAAACTACAAAGGAAATGTTGTTGAATTAGACGCTTCAAAATATATTCCTGCATCCGATTTCGTTGTTTCTATCATTGACCGGCATATCGCCAAATCCAAAATCAACATCAAAAATTCACCGATTATAGTTGCAGGAGGATATGGAGTCGGCAGCAAAGAAAACTTCAATCTTTTGCACCAATTGGCAGAAACGTTGGGCGGAGAAGTAGGCGCGTCGCGTGCCGCCGTAGATGCCGGATTTACGGAACATGAACGTCAAATCGGGCAGACAGGAGTGACTGTCCATCCAAAACTATATATCGCATGCGGCATTTCAGGACAAATACAACATATTGCCGGAATGCAAGACAGTTCTATCATTATTTCAATCAACAATGATCCGGACGCTCCAATCAACTCGATTGCCGATTACGTGATTGTCGGGGATTTGGAAGAAGTGATTCCGTCACTTATTAAGTATTACAAAAAAAATTCTAAGTAACTATGGCTAATTTTTATACAGATAATCCTGATTTAAGACATCATCTGACGCACCCCCTGATGCGTAAAATTGTCGAATTGAAGGAACGCAATTTCGCAGATGCAGACAAATATGATTATGCTCCTCAAAACTTTGAGGATGCAATGGATTCTTACGAGAAAGTGCTTGAAATAGCAGGCGAAATAGCAGGCGAGATAGTTGCATCCCACGCAGAAGATGTAGACAAAGAAGGCCCGCATGTCGTAGATGGGCATGTTGTTTATGCGCAAGGCACTCAAAAAAATTTGGATGCCTTGGTAAAAGCCGGCTTGATGGGCATTTCTCTGCCACGCCGTTATAATGGCTTGAATTTCTCACAAGTGCCATATATCATGGCGGCCGACATGGTGAGCCGTGCAGATGCAGGCTTTGTGAACATTTGGGGATTGCAGGATTGCGCAGAAACAATTTATGAATTTGCCGACGATGACCAAAAAAACAGATTCCTCCCTCGTGTATGCGCCGGAGAGACAATGGCTATGGACTTGACAGAGCCGGATGCAGGAAGCGACTTGCAAGCTGTGATGCTGAAAGCCACTTACAACGAACAAGACGGAACGTGGCGTTTGAACGGTGTAAAGCGCTTCATCACAAACGGCGACGGTCATATCGCATTGGTTCTTGCTCGTTCGGAAGAAGGCAGCCATGACGGACGCGGCTTGTCGATGTTCATATACGATAGAAATGACGGCGGAGGCACTGTTCGCCGCATTGAAAACAAAATGGGAATCAAGGGTTCGCCAACTTGCGAATTAGTATTTAAAAACGCAAAAGCTGAATTATGCGGATCGCGCAAATTAGGCTTGATCAAATACGTCATGGCGTTGATGAACGGTGCCCGTCTTGGTATCGCGGCTCAATCTGTCGGTATTAGCGAAGCGGCTTATCGTGAAGCATTGTCATACGCACATGATCGCAAGCAATTCGGAAAAGCCATTGTTGAATTTCCGGCAATCTATGAAATGCTTTCATTGATGAAAGCCAAATTGGACGCGTCCAGAAGTTTGCTTTATGAAACGACTCGTTTCGTCGACATTTACAAGATCTATGAAGACATCGCAAGAAGCGACCGTGCCTTAACGCCGGAAGAACGTGCCGAAATGAAGCAATATCAACGTTTGGCTGATGCGTTTACTCCGCTTGCAAAAGGAATGAGCAGCGAGTTTTGCAACCAAAATGCTTATGATGCCGTCCAAGTGCACGGCGGCTCCGGCTTCATGAAAGATTATGCATGCGAACGCATATATAGAGATGCTCGCATCACTTCTATCTACGAAGGCACAACTCAATTGCAAGTTGTCGCAGCAATTCGCCACGTCACAACCGGCACTTATCTAAACCAAATTAAGGCTTATGAAGCAGGGGAGTATGCCGCTGAATTGGCACCGTTGAAAGAAAAATTGATGGCGATGACAGCATTATATGAAGCGGCTGTCAATTCTGTCGTCGAATATAAAAATACGGAATACACTGATTTCCATGCCCGTCGCCTTGTCGAAATGGCAGGACACATCATCATGGGCTATCTCCTCTTGTCGGATGCGACTCGAAATGATGCATTCACAAAGTCGGCAAATGTCTATGTCCGCTATGGCGAAGCAGAAGTAAGAAAGTTGCATGCATTTGTAACCGAATTCCGTCCCGAAGAATTAAATTCATATAAATAAACAACGGCGACGAAATCAAATACTTAAAGAAGCTGCCTTGATTGCAGGGCAGCTTCTTTTTTTATGCTTATGCATCGAAAATTTTTAGTATAAGTTCTTCCAACAAATCGTATTCATTTCGATTGGAGCCGATTCCTTTGCTCCGCGTGTCAAATTCCCGAAGCGCGACAATGGCTTTCATGCTTTGTGTTGCCGTGTAGTGCTTCATGCCTATGCGATAGTCTTTCAGTTGAAAAGGCGATTTTAATCGTAGCGCCTCCATCAACGCTCGTTCATCGGTTGTCCTTGCGTAAAAGGCAATCAGCAAGTTGGAAAAGAATGTAAACAATGTTGATGCAGCAAGCACTCCGGGGCCTTTTTTGGGATTTGCGCGAAAATATTCTATTATCTTAAATACTTTAACTTTGTCTTTACTTGCAATCGCATTGACCAATTCAAATGTATTGTATTCCTTGCTGATTCCCACATTTTGTTCAACGGCATCGGCTGTAATCATTTTGTCAAGCTGCGACATTTCCAATTTGTCGACTTCTTTTGCCAGCATTGCCATATCGCAACCGACATAATCGATAAGCATTGCAAGCGCTTTGCTTTCTATGCGGAATCCGGTGGAAGCGACATATTCCATCAATGCTTTGTCGATATTGTACTCTCTCAATAATGACGATTCAAACACCACTCCTGCTTGCTTGCCTTCGAGCATTGACTGATTGATGGCTTTCGTCAAACCGGTAGATTTGATTGTACCGCCTTTGTAGCATACAATCAAAATGGTCGTAGGAGTCGGATTTAAAGCGTATTGGCGCAATAAATCCCAATTCATCTGTTTTCCTGCTTTTGCAGACTGGGCTTCTTTGAGAATGACAACTTGGCGTTCGGCCATCATCGGATAACGACGGCAAGCAAGAATTACATCCGACATCGACGAATCTGCGCCATAAAAAGTTGCCAAATTAAAATCTTTTTCACTTTCAGTCAACGCATTTTGAATTATCGATTCTGCAATCCTGTCGATATAAAATGCTTCTTCACCCATTAACAAATATATCGCTGCAAATTCGTTCTTTCGTATAGCAGCTTCTATTTGTTGGCGTGTTGTCCCTGCAGTTTTTGCCATAAATTTTGCTTAATCGTAAATTTGAAGTAAATTTACATAAAATCATCGATAATTCGTCTTGCTCATGAAAGAAAATGAGAATTTGCCAAAATTCAAAACCCGTCACACTGAAAAAGGTGTTTTGATATTTGATGCATTGCGCAAAAAATACATTCCGTTGACACCCGAAGAAGATGTGCGGCAACATTTCGTACATTACTTGGTGAATGTGTTGAAATATCCGGCAGGATTGATGGGCAATGAAGTGGCAATCGTGCAAAACGGTATTCGTCGCCGATGCGACACTGTCGTTTTCGACCACTCGGGCAATCCTGTCATGATTGTCGAATACAAAGCACCGTCCGTAAGCCTCACTCAACAAGTCTTTGATCAAATATATCGCTATAATATGGTATTGCAAGTGAAATATTTAGTTGTCACTAATGGCTTGTCGCTCTATTGTTGCCGAATGAATTACAAAGAAAATAAATACGAATTTATTTCGGAATTGCCAAGTCATGAGAAGTTGTCGGAATTAAATCCTTAAATGCGTATTGCACGCAAACTGTTTGAACAATGCAAATGGATTTTGCGTCTCATCTTGAAATAAGGCAAACAATCCATTTGCAAAGGCACAATTTCAAACAAGTTTGGCGTTTCTGCGCTCGATTTGCATTATCTTTGCGAGATATTTGTATTTGGTAAGCGAAATAAATTGGAAAATTATTTACAAGAACTTAACGAGCAACAACTTGCCGCTGTGCGCTACGATGGCGGGCCATCGTTGGTAATTGCCGGAGCCGGTTCGGGGAAAACTCGCGTGCTTACCAATAAAATCGCATATTTGATAGCCGAAGGATATGATCCTCGCAGAATACTTGCTTTGACTTTTACAAATAAAGCCGCAAAAGAAATGCGCGAACGCATCGGCCTTCTGATAGGAGAAGTTGAAGCCTCCAAATTGTGGATGGGAACATTCCATTCAATTTTTCTTCGAATACTTCAATACAATGCAGAAAGAATCGGTTACCGCCCAAGATTCACCATATACGATACTGCCGATACCAAATCAGCTTTGAAGGCAATCATCAAAGACATGGGACTCGATGAAAAAACATATCCCGTCGTCATGGTGGCATCTATCATATCGCGGTTAAAAAATTCATTGATTTCTGCCGAAGATTATGCCAACGACAGAGAGCAACGCACTCGCGACACTCGGGCAGGAAGACCGAAGCTCGCCGACATATATAGCATTTACAGCGATACTTGCCGGCGGGCCAATGCGATGGATTTCGATGATATTTTGTTTTATACAAATGTTTTATTTCGCGATAACGAAGATGTATTGTCGAAATACCAAGATTTTTTCCTGTACATATTGGTCGATGAATATCAAGACACGAATTTTTCCCAACATCTGATTATTTCCAAATTGTGCGACCGCCGTCGAAAACTATGCGTGGTAGGCGACGACGCGCAAAGCATTTATTCATTCAGAGGCGCAAACATACATAATATTCTCAATTTATCGTCGGTTTATCCCGATCTCCATATTTTTAAATTGGAACAGAACTATCGTTCGACACAAAACATATTGAACGTAGCCAACAGCTTGATAGAAAAGAATAAAGAGCAAATTCCGAAACATATATTCTCGACAAACGCAAAAGGTGACAAGATTCAAGTGTTGGAAACCTATACCGATTTTGAAGAGAGCTATCTCGTTGCCAACAAGATAGTGCAATTGAAAATGCTTCAAACTGGGAGCTACGACGATTTTGCAATCTTGTATCGTACGAATGCGCAATCCCGCTTATTGGAAGAAAGTCTTCGCAAACGCAACATTCCATATCGCATTTATGGTGGATTGTCGTTCTATCAAAGAAAAGAGATCAAGGATGCGTTAGCATATTTTCGCCTTTCTGTCAATCCCAACGACGACGAATCGTTGCGGCGAATCATCAATTACCCGGCTCGCGGAATTGGCGAACGCACAGTGTTTAAAATCCACCAAACTGCCATGGACAGGCACATAAGCATGTGGGATGTCCTTTGCGATCCGGCAGGCACGGAGTTGGACGTAAATTCCGGCACATTGAAAAAACTTGTGGATTTCCGTGAACTGATTGCGACTTACATCGCGCAAAACGAATCCGGAACAACCGCATACGATTTGGGAGAAACTGTTTTCAAAACCTCAGGGATATTGTCGTCTTTGTATTCAGACAACACGCCTGAAAACATTAGCAGGCAAGAGAATTTGAATGAATTGTTGAGCGCAGTACGCCAATTCTCGGAAAGCCGCATGTCGCAGGGCGACGAGCGAACGACGATGAGCGACTTCCTATCGGAAGTGTCGCTTGCCACAGATCAAGACGAAGAAGAACAACAAAATGTGCCTCGCGTCACAATGATGACCGTGCACGCAGCCAAAGGATTGGAATTTCGCAATGTTATCATTGTCGGGGTAGAAGATGAACTTTTCCCTTCTGCACGGGCAGAATCGCCTATGGAGATCGAAGAAGAACGCCGTTTGTTGTATGTCGCGATTACTCGTGCAAAAGAAAATTGCATCATGACGTATGCGCGACAACGTTATAGAAACGGCATGACACACCCGACCAACCAAAGCCGTTTCTTGAAAGATATCGACAGTTCATTGTTAAAATTGCCGGCTCAAATGTCAAGCTATGCCGAGGTGCCTTATCGCAAATCATCCTTTGACAAACCCCAATGGCAAAATAAACGAATTGAACCAATTCTTAACACACAGAAATTAAAGCCGGTCACCTCTCAAAGCATCAGCCAAAATGTCGGTAACGCGGCTTTAAATGCAACAGATTTAAAAGAAGGAATGAGAATCAAGCATTCTGTATTCGGCATCGGGACGATTATGAAAATCGAAACAAATCCGAATCTGAAAATCAATGTGAATTTTGACAATGTTGGAATGAAAACATTATTGGTTAAATTTGCAAAATTTACGATCGTCTGACATGAAAGAGTTGAAAACGCCATATTATATTGTTCATGAGGACAAATTGCGAAAGAACCTTGAAATTATCAAGAGGATTTCGGAAGAAGCCAATGTGAAAATCATAATGGCATTCAAAGCCAATGCGCTTTGGAAAACATTTGGCATTATTTCAGAATATTGCCAATCATCGACTGCGAGCTCATTGAATGAGATGAAATTGTCACTCGAGTATTTAGGTCACGACGTTCATGCTTATTGTCCTGTGTATACCGACGATTCCATCAAGGAATTTGTCGAAGGCTGTTCGCATATTGTTTTCAATTCTGCAGCTCAATACAATCGATATCGAAATTATATTCAAGAATACAATTCGACCCATTCCGAGCAACAGAAGGTGAGTTGCGGATTACGGGTAAATCCGGAATGCTCGGTAATTGAAACGGCAATTTACGATCCATGCCGGCAAGGCTCAAGATTCGGAATCACAGCCGACGAATTGGGCGACTTGTTGCCCGAAGGTTTGGACGGCTTCCATTTCCATTGCCTTTGCGAATCGACATCGTACGATCTTGAAAAGGTTCTATCGGCATTTGAAAGTCGCTTCGGCCAATATCTTCCATCCCTTAAATGGCTAAATATGGGAGGCGGGCATTTGATGACAAGCGCAAATTACGACACAGCGCATCTCATCAAATTGCTTAATGAGTTTCATGCAAAATATCCATGGCTGGAATTAATCATGGAGCCGGGCAGCGCTTTCACTTGGAGGACAGGGGAGTTGGTCGCTACGGTGCTTGATATCACAGAACACCATGGAATAAAGACCGCAATAATAGACGCATCGTTCGCATGCCACATGCCGGATTGCCTTGAAATGCCATATAAACCGGTTATTACATCGGCTTTGGAAAAAGCCGACAAACGATTCCCGACATATCGGATTGGCGGAAATTCATGTTTAAGCGGCGATTTCATGGGTGATTGGAGCTTTAAGCAACCTTTAAAAGCCGGCGACAAACTTGTTTTTGAAGACATGAATCACTACACGACTGTAAAAACCAATATGTTTAATGGCATTCAGCATCCTTCTTTCGTATTGCGCCATTTAGATGGCACTTTTGAACTGTTGAGAGAATTTGATTATTCAGATTATCGTTCACGAATGGATTAGTAATTAAATTACAGCGGATTAATATGTTTGATATATATCCATTAAAATTTGAACCGATATTAAAAACTGTCATTTGGGGCGGTTCCAGAATAAAGCGTTTGAAAAATTTGCCAAACGCAGGCGACAATATTGGAGAGAGTTGGGAACTTTCGGGTGTTCCGGGAAGAGAATCAATTGTAAACAATGGAATCTATGCAGGACGCAATATCAAATCATTGCTTTCCGAATTTGGAAAAGACATTGTGGGCGAGTTTGTCTACTCACAATTTGGCAATACATTCCCATTGTTGGTGAAATTTATCGACGCTGCTAAAGATCTGTCTATTCAAGTGCACCCGGGCGACGATATCGCCAAGCAAATGCACGACAGTTTCGGGAAAACCGAACTATGGTATATTTTAAATGCCGAAAAAGGGGCTGTGCTATACTCCGGATTTTCCGTAAAAACAAATGAAATCGAATTTCGCAAACAAATCGAATCCGGCAATGTGATGTCGCATCTAAACCGCTTCTATCCACAAAAAGGGGATATATTCTTCTTGCCGGCAGGCCGCGTGCATGGGATAGGGGCAGGCAACTTCCTCATAGAAATACAGCAAGCATCGGATGTCACATACCGCATTTATGATTTTGATCGCGTGGACAAAGACGGAAAGAAACGCGAATTGCACACCGACATGGCATTGGATGCGATTGATTATGATGAATACCATGACTATAAGAATCATCTCGAACTCGAACAAGAAGGGGAGGTGCTGATAAAAAAATGCGATAAATTCACGTCTTCTTTGCTTAGAATCGAACGGCCAACAACCCTGCCAATCAAATCGACCGGCAGTTTTAGAATCTTGATTTGTTATCATGGAAATGCCGAGTTGATTTATGGGAGCGAGAAGCGAACAGAATATTTATCCTCTTGCGAAACGGTATTGCTACCATATTCCATGGAGAACATAGAAATCAGACCTATGGGAAAAGACGTGGAATTTGTGTCGGTCGTCGTGGAATAATGCAAAAACAGCTTTATATTTTCAATCCGGAAAACGATTTGGCGCTCGCTTCCGGCACAAAAAACTATACAGCGCCGGCACATGCAAGCCAATTGCGTTCCGACCTGCAATTGCTCCCACTATGGTATGCAAATTATCCATGCCATATTTTGGCAAAATGCAACAAGGAGAATTTGCAATATATCGAAATGATTCGACATAAACTGCCAAGAATCGGCGCTGTCGATATCGGAAATGTTTCGAATGGAAATTACCATGTGCAGCCATGGGGATGGAGTGCTGCAATTTTATCCGAATTGATAAGAATGGGAATCAATTGCCCACTCTCATTCGATGATGCAAAACACCTCAGAGATATATCGCATCGACGCATTTCTATTTATGTATTTCAATGGTTAAAAAGGAACTATCCAAATATTCCTCTGCCGGAAATGCCTTGTCTTTGCCACACATTCTCGGAAATAGAAAGAGCGTCCCAACGCTTTAAAGACATGATTGCCAAAGTGCCATGGTCGGGAAGCGGCAGAGGCATTTGCCGAATGAAAAACGAAAACCTGCCAATATATAAAATTTGGGCCGAAGGGATTTTAAAGAAACAAGGTGCGCTTATATGTGAGAAATATCTTGACAAACTACAAGATTTTGCAATGGAATATTATGTAGAAAAGGGGAGAGCCCGATTTGCCGGCTTTTCTATTTTCTACAATACTCCCCAAATGTCGTATGACCATGCAATAGTTACGACCTCAGAAAAATCAGAACATATCCTGAAAACAAAATATTTCATGCAAGCCGGAATAGAAATAGATACCGTAAAAAAAGCCATGTCTGAATGTTTGATTTCTTTTCTTCCAAGCAAATACGTAGGATATGTGGGTGTCGACATGATGGCATATCGAACAAACGACAATCAAATAGCCATTAATCCGTGCATAGAAGTTAACCTGCGAGCCACGATGGGCGTTGTTTCTGCTGCATTGGGAGATCGTGTTGTCCATCCCGACAAAATTGGAACAATGAGCATACTTTACCATCCAACCGAAACAGATTTGATCGCAGCCAAAAGCAAATGGAAAGAGGCTGTATTTAAAGACGGGTTCTTGTATGAGGGCACATTGTCGCTTGTCCCAATTACCGACAACACGCGATACACAGCTACACTTGCAGTTGCTGAATAAATTTAGCTTACCACTTTTTCAATTCTTGATATAATCGTTGCACCGGCAGTCCCATAACATTGAAATAACTGCCTGATATATTTTCTACACCTATATATCCAATCCATTCCTGTACCCCATAAGCTCCGGCTTTGTCGAAGGGTTTGTATGTGTCAACATAAAAAGCGATTTCATCGGCTGTCAAGTCGCAAAACTTTACTTCTGTTTCAACCGAAAACGATACATGTCGATTCTGAGAAACGATAGAAACACCAGTCACAACCTTATGCTCTCTTCCCGATAATTGTTTTAGCATCTCGATTGCTGCTTGCCGATTGGAAGGTTTCCCCAATACTTTATCTTGACAGACGACAATTGTATCGGCCGTTATGTAAAGTTCATTTTCTGATATAATTTGCTTGTATGCATCAGCTTTTTTTTCAGCAACATAGCGCGCCACCTTTTCAGCGTGCAAATCATGTGGATATGATTCGTCGATATTAGGCAAACAAAATGTTCGGAACTTCAAGCCCAATCCGGCAAGCAGCTCCTTGCGACGCGGCGAACCGCTCGCCAATATGATATCGTATCCTGATAAATTGGAAAGCATATATTTTAGTTATTTCGTTACCAGCCAAATGCTCGTTTGTCTTTCATCCAATCGCCATTTGCCCTAAGCACTTGTTCTATCAAATCGCGCGCGCAACCTTCGCCGCCTTTATATGGCGATACATATTTGGCTTCATTTAAAATATCAGCACAAGCATCTGCCGGCGCACAAGGCAATCCGACCCTTCTCATAACCTCCATGTCGGGGATGTCGTCTCCCATAAAGGCGACTTGTGCATCTGTCAAATGGCGTTTTGCAAGCCATTCGTCATATATCGAAATTTTAACCGATGCTTTCATATACAAATCGACAACGCCCAATCCTTCAAATCGTTTTCTGACAGCCGCCGTATCTCCTCCGGTAATAATTGCCACCGGATAACCTAATTTTATTGCCAATTGAATGGCATAACCATCTTTTATATTGACAACACGCATCGGCTCGCCTGATGGATGCAAAGGGATGGACGAGGCGGAAAGCACTCCGTCGACATCAAACGCAAAGGCTTTGATATGCGTTAAATCATATGGTATTCCGCTCATAGGGCATGTTTTTTAATATATAATCTGAAAGAATTTGATAAATAGCTTTTTCTTCATGATTGAGCATGTCCAAATGTTTTTGGATTACTGCCATGTCACCTCGTGCTGCCGGACCGGTCTGTGCATCCCAAGGTTCAAGAGCCGACAATTTCCGTGTCGTTTCCCCTATAAGCGGCAACAATATGGAAAATGGGATATTGTTTTTCTTCAAAATGTCATCGGCGATGGCATAAAGGCAATTCGTGAAATTGCAAGCAAAAACAGCTGCAAGGTGTATTTTCGTTCGCAATTGGCTGGTCGCTTCATATACAGAAGACGACATGGCACACGCCAATTCCTTCAATAAGGCAGTTGCTTCGTCGGAAGAACCTTCGATCAAAAAGGGGATGGTGCGCATATCCGGTTTTGAATCGACAGAAAACGTTTGCAATGGGTATAGGACTCCATTTAGTCCATTAAACCCTTTAAACACTGAAATATCTACGCTTCCTGAGGTATGCATCCATAATGCGCCCTTGCATCGATCGGGCACAGTAGAAAGAAATGGGGCAATAGCATCATCTTTGATCGCGACAAGGTAACAATCGGCATCTATCAAACATGAAGCATCATCGATTGCAGGACAATTACCAACAAAAGAAGCCATTTTTTGCGCATGGCTCAACGAGCGGCTATAAATCTGAACAATTTCGAATCTGCCACTGTCGAAAAGCGATTTGCCCAAACATGAAGCAACCTTGCCGGAACCAATGACAACAACTTTATTCATCCCCTGCATGTCTCCAACTTCCTACATGGACTTTTTCCCAACGACATTTACTTTCTTCCAATGCCTTACGTTCTTCTCCGACATGTCCAATCGATAAAATGCATACGACACGCATGTTTTCCGGAATATCGAGAAGATTCTTTGCATTGTCTTCTGCCGGAATAGCTTGATTGTCAAAACGATCTCTTATTTGTATCCAACAACTTCCCAAGCCAAGATCTTGCGCTTGCAGTTGCATCGCAAATGCTGCAATAGATGCATCTTCAATCCAAACATCGCTTTCATACGGATCTACAACGACAACTATTGCCAAAGCGCAACCGGCAATTGGCTTTGCGCCGAAATCCTTACATTGGCTGAGCGCGGCGAGTTTTTGCTTGTCGTCGACTACAACAAATTGCCACGGCATTTTCCCTTTGGATGAAGGTGCAACGAGACCGGCTTCCATTATTAATTTTACATCATCGGGAGACAGCAATTGTTCTGTGTATTTTCGAATGCTTCGACGATGGAACAACAAGTCGTGGAATGTTTTCATATTTACCGTATTAAATAGTATATCAAATTAAAAAAACGACGAATCCTATTTTGCAGTTCAAGGATTCGTCGTCGCAAAAAGACAATTTTATTTCATTGCTTCGACAATTGCTTTGGTGTCGCAAGCAATCATATATTCTTCGTCCGTAGGGATGACAACAACTTTTACTTTCGAATTATTGCTGCTGATTTCAATTTCCTCTCCTCTGATTTTATTTTTTTCAGCATCAAATTCGACACCCAAGTAAGACAGTTGCTTGCATATTCTCTCCCGTGTGGCGATTTGATTTTCGCCGACACCGCCCGTGAAAACAATTATATCAACGCCACCCAAAGCGGCCGTATATGCACCAATATATTTCAAAATGCGGTATTCATACATTTTCAACGCAAGCACGGCGCGAGAATTGCCATCTTCGATAGCTTTCTCTATATCGCGCATGTCGGACGAAACGCCGGAGATTCCTGCGACCCCGCTTTTTTTGTTTATCAATGCTTGCATCCCTGCATTATCCAAATCTTCTTTTTGTTGGATATAAAGCAAAGCTCCGGGATCTACGTCTCCACATCGCGTACCCATAATCAATCCCTCGACAGGCGTCAATCCCATAGACGTGTCGACCGATTGTCCGTTTTTGATTGCCGTAATGGACCCTCCGTTTCCGATATGGCATGTGATGATGCGTTGCTTTTCATAATCAGCTCCCAAAAAGTCACATGCGCGACGTGAAACGTAACGGTGGCTTGTCCCGTGGAATCCATATCGGCGCACATCATATTTCTCATACATTTCATAAGGCAAGCCATACATGTATGCATACGCAGGCATCGTTTGATGGAATGCCGTATCAAACACGCCAACCTGAGGCACGTTGGGCATGATTTCCTTTACAGCCTCAATGCCGGCGATATTCACCGGATTATGAAGCGGAGCAAGCGGATAGCATTCTTTTACCTTCGCAATAACTTCCGCATCGATAAGCACGCTTTTATTGAATTTCTCTCCGCCGTGCACGACGCGATGCCCCACAGCTTCGATTTCGTTGTAATCTTTAATGCAACCATATTTGGCACTTGTCAGCGTGTCGAGAATAATTCGAATGGCAGCGTTGTGATTAGGCATCGAAGCCGGAATCGTGACTTTCTCGCCATTATATTTGAATTTCAAGAAAGAATCCGGCAATCCAATCTTTTCCGTGCCGCCCTCGGCTAAAATGTTTTGTTCGTTATCCGACAATTCTATCAATTTATATTTTACAGAAGAACTGCCACAATTTAAAACTAATATTTTCATTATTCAGCATTTATACTTTGATTGCACGTAATGATAACTGTCTTGTAAATGTCTTCGACACTGCAACCGCGCGAAAGATCGTTTACAGGTTTTGCCAATCCTTGCAAAATAGGGCCTACCGCTTCTGCTCCACTTAGGCGTTGCACTAATTTGTACGTGATGTTGCCCACCTCCAACGACGGGAATACAAGGACATTGGCAGTTCCGGCAATATCGCTATTGGGAGCTTTGCTCTTGCCAACTGTCGGCACAATGGCAGCATCGGCTTGCAATTCTCCGTCAAGGGCGAGATTGGGAGCCATGTCGTGCGCAATTTTGGTCGCCTCTATCACCTTGTCAACCATTTCATGTTTAGCGCTTCCTTTCGTTGAGAAGCTAAGTATGGCAACCCGCGGTTCGATTCCTGCAATGTTTTTTGCTGTTTCTGCCGAAGAAACAGCAATTTGCGCCAATTCCGGCGCGGTAGGGTTGGGGACAACGGCACAATCCGCAAATACAAGCATTCCATTTGTTCCGTAAGAAACGCCTTCCGGAAGAAGCATCAAAAACGCGCCGGAAACTACGCTAATTCCTTTTTTGGGCTTAATGATTTGGAATGCGGCACGAAGAACGTCGCCAGTCGTGCTGAGGGCTCCGGACACTTGCCCGTCGGCATCTCCATTCTTAATGAGCAAGCATCCAAGATATAACGGATTCTGCACGGTTTGCCGAGCGTCCTCGATTGTCACGCCTTTTGCTTTGCGA
The DNA here is from genome assembly GCA_900541555.1 of uncultured Porphyromonadaceae bacterium. Classification (GTDB taxonomy): domain Bacteria; phylum Bacteroidota; class Bacteroidia; order Bacteroidales; family Muribaculaceae; genus Limisoma; species Limisoma intestinavium. The sequence goes on along the minus strand of UQKE01000002.1, from coordinate 85,969 downwards.
AGCTCATAAAACAATTGTGCGTATTTTTCTGTAAAAGCAGTATCTTTCGGATTTACAAAATCGGCTTCATTGATGTGGGTCAACCCCAATTCGGCCGCCATCGTCTTAATTTCATCCGGATTTCCAATTAGAGTGATATGGCAAATTCCCTCTGCGATAAGGCGGTCGGCCGCTTTCAACGTTCTCGGTTCCAATCCTTCTGCAAGAATAATGCGTTGTTTGTTTTCTTTGGCAGTTTTAGTAAGCCTTTCGAATAAAGTCATAATGTTAATAGTTTGTGTTTTTATACGGCAAAATTACGAATAATAATCTTTAAGCGGATGGGAAATTCCCAAAGAAATAAGCAATCGCACTCGAAAATTTCCCCAATTAAATTAAAACAGCGATGCTATTGGCATCGCTGAGTTTTTATTAATAACAACCTAACATCCGTTGTAAAATTTCTATTTGGTAGTTCCATAAATCTTTGGCTTCTTGCACTTCTTCCGGTTCAGCCCAGTCTGTCACGGTCAATGCGACATTGTCTGTCAATTCCGACGAAGAAATACGCAGTTCGAAATAATATTTATCGGAATCGTCTTTCCAATGATAGCGAATAAATTTTTCGGAACGGAATCCCACAATTTGAATTGTTTGCTCCGTGCCGTTCCATTCAAGAACGATTTCTTTGTCGACAGTCCGCGCATCGTCGGCAAACCATTCTTTGAGGCCATTGTCGGTAGCTATATACGACCATAACAATGCTACCGGGGTGTTCCGCATGTCATATTCAAGAGAAAATTGTTCTTTCGCCATTGCTGCCATGATTTTGTGCGCTAAATAAACATAAAGTTTAGAAATCCGCAACTGAAACATTAAATAAATTTGCCGGCAATTTCAACTTGTCTGTATCTAATTAATTTATAACGACATGCAAATTGATTGCTGCTTTTGTGCAGAACTGTCTGAAAGCATAACGGTTTAAAATTTTAATATTGCCATGTCGAAGCAAATGACTACCTTTGCAGTCAATTTTGCAATAGGAACAATGAAAGTTTTAAAATTTGGTGGCACGTCGGTAGGTACGGCAGAAAGTTTGACACAAGTAAAACAAATCGTAAGCAACATCACGGATCAAGCAATCGTTGTTGTCTCTGCATTAGGCGGAGTGACAGACATGCTGATCTCCACCGCGCATTTAGCGGCCAATAATGCTGACTATCATGAAAAATTCGCGCAAATCAAAAATCGCCATATCAAGATGGTCGAAAGCATTGTTCCGCCGGCGAAACAAAGCGACACGCTCTCCTCAATGCTTCCGTTGCTGGAAGAATTAGGGAATATTTATAAAGGAGTAGCCTTAATAAAGGATTTGTCATCTCGCACTTTGGATGTAATCGTCGGCTATGGAGAACGGCTTTCTTCCGCCATCATCAGCCGTGTCATAGAACAAGCAGCACTTTTCGATTCGCGCGATTTTATTAAAACTGAATGCCGATTCGGCAAACATGTCGTCGATTTTGAATTGACAGAGCAATTGATCCATCAAACCTTTGCAAACTTCACTGAAAAAATAGCTATTGTTCCCGGCTTCATCTCATCCGACAAAGGAAGCGGCGACATCACGAATTTAGGCAGGGGAGGCAGCGACTATACGGCTGCCATCATTGCCGCAAGCTTAAATGCGCAAGTGCTTGAAATATGGACGGATGTCGATGGGTTTATGACGGCAGACCCTCGTGTAATCAGCAAAACTTATGTGATCGACCATTTGTCGTTTGCAGAGGCCATGGAACTTTGCAACTTTGGAGCGAAAGTGGTCTATCCGCCGACAATATATCCTGTATACCACAAAAATATCCCCATTATAATTAAAAACACATTCAACCCGACAGCCCCCGGAACATTGATCTCCGATGATTTTACGGATCAAGACACAAGGGAAATCAAAGGAATATCATCAATCAACGATACTTCATTGGTTACAGTTTCCGGTTTAGGAATGGTGGGAGTGATAGGCGTAAATTCCAGAATATTCAACACATTGGCAAAAAATGGAATCAGCGTATTCTTGGTAGCGCAATCATCATCGGAACACAATACGACATTTGCCGTAAAAGAATGCGATGCAGCAAATGCAGTAAAAGTATTGCGAAATGAATTTGCCAAAGAATTGTCGGTCGGGGAAATAACAAGCATTGAAGCAGAATCCGGCTTGGCCACGGTTGCAGTAGTCGGAGAGAACATGAAGCATACACCCGGAGTGGCCGGCAAACTATTCAATACGTTAGGCAAAAATGGCATCAACGTCGTAGCATGCGCGCAAGGCGCATCGGAAATGAACATTTCCTTTGTCGTAGACGGGAAAAGCCTACGAAAAGCGTTGAACGTCATCCACGACTCTTTTTTCTTATCAGAGTGCCAAGTATTGAACTTATTCATCATCGGCACAGGACATGTTGGGCGATATTTGATAGAACAAATCAGGCGCCAACAAGAAAAATTGAAGAAAGACAAAGCTTTGCGCCTTAACGTGGTCGGCATTTCCAATTCCCGTTCGTGCATCTTTGACAGAAATGGAATTGACATAAACGACTACCACAAATCATTGACAGAATGTGGTAAACCGACTTCGCCGGAAATTATCTGCGAAGAAGTGGTTAAAATGAACATCTTTAATTCTGTATTTGTCGATTGCACGGCAAATCCCCAAATATCGGACCTTTATGCAACGCTCTTGTCGCACAATGTCAACATCGTAGCTGCCAACAAAATAGCAGCATCTTCGGCCTATTCTGAATATGCCAACCTAAAACAAGTGGCAAGAAAAAAAGATGTGAAATTCTTATTTGAGACAAATGTCGGGGCCGGACTGCCAATCATCAACACCATCAACAGCTTGATAAATTCAGGAGACCGGATTTTAAAAATAGAAGCCGTGCTTTCCGGCACATTGAATTACATATTCAACATTTTAAGCAAAGACATCCGTCTAAGCCAAGCAATTCGCATGGCAATGGATGCCGGATACAGCGAGCCCGATCCACGGGAAGACCTAAGCGGCAAAGACGTAATCCGCAAGTTGGTAATACTTTCGAGGGAATCCGGATATAAAATTGAAGTTGAAGAAGTTGCAAAACGCCCAATTATTCCGGAGAGTTTAATGGACGGAAGTTTGTCCGACTTTTTTGCCAACATCAAATCGTTTGACGACGAGTTCGAAAAAAAACGGCAATCTGCCGAACATGAAAACAAACGGTTTCGTTTTGTCGCAAAATTAGAAAATGGCAAAGCGGAAGTAGGCATTCAAGAAGTTGACCGCTCCAATCCGTTTTACGCATTGGAAAGCAGCAATAATGTCATTCTAATCACGACCGATCGATACAAAGACTATCCAATGGAAATCAAGGGATATGGCGCCGGCGCAGAAGTGACAGCAGCCGGAGTGTTTGCCGACATCATCAGCATTGCAAATATCCGATAAGTGCCGCCTTAATGATTCGCATTGTCGCCCAACGGGGAATCATAAGAAGGATTCAACTTTCTAAATCTGACTTGTGATTTTTGGATAGGGAAATGGAGCGTCAGCACGAAGTCGGACAAGACGGCATACGTCTCATCGTCAATTATGTTTTTCATGGCATCATGCCATTCTAAATCGAAATGCCCCACAAATGGCGTTTCGGAAAGGCGGCCTTTGCTCATATATGGAATCCAATATCCGGAATATAGCTCTGCGCCATCGACATAAAGCACATTGTAATCGGCATCTTCCTTAATGATTGCTATCGTGTATTTGCCACCCAACTCAAAAAAACGATCATCTGTACTCCTATCCAAATATATCCAATAGCCTTCAATTGGATCGGAACTTTCTGCCATCTTTTTGTCAAGCCACTCTTTGGAATAATTTGTTGCAAACAGCAATTGCGGAATAGGAGAGTCCTCATAACAAATTCTTTTGACTTTCAACGAGCATCCTTCCCCTGCAAAATATCCGATTTGAGACGTGTCCGGCAATTCCATCCTTGAAGAATAAACAGTGCCCAACGTCGCATTGCCAACTGAAACAGACAAGGTCTGGCCATCATATTCAATTCTGAAAGCATTGTATTCATAAGGATCGGGAGTTACGCCCGATTTTATTTCTTTTTCGCTTAAAACCGAACATTCCCCATTTGATACCTTTTTAATAACCAGTTTAAAATATTGGTTTCTTGCTACTTCATCGTAATTATTCTCTACAATGCGGGAAAAAGATGCTGCATAATAGTTTTTATCATCTACAAAATTCCACACCAGCCCAAAAGACGCGGTAGGGCAGGATGACTGCAAAAAACGATTTTTGGTCGATGGCTCTTCGCCGTCGTTCATCCATACGGTATATTCAAAATGCCTATTTCGAATATCATACTCCTGACATTCAAATAAGGTAGAATCCGATTGATTGTCCATGCGTATATAGCCATCGGCCGAGCAATATTGCGACATATCTTGAAATCCTGTCAAAAAATCGCGATACACATATTCTCCCTTTGCTAAAAAGCAACTCGCCAAGAACAATATGCCAAAATAAATTCTCATCTCGTTCAAATTAGTAGAATTACAAAGATAATGCGAGCTGTCAGAAAAACGAACATGCTTGCTCAATTTGTTTTGAAACAATGCGTAAAAAAGAAATGAAGTGTTGTTTTTTCAAGTATTTGCTTTTAAAGACAGCCAAGAATGATTATTTTTGTATCAAAGAAAGCATGGATTCTGTGAACTCAATATATAAAAGTGAACAAAATGAAAAATGATTTTAGAGACTTTGCCGTAAAGCATTTAGGATTTAACGGGCATGCTGTCGACGATTACATGAAAATAACCAGCAGCTATATTTCTCCCACCATCATTGAAGAGCGGCAACTCAATGTAGCGCAAATGGACGTGTTCTCACGATTAATGATGGACCGAATCATATTTTTGGGAACTCAAATTGACGACTACACGGCAAATGTGATACAAGCACAATTATTGTATTTAGATTCTTCCGATCCGGAAAAAGACATCAAAATATACATCAATTCTCCGGGCGGTTCGGTTTATGCAGGTTTGGGCATTTACGACACAATGCAATACATATCCAGCGACGTTACGACAATTTGTACCGGCATTGCGGCATCCATGGCTGCCGTTTTGCTTGTTGCCGGAGAAAAAGGAAAGCGATTCGCCCTCAACCATTCGCGAGTGATGATTCATCAGCCGATGGGAGGCGCGCAAGGACAAGCGTCGGATATCGAAATCACCGCACGCGAAATACAAAAACTAAAAAAGGAATTGTACACAATCATTTCCAACCATTCAGGTGTCCCATACAAAAAAGTGGAAAAAGACAGCGATCGCGACTATTGGATGACAGCCATAGAAGCCAAAGAATATGGAATGATTGACAGCGTAATGCAACGAGAAACGACAAAAGAATGACAAAAGGAAAAAACAACGGAGGCCCTACCCACCATTGCAGTTTTTGCGGACGATCGCAAGAAGATGCTTTATTTTTTATTCCGACCTTGAACGGAGATGGCGCCATTTGCGACAATTGCGTCGAACAAGCATATTCCATGCTGCAACCGTATCTTGAGAATCACGCCAAAAAGGCTTCTTCCAACAATAATATCAAACTGACCGACATCCCCAAGCCAAAAGACATTGTTGACTATTTGGATGAATATGTCATCGGGCAATCACAAGCAAAAAAATATTTGGCAGTGGCCGTATACAACCACTACAAACGACTATTGCAACCGACCGACGACAGCGTGGAAATAGAAAAAAGCAATATCATAATGGTTGGGCCGACCGGCACTGGCAAAACATTGCTGGCCAAGACAATTGCACGCTTGCTGAATGTTCCTTTCGCCATCGTGGATGCAACCGTGCTGACGGAAGCCGGATACGTGGGAGAAGACATCGAAAGCTTGTTGGTACGGCTGTTGCAAGCATGCGACTACGATGTCAAACAAGCTGAACGAGGAATTGTATTTATCGATGAAATCGACAAAATAGCAAGAAAAGGCGACAATCCTTCTATCACACGCGATGTCAGCGGAGAAGGAGTTCAACAAGGATTGTTGAAACTGCTCGAAGGCTCGGTTGTCAATGTGCCGCCGGCAGGTGGCAGAAAACATCCGGAACAAAAAATGATACCGGTCGACACAAAAAATATTCTTTTCATTTGCGGAGGGGCATTCGAAGGTATCGAGAGAAAAATAGCCCAACGATTAAACACCTACGTCGTAGGGTTCGGCACCGACAATGTTTCAAGAAAGCACCAACGGGACAATCTCATCAAATATGTCGCGCCGCAAGACTTGAGGGCTTTTGGCTTAATTCCGGAAATAATCGGACGATTGCCAATCTTGACAAATTTAGAGCCGCTCGACAGAAACGCGCTGAAACGCATCCTGACCGAACCTAAAAACGCCATAATCAAACAATATAAGAAACTGTTTGCCATGGATGGCGTCGAACTAGATTTTACAGATGATGCGTTAGACTTGATTGTCGACAAATCCATTGAATACAAACTTGGAGCACGAGGGTTGCGAGCGTTGACGGAAACAATTGTAATAGACGCCATGTATGAAACCCCTTCGACCAAGAAAAAGAAATTCACAGTAACCAAAGATTATGCGCAAGAAAAATTGGCAAAAGCCAACATGGATTTGCTCCGCGACTAAAATTAATTCAAATAAACCTTTGCGTTTTGCCAATTGATTTATAACTTTGTCTATATGCGATTTGTATTTCAAAACAAGAAAAGGCTATGACAGCAAAAACTGATTTAAGGACAGAATTGAAAAATTATTTCGGATTCGACACCTTCAAAGGCGACCAAGAAGAAATAATCAAGAATCTTTTAGCGGGCAACGATACGTTCGTCTTGATGCCCACCGGAGGAGGCAAATCTCTGTGCTATCAGTTGCCTTCATTGTTAATGGAAGGGACGGCAATTGTCATTTCTCCGTTGATTGCATTGATGAAAAACCAAGTAGACGCAATGCGCAATTTCGGAGAAGACGACGGCATTGCTCATTTTTTAAACTCGTCTTTGAATAAAGCATCAATCGAACGAGTCAAAGCCGATATTGTCAGCGGAAAAACCAAATTGCTATATGTCGCTCCCGAATCTTTGACCAAAGAGGAAAATATCGATTTTTTGTCGACAGTTCCCATTTCTTTTTATGCGGTCGACGAAGCTCATTGCATATCCGAGTGGGGTCATGATTTCCGTCCCGAATATCGCAGAATACGTCCAATTATCAATGCGATAGGGATTCATCCGGTAATTGCGCTAACCGCTACCGCGACGCCGAAAGTTCAGCACGACATTCAAAAGAACCTTGGAATGCAAAATGCCAAGGTTTTCAAATCGTCGTTTAATCGCCCCAATCTTTATTATGAAATTCGCCCCAAAACGAAAAATGTCGACAAAGAAATCATTCGTTACATCAAATCGCAAGAAGGCAAATCGGGCATCATCTATTGTTTAAGCCGGAAAAAAGTAGAAGAGCTGGCAGAAACATTGGTGCTAAACGACATAAAAGCGCTTCCTTACCACGCCGGCATGGACAGCACGCAACGCAGTCAGAACCAAGATGCTTTTTTGATGGAAAAGGTGGATGTAATTGTTGCCACCATTGCATTTGGCATGGGAATAGACAAGCCGGATGTCAGGTATGTCATCCACTACGATGTCCCCAAAAGCCTTGAAGGATACTATCAAGAAACGGGACGTGCAGGACGCGATGGCGGAGAAGGGCAATGCATTGCGTTCTATACAAGCAAAGATTTGCAAAAATTGGAAAAATTCATGCAAGGGAAGCCGATTGCTGAACAAGAAATCGGAAAACAATTGCTTTTGGAAACTGCCGCTTATTGCGAATCTTCAGTATGCCGAAGGAAAACATTATTATACTATTTCGGAGAAGAGTATAAAAACGACAACTGCGGAAATTGCGACAATTGCTTAAACCCCAAAAAGAAAGTTGAAGCAAAAGAAGAATTATGCGCCGTCATTGAGACTGTCCTTGCATTAAAGGAGAAGTTTAAATCCGATTACATAATTAGCATCTTGCGAGGCGAATCATCTCAAAAGATAAAGGCATACAAGCATGACCAACTTGAATCTTTTGGTTGCATGAAGTCGGTTTCCGAGAAATTCTTGAGTGCCGTGATTTATCAAGCCACAATCTCCGGGTACTTGGATAAAGAAATTGAAAATTACGGTCTGTTGAAAGTGACTGAAATAGGGCACAATTTCTTGAAAAATCCAAAAACCTTCAAAATCGTTGAAGATCGCGAATATGAGGGCGACGATGACGATTCCATCACATTGAAAGGTGGCGGGACAAGCGCCGTTGATCCTGAATTGTACTCAATACTGAAAGATTTAAGGAAAAAGATAGCCAAACAGTTGGAATTGCCGCCATACGTCATATTCCAAGACATATCACTTGAAGGCATGGCAACCACATATCCAATTACATTGGAAGAGCTTCAAACGATACAAGGCGTAGGCGCAGGCAAAGCGAAACGTTATGGCGAGGAATTTATCAAAGTGATAAAAACTCATGTGGAAGAAAACGAAATCGAACGTCCGGAAGATCTTCGTGTTCGAACAGTTGCCAACAAAAGCAAATTGAAAATCTCAATCATACAAGGCATTGACAGAAAGATTGCGCTCGACGAGCTTGCTGAATCAAAAGGATTGGAATTCGGGGAACTGCTCGACGAAATAGAGGCCATTGTCTACTCGGGAACAAAAATCAATATAGATTATTTTTTAAACGAGGTGATGGACGAAGACCATTTGGATGATATTTTCGACTATTTCAAAGAAAGCGAAAGCGACGACCTTGAAACAGCAATCCAAGAACTTGGCGGCGATTACACCGAGGACGAAATTCGCCTTGTTCGAGTGAAATTTATTTCCGAAATGGGGAATTAGCCAAACACGACGTCTAAATGGAAATCGTCTACGAAGACAACCATCTGATCATTGTCAACAAAGCTGCGGGAGAAATCGTGCAAGGCGACAAGACCGGCGACACGCCTTTGTCCGACTTAATCAAAAACTACTTGAAAGAAAAATACCGGAAACCGGGAAATGTATTCTGCGGAGTGATACATCGTCTCGACAGGCCGGTAAGTGGATTGGTGGTTTTTGCCAAAACCAGCAAGGCTCTTTCCCGCATGAACCGGATGTTTCAAAATAGAGAAGTCGAAAAAGTGTATTGGGCGATCACACGGTTTCAACCGCCTAAAAAGGAAGACACTTTAATTGATTATATATCAACGGTAGAACGCAACAACAAATCCTATGCAAGCAAAATGCCACGCGAAGGGGCGGCACGCGCTGTGCTGGACTACAAAGTTCTATCGCATACCGACTATTACTATTTGTTGGAGATTCGATTGCACACCGGAAGAAAACATCAAATACGCGTGCAATTGGCAGCCATGGGCTGCCCGATCCGAGGCGACTTGAAATATGGAGACCGTCGCAGCAATCCGGATAAAGGCATTTCACTGCAATCACACCGCATCAAGTTCACGCATCCTGTATCGGGCGACACAATAGATGTTTCCGCTCCCGTGCCAAACGACAATCTATGGCAAGCTCTTGTGGAAAACATCAATTCAAAATAGGCATTTCAGGACAAAGCAGCCAATTCCTATAATCGTTGCCAAGCAATCGCACGCATTCCCTCCAATATCCATCTACATTTAAATTCAGATAAGACTCTCGAGGCGCATTGTTGCACACGGCCCACACATGGTTTCCCAATTCTTCTTCCATTTGCTCCGTTTCCCAACCACTGTATCCGAGAAAAAATTTCACATGCCCGTCGACAGGATTGCCCGCATTGATATATTCTATGATGCTTTGAAAATCTCCATTAAAATAAAGATTGTCACATATTTGCTCTGCGTTGGGAATCGAAAATCCCAAATCATGGATAAACAGCAAATGATCGACTGCGACAGGTCCTCCGCAAAATAAGGGTATTGAGCGATCAGTTTTGATTTCAGCAACAATGTCGTTTAAGGAAATGGTCAATTCTTTGTTCAAAACAAGCCCAAGCGGCCGTTTATCACATCCGTATTTGACAAGGCAAATGCATGCCTGATGGAAATGCATGTCGGCCAAAAAAGGTTCCGACAATATCAATCCGCCTTGCATTGGAGCAGGTTGTGGCTTTTCAAGATTGAAAATATCAGCATTTTCTATCATATCATGGCTGCATAAATTTAAATAAACGAATCAATGAAGCGCCGTATTAAAAAATTCCGTAAATGCTTTTATCGTATATTCTTGGTCTTTTATCGACGCCGTTTCCAAAGCTGAATGCATTGCCCAAATCGGATTGCCCATGTCGACACCGTTAATGTCGATTTGCGAAGTCAATATATTGCCCAATGTCGATCCTCCGGCTATATCGGAATGATTCACAAAAAATTGGCAAGGAACACCTGCTTTTCTGCATAATTCCATAAATACCGATGACGAATAGCCATCTGTCATATATTTGCAATTCGCATTAATCTTGATCACCGGTCCGCCTCCAATCACAGGATGGTTTGTCGGATCGTATTTTTCCGGATAATTTGGATGCACAGCGTGAGCATTATCAGCAGAAATCATAAAAGTATTCGCAATGGAGCGATAAAAATCTTCTTCCGTCTGTCCAAAACTCAAACAAATTCGCCGCAATATATTGGCAAAAACAGGGGAGGCTGCACCTTGTTTTGTGCCGCTGCCTGTTTCTTCATTATCGAAAACAGCCATCACTTTCGTCACTTTTGGATTCGAACTTTCGAGCAACGCGCACATTGCGGCATGCGCCATGCCCAAATCGTCAATTCTTCCGGAACAAACAAATTCTTTCTCAAATCCGACGAGTTCTGCCTTTTGGGCATTGTAGAGAAACAAATCGAAATCGAGTATGTCGTCTTGCGAATCAAGATGCAAATAAGATTGAAGCTTTTCCATCAATAAACCGCCTTGCCCGACAGCCTCGTTGATTATTCCGGCCACGGGCAGCATGTCTTTCTGCTTCGATAGCGAATTGCCGTCATTGACATTACGGTTAAAGTGAATTGGCAAATGCGGAATAATTACCATCGGTTCTTTAAAATCGACCAATCGTACAATAGGTTGCATCGGATTCCGATGGTTTTTGAGCATGACGCGTCCGGCCACGGAAAGCGGCCGATCAAACCATGTGTACAAAATTGGACCGCCATAGACTTCTGTATTCAATCGCACCACGCCATGTCCCGGCATTTCCGGATGCGGCTTGATTCGGAAACACGGAGAGTCGCTATGCGCTGCTATAATATTAAACCCTGACTCCGATATTGGAGATTCTCCTACGACAAAAGCAAAAACAGCAGATCCGTTTTTTGTTGCAAAATATTTGCCGCCTTTCGTCAATTCCCATTTGTCCGACAGGTTCAATTCTTGAAAGCCATTTGCTGCCAACTCCCGACATATCGTATCGACTGCCCGGAAATTACATGGGCTCTCATTTAAAAAATCCAATAAAGACAGTGCGTCGTATTTCTCCATGTTCAAAATTATTACAATGAATTACTGTTATATTTTATCCGATGCAAGGCTCGCAACACGTTGCACAACGCTTGTCCCCAATACAATTCAAAATTTTCTTTGCACAAGCTCATGCAATCATTGAGATGCTCGTCGGTCGCATCTTTGACGGCATGGATAAAATCATACAAATATTGAAAAATATCAGACAGGTATTCGGATACGCTGACGGCCACCGGCGAGTCTGAATATTTCATATCCTCCTCAAAAGCTTCAAGGAATGTATCGTCTTCTCCGATAACCGCTTCTATTCGGCGACGAATACTGTCGTAGTAAGGCTCTTCGAGGTATGCATCTATCATAATTTCATTTTCCGATTCTGTCGTGTCAAAATCTGAAATCGATATATACAAACGGGGCAGCAGCTTCAACAACTTGTCGATTAATTCAGATTTTTCCATGCCATCCGAACTTTCCAGCAAATTGCAATATTCATTTGCAAGCCCGATAAACATAATACTGTTATTGCTAATCTTTGCCATTGGTTATAGAGAATAGAGATTGTTGTTCTTTATGTATTTTTCCACTTTGTCCGGTAAAAAAAATGACATGTCTTTGCCTTCCCTCAAACCATTTCTGACAAATGTCGACGATATGTCTATTTGAGGAGCATCGACAAATTCGACATTCGCATGCGAAGCCCTTTCGTCGCATGGAAAATTCGGGCGAGGGTAGACTATCACGCCATAGTCGCTGATTATCCGTTCGGAATCCTTCCACCTGTCAAAACACAACCAATTATCGCTTCCGATGATGAGCCGAAACCGATGTTCGGGATATTGTTCTTGCAAAGCATCCAAGGTGCGAATGGTATAAAAAGGAGCCGAAAGAGAAAATTCGATGTCGCATACTTTCAAAAATGGAACACCCTCTACCGCCAATTTCGCCATTTCAACCCTATGGCAATCATAACTTTCTCCGACAATGTTTTTAATTGGATTAACCGGAGTGACCAACAGCCAAACTTCATCGACAATGGGGGAGTATTGGGCAATATAACTTGCCACCATGCAATGACCCTCATGTATCGGGTTGAACGATCCTCCAAATACTCCAATATTCATTGTTAAGAAATAAAATCATGAATTAAACGAGTGATTTCGACTACGGCATCGTCCAAATTGTTGTTGACTATGCATTTATCGTATTTCGAGGCATACGACAATTCAAAATCGGCCTTTGCCACACGTTGATTGATTGTATCCATATCGTCTGTCCCGCGCTTGATCAACCGTTCCCGTAGAATTTCAATGGACGGCGGTTTGATAAAAACCGACAACGCTTCGGGATATTGGCGCTTCACGTTGAGCCCGCCTTTGACATCAATATCCATAATCAAATTATATCCTTGCTTCAAAACGGTTTCTATCTCCGATTTGAGTGTGCCGTAATATCGGCCGGAATACACTTCTTCGTATTCAGCAAACTTTCCTTCTGCCACTGCTTTCTGAAATTCTTCCGTCGTGAGAAAATAATAATTCACTCCGTCTTTCTCTTCCGGCCGCGGAGGCCGATTGGTTGCAGAAACCGAGAATTTCAATTTTAATTCTTCATTCTGCATGAGCCGTCCGATAATCGTGGATTTCCCCGTTCCGGAAGGTGCTGATACAATGATGATTTTACCGGAAGATTCCATAATGCTTACATTACATTTAATATCTGTTCTTTCATTTGTTCCAAATGGTCTTTCATTCTCACCACAATCCTTTGCAATTCTGCATGATTGGCTTTCGAGCCGAGCGTGTTGATCTCTCGTCCCATTTCTTGCGCGATGAAGCCCAATTTTTTCCCTTGCCCCGGATCTTTTTCCATTGTGGAAAGAAAATAATCAAGGTGGTTTTGCAACCGCAGTTTTTCCTCGGCAATATCCAATTTCTCAATATAGAAAATCAATTCTTGTTCAAATCGATTCTTGTCGAAGTCTATTTCGCCCAATTTTTCCAATGCCTCCTGAATGCGTTTCTTGATTTTTTCTATTCGTTCGGCTTCATATTGAGGCACTTCATTCAACAATTGTTGAATCGCAGCGATTTTCTCCACGAAAAACTTCTCCAAGCGGTTTCCTTCTTGGGTGCGAAATTCGACAAGCCGGTCGATTGCTTCGTCCAAAGCCGAACGCAACAAAGCTTTTTCCGAATCGTCGATATCAGCCATCGCAGGCTTCAAAACTTCGGGCATGCGCAACAAGATTTCCGTCATGTTTTCCGGAATTTGTATTGACAACGCAGATGCCATCGACTCTATTTCGGCTTTATATTTTAAAGCAACCGGCAAATTAATTGATGTTTGCGCATTTGCCTCAATGGATTCCATCGTTGCAACCACTTCCACTTTGCCGCGTTCCAATCTTTGCGCAACCAATGCGCGTATTGCCAATTCATATTCCCTGAATTGAGCGGGAAGCCGCATCGACAAATCCAATTGCTTGCTGTTTAGCGATTTGATTTCTACGGTAATTTTCTCGCCATTTTCTTCGACGGAATATTTCCCGTATCCGGTCATTGATAAAATCATAATTTTTCTCTTTTTCTGCAAAATTAGCAAATAACATGGATTACACGCCGTTTTTTCATTTTTTTCAATGCCGTTTTGTTTCATTCTTGCAAGTATTTGCCAATACTTGTGCGCAGCCATGTTTGCATTGCGCACAACTTTCATTATTTTTGTGGTTCTATTTTCTAAATGTTTTAAAGGGATATTGCGACATGAAATATTTTCGTTTGCATCTTATTGCTTTTTTGTTGATTTGCGGCATCAACGTGTCGTTCGGACAAATTTTACAACCACTGACATGGAACGTCCGGTTTGAATCCGATGGGGCAGAGGGAACAATTATCATTGATGCCCAAATAGAAAGGGGATGGCATCTTTATGCCACTCAATTGCCTGAGGGCGGCCCGATTCCGACTTCAATAACGTGGGATGAAAGCCGGTTGAGAAACGTCGAAATTATCGGCGATTTGCATCCCAATCGTCCGGCAGAAGAGAATTTCGACATGTTTTTTCATTTGATGCTGGGTTGTTGGGAAGGCTCCGTGTCTTTTCAACAAAAAATAAAATTGCTCAACCTCGACGATTACAACTTGGAAGGCGCCATTGTCGGGCAAGTATGCAACGACCAAACATGCCAACGCAATAAAAAAGAATTCAAATTTTCACATATCGCAGAAAAAAAAGAAACAGTCGATACTGTCCCTGCTACCGTAGCGACAATCAAGCCTGCAACTCCATTTCCATCGGCTAAATTGGAAAAAACCGACTTTTGGAAACCGGTCGTTGCCAATAATAGTGCCACTGCCGACCATTCTCTTCTTTATATTTTCATCGGAGGTTTTTTAGGAGGCTTGCTGGCACTCCTCACTCCTTGTGTTTGGCCTATGATTCCTCTGACAGTCAGCTTTTTCTTAAAGAAAAACAACAACCGCAAAAAAGCAATCAGCCAAGCCGCGGTGTACGGTTTGTCGATTGTGGTGATATATCTGCTTTTGGGCTTGTTGATAACAATTGCATTTGGACCGAGCAAATTGAACGAAATGTCGACAAATGCCATTTTCAATATCTTCTTTTTCTTGCTTCTTGTATTTTTTGCCATCTCATTTTTTGGAGCATTTGAAATCACATTGCCAAGCAAATGGACCAACGCAATTGATTCAAAAGCAGGAAAAACAACAGGATTGATAAGCATCTTTTTCATGGCATTCACGTTGGCATTGGTGTCATTCTCTTGCACCGGCCCGATAATCGGAACTTTGTTGGTCGAAGCCGTCACTTTGGGCAATCTGACGGGACCGGCTGTCGGCATGGCCGGATTCGCATTGGCATTGGCTATACCTTTCGCTTTCTTTGCCGTTTTCCCGTCGTGGTTGAAAGGGCTGCCCAAATCCGGCGGTTGGTTGAACACCGTAAAAGTAGTGCTCGGCTTTATAGAATTGGCATTGTCCTTGAAATTCTTATCGGTTGCCGACTTGGCCTACGGCTGGCGAATTTTAGACCGTGAAGTGTTTATTTCCTTATGGATAATAATATTTGCCTTGCTCGGCTTGTATCTATTGAAAATAATTCGATTTGAAGGCGATTCCAAGAAAGAATCGATAGGTGCATTCCGCTTGATTTTGGCAATTATTTCTTTGTCGTTTGCAGCATATTTGCTTCCCGGATTATGGGGCGCGCCCCTAAAAAGCGTTAGCGCTTTCACGCCTCCATTGTCGACACAAGATTTCTCATTGTATGAATCCGGCAAATTTGTAAAATACGACAATTTCGATGAAGGCATGAATGCAGCCAAAGAAATGGGGAAACCGGTATTTCTCGACTTTTCGGGATATGGATGTGTCAATTGCCGGAAAATGGAGGCATCTGTTTTTGAAAATGAAAAAATCCGACAATTGATAGAAGACAATTTCGTAATGATTACATTAATGACCGACGATAAGAAAGAATTGCCGGAAATCATCGAGCTCAACGAAAATGGAGAAAATGTGAAATTGCGAACCTATGGCGACTTGTGGAGTTATTTGCAACAATACAAATTCAAAGCCAATTCGCAACCATATTACGTTGTGTTGGACAATGATGGGAACTTGCTTTCCGGACCGGTGTATTACGATGAGGACATCAACAAATTTGCCAAATTCCTTAACGTCGGACTTAAAAACTATGCTGACAAATGAGTAATTCAAGAGAATCTAAGTTAGAAGCATTCGGGAAACTGCTCGATGTGCTCGACGAATTGCGAGAAAAATGCCCGTGGGATAAAAAACAAACCAATGAAAGCTTGCGGTGCAATACAATAGAAGAAGTATATGAACTAAGCCAAGCATTGCTTGACGACAACTCCGAGAACATTAAGAAAGAGCTTGGCGATGTGTTGCTTCATATTATCTTTTATGCAAAAATAGCCGACGAAAAAAACAAATTCGACATCGCTGATGTATGCGACGCGCTCCGCAACAAATTGATTTATCGCCATCCCCATGTGTTCGGCTCCGGACATGCGGAGACATCCGCACAAGTGGAACAAAATTGGGAACAACTTAAATTGAAAGAAAAAGGAGGCAACAAACGGGTGTTGGATGGAGTGCCCGCTGCTTTGCCTTCACTGATCAAAGCAGAACGCATTCAAGAAAAAGCGGCAAACTACGGTTTCGATTGGGAAAAGAAAGAAGACGTGTGGACGAAAGTGAAAGAAGAACTCACCGAGGTGCAAGCCGAAATGACAAATGGCAATGCCGAAAAGCTTGAATCCGAGTTTGGCGACTTCTTGTTCAGCCTCATCAATGCGGCTCGACTTTACAAGGTGAACATCGACAATGCTTTGGAACAAACCAACCGAAAATTCATTCACCGTTTCAATTATATCGAAACTCAATCCGAATTGAAAGGAAAAAAACTTAAAGAAATGTCGCTTTCCGAAATGGACGCGCTTTGGAATGAAGCAAAAGCTTTGGAAAAAAATCGAAAATGATTGTTTGCATAACAGAAAAACCAAGCGTGGCAAAAGACATTGCAGCTATTTTAGGTGCAACAACGCGCCGTGACGGATTTTTTGAAGGCAATGGCTATAAAATCACATGGACTTTCGGACATTTGTGTTCCTTGAAAGAGCCGCAAGACTATACCGACCGTTGGAAAGCATGGAGCCTCGGTGCATTGCCTATGATTCCTCCGAAATTTGGCATCAAACTGATTGCCGACAAAGGAATTGAAAAGCAATTCAAAGTCATCAAGACTTTATTTGAAGAAGCCGACGAAATCGTGAATTGCGGCGATGCAGGGCAGGAAGGCGAATTGATTCAACGATGGGTCATGCAAAAAGCAGATTGCAAAAAGCCAGTCAAACGATTATGGATATCTTCGCTCACCGACGAAAGCATCCGCAAGGGATTCTCTGAATTGCGGCCGCAAAGCGATTTCGACAGCCTGTATTTCGCCGGATTGTCGCGCGCTATTGGCGATTGGGTCTTAGGCATCAATGCTACGCGGCTATTTACTTTGAAATATGGCCAAAACCGCAACATCTTATCCGTCGGACGCGTGCAGACGCCTACGCTTGCTTTGATTGTCACGCGGCAAAAAGAGATCGACAATTTTAAAGCAGAAGATTATTGGGAACTGAAAACCGTTTATCGCGATGTCGTTTTCAATTTGGCCAAAGGACGTTTCGAATCGGAAGAAAAAGCGCAACAAGCATTAAATGAAATTTCGACATTGCCATTTTCCATTGTCGATTGCAAAACAAAAAGAGGGAAGGAATCAGCGCCGCGCTTGTTTGACTTGACTTCCTTGCAAGTCGAATGCAATAAGAAATATGGATTTTCTGCCGATGAAACATTGCGGCTCATACAATCGCTGTATGAAAAGAAATTCACGACTTATCCACGTGTCGACACCACCTATCTGAGCGACGACATGTACCCGAAAATCCCTGCCATTTTAGAGGCGCTCCGCCCATATGCATCTTTGACTGCGACTTTGCTTGATAAAAAAATTCCAAAGTCAAAGAAAATATTCGACAATACAAAAGTGACGGACCACCATGCGATTATCCCTACCAATATGCCCCCTGCTTCATATCTTTCGATAGAAGAAAAAAAAGTATATGACATGGTTGCTCGCCGATTCATCGCTGCATTCTATCCGGATTGCGAATTCGATCAAACAACCGTAATGGGAAAATCGGGCAATTGCGAATTTAAAGCCGTCGGGAAACACATTGTCGCAGAAGGATGGAGAGAAGTGTACAAATCGAACAAAACGCAACAAAACGAAAAAAACGACGAATCGGAAGCCGACGATTGCATTCTTCCCGATTTCAAGGAAGGGGAGAGCGGGCCGCATTCTCCCTCTGTTGTCAAAAAAACGACACAACCGCCAAAACCATACACAGAAGGCACGCTGTTAAGAGCGATGGAAACAGCCGGACGATTTGTCGACGACGAGAATTTGCGCGAAGCCTTAAAAGAAAACGGAATAGGGCGGCCCTCCACGCGTGCGGCAATCATTGAAACATTGTTCAAACGCAAATACATCCAGAAAGAGCGAAAAAGCCTGAAAGCCACCGCTGCCGGAATTGCCTTGATCGACACAATCAAAATCGACTTGCTCAAATCGGCAAAATTGACTGGCATTTGGGAAAACAAGCTTCGAAAAATCGAACGCAAAGAATATGAAGCAGCGCAGTTTATCAACGAATTGAAAGAATTGATAGGGCAAATTGTCATCGACGTGTTAAGCGACAACAGCGGGTATAAAATCACGACAGAAACGTCGCCTGCAACTGCCGACAAAACAGCCCCCAAAAAGAAAAAAACGTCAATAAAGGACATAGCGCAAATCCCATGCCCGATTTGCCACAAAGGACACATCATCAAAGGAAAAACGGCTTATGGTTGTAGCAATTACAGCACCGGATGCACGTTTCGCCTTCCATTTGCGGAAGCATCCGACTCTTTGACGCCAACACGCCTCTATAAACTAATCCAAAAGAAATATCCAAATCGAGATGCCAAACAATAACAAAAGAGAATTGCTCCCAATAGTCGACAAATCCGGAAACGTCATCGGCTCTGCGACAAGGGCAGAATGCCATTCTGCAAGCGGCGACCGTCCTTTGCATCCGGTTGTGCATTTGCACGTTTTCAACGCATCAGGGGAATTATTCCTGCAACATCGGGCTGAAACAAAAGATGTGCAACCCGGACGATGGGATACTTCGGTAGGCGGACATGTTGATTTCGGAGAATCGATTCACGATGCGTTAAAAAGGGAAGCAAGCGAAGAATTGGGACTTGTCGATATCAATTTCGAATGGCTCTATACCTACTTGTTTGAAAGCGCGATTGAGCGAGAATTGGTTCATACATTTCGCTGCGTTGCAGATCCGTCGGCAATCAAAACCGACCCTGCTGAAATATCAGAAGGTCGGTTTTTCTCGCGCCACGAAATTTCCACACGCTTAAAAACAGGATTTTTTACGCCTAATTTCGAACTCGAATTTGAAAAATTGCAGAATTTGAAAAAATAAATTCGCTTCATTTGGAAATATTGACAACTTTGCCGTATCTTTGATTAACGTATTAAGCAATGGTCATGACCGGTGAACAAATACAATATGCAGTTATTGCTATCGTCTTTATAGCGATAGTCATAATTGTTGTTCGCAACTTAAAAAAGAGTAAAAAAAGGAACGCAGGTTGTTCTTCATGTCCATATAGCTGTGGATGCTTGAAATACAACGAATTAAATAACAAAAATAAAATAAAAAATGACAAACCTAAAAAGACCTAAATTGGCAGCAATGCTGTTCGCAGCCGCATTGTGTATCATGCCGGCAAATGGAGAAACAATAGAATACTACAACCCCGACAAGGATGACATCCTAAACGAATCTCATTTCGAAATCGACAGTTTTTGGGAAACGGCAACGCTTACGCTATTTCAAAATTGGTATGACGGTCCGCATCACTATGAAAATGTTGTCATTCCGGAAACATTTGAATACGGGGGCACGACATACACCATTACAGCAATTGGCGCAAACGCTTTTTTCAGCGAATATGGCGACTATCCTGATGGTGACATTCTAACACTGACAATTCCGGAAACAGTGACGACAATAGGCTATCATGCTTTTGCTCAGATGAAAACATTGGAAGTCATCCGATTGCCGCAAGATTTGAAAGAAATTGCACCTGATACTTTCTTAGGCTGCATATCATTGGAAGAAATAAACTTCCCTGAAGGATTGGAAACGCTGAATGAATTTGCATGCTGCAATTGCACGTCTTTGAAAAGCGTATCTTTTGGAAGCAAAATAAAACATATCCAATATCAAGCATTTGATGCTACGTGTCTTCAAAGCATATCAATCAATGCAACCACGCCCCCGGAACTTGATTCAAACACATTAAACACACCGAATATAACAAGAAACGGATTGATCAAAGTATATATTCCGGCTGGCACCAAAGCACTATACGAGGAAGCATGGAAAACAGAATTGGAAGCCATCGAATTTATTGAATCCGAGGGCATTCCTTCCGGAGTTGCCATGGAATCGGCAAAAACATTGCAAATCCACTCGAATAATGGCGAATTAATCGCAACCGCCGCAGATAGCGAAATTGCCATATATTCCATTTCCGGAGTAAAAATAGCCACAGGGAAGGGGAGTGTTCGCGTTTCTGCGCCAATGGGCGTCTACATCATCTGCTCCGAAAACAACGTAACCAAATACATGCACCGATAACAACCAATATTTATACGACAAAGGGCACGTCATAAAAAAGATGTGTCCTTTTTTGTCCATCAATTTCTTAACAGAACAACCATATTTATCGTTTCCCATTTACAGAGGCATGTTACCCATATCCCATTCAAAATATAATCATAAATTATGAATACTTTACTTGAAAAAGCATTACTCATAGCTACAAAAGCTCATGCAGGGCAAACAGACAAAGCTGGTGTGCCTTACGTCTTCCATCCAATACGGGTATCGTGTAAATGCGTTACCAACGAAGAAAAGATAGTTGCATTACTTCATGACACCATAGAAGATACACACATTACAACTGATTTTTTACTGTCAGAAGGATTTCCTTGCAAAATAATCGATGCAATCCTATCTGTTACTCGAAATAAAAACGAAAGTTACAGTGACTTTATCAAACGATGTAGGAAAAACACAATCGGCAAGCAAGTAAAAATACATGACTTAGAAGACAATATGGATATTTCTCGACTGCCGCAAGTCACTGAAAAGGATTTGGCAAGATTGAACAAATATATCGAAGCATACAAATATCTTAAAGAATAACCTCTTCACACCGCACTTATCTCGAGCGACTAAACATCTATGTATCGTAGCGAGGTTCGCAAAATCAACAATTTACCGTAAACATTCATGTGTAAGGTATTGCAAATACATTAAAAGACAACGATAAATAGTCTCAAAATTATTTCCAAATCAGAAAAACAACAATCAATACAATCGATTAAGTATCAATCACTTATCCCTACCACAACAGCAATAGGGAAGAGCCATCCTAAAATGGCATCTAAATGCTCTTTATTCCAATTACTTTTATCAAAACGAACAAATCGTAAGAAATCGAAAAGGCAAGATATTATCAGATTTCATTAAAATTTAATGAGTTGAATATTCATTACCATATTAGCATATCGCTACATAATGAATATTGTATCGCTGCACATTGAAAATGTAATGTATATTAGAAAAATAGAATAATGTCCACAGCGTATTAGAATACCTTACCAGTATACAGTTAATATCATGCAACTACCACACACCAAAATATCATATATCATAGAAAATATATAATAGTACATTTCGCAATTCTTGCTCACGAGATACCATAAAAGATAATATTACAGCATCTCTCAATTGCAACAATATCAGAATATCATAGAACTATATATCAGATTATTACATAAAATCCTATTTAACATAATGCCAGTTATGTTACTTTTGAAAAGCCAAGGTGAGGCGTGTATTCTTTCCAAAAATAGCGTCGCCTTTCCCCGTCTCTTTTTGAATCTTATCATTTATTTCATCAAGCGATTCTAATTTTTCCAATCTTTGAGTATTTCTATGGTTTCCTAATTTAGGTTGACCGTCAGATTGTGATATTCCTGATAAGAGTTGTCTCAATAAATAAAAAACCTATTTAGTGTTGCCTCGATTCATTTCAAGTATTTCAGAATTCTTGCGCAGCATCTTTTTAGCTTCGAATTCGCTTAATATTCTTCAACCACACACGTCCTTGTCCAATTCGGTTTATGCCAATGGGTTGCCATTCTTTCCGCACACATCATTATCAATACGATAAACTCGACACTTTTTCATAATTATTAAGCCGTCAATGCTTGCAAGATGCCGATAATGGTTGCCATAGGAACTGAGAGCTGACGATTTTACGAACAACAATTTCAAGTCTGCTATAGATCCTCTTGTGTTTGTTTGAGCCCAAATAAGCACACAAACCAATATGCTTAATGTGGTAAATTGTCGACTAAATACTCGGAAGTGAGTGATGTTTATTTTTTCAAACAATATTCAGCAAAACTATTGTCTGAGAAAAATACGACAATCTTTGTGATTTCTTTTGACGATTGCTGAAAGGGCTTGACAATTGAATATTCCGATTGATTATCCGATTCGTTTGCAAATAACGCATTCTCAAGCGATGTCGTAGACTTGTTTTCTGTCGAATAATTCCCTTCGCCAAATACAAGCCATTGCATTGACAAATCAGGAAACGCATTGTGGATAGCTATCAATATCTCATGTCCTATCTTTTTATTACGTCCGCTCAACATTTGGCTAACCGTAGGACGCGGAATATTGCAACGATCTGCAAATTGCGACCTGCTAATTCCTTTGCGCTCTAAGTATTCCGCCAAACGTTCCACCAATTCGCATTTTTCATCACCCATAGCTTCAATTTTTTATTTACAAAGATAAACAAATCTGCTCACGAAACAAAATTTACAAAATTCATATAATTTGCATCAGACAATTCACAGTTGCAAATACAACTAACAAGCGACTAGTATTAGAGCTTAAACTGTTTGTTTTAGTATATATACGTTATTATTTATCATTTAACATATTACACATACAAATCTACACAATAAATCTAAGTATACTAAATCTCCTGCTATTATTAAACTGAGAATTGCAATATATACACTTATGCCATCTGATTTCATTGTAGTTACTTTAAATGTTAATTCTTATTTATCGTTGCAAATGTGCATGGTTTTATCATTGTAAACTTAGAATAGTCATACTTAAAACTATCCGCTCTACAACGTCCAAAATTAAATTTTTGCACTTGTAAATTTACATTTACGAACTACATGATCACCTATTGACCAATTCACACATAACCATTTCTCTTTGCCGTAAAATTAATCCTATTTCTTCCCTTCATTTGAAATAAAGAGACGTAGCACAAAAAAAGCGAGGAAAAAGAAATTCTCCTCGCCGTAGCATATAATCACTTTCTTTTTTTTCAATATTGAAGCTCGCCTTTCCCTTCCCTAAGGATTTTCGGAGTATCGTCGGTGCAATCGACAACCGTCGAAGGAACAATGCTGCCTTCTCCGCCATCGAGCAAATATATTGCAGTTTCGGCGTAGGTTTCGGCAATTAAGTCCGGATTTACGGCATAATCTTCATCTGCATATTCTATGGTGGTAGAAAGAATCGGTCTACCCAACTCCCGTACAAGCGATATGGCGATTTGATTGTCCGGAATGCGTATGCCGACAGTTTTCCGACCTTTAAACACCTTTGGCAACGATAAAGAAGAAGGAAATACAAATGTGAATGGTCCCGGAAGATTACGTCGAAGCATTTTAAACTGCTGATCATTAAATCTTGCATACTCCGACGCCATGGATATGCTATCACACACAATAGACAAATGCGTTTTCTCCGGATTAATATTCTTACGCTTGCATACTTTTAATATTGCGCTATTGTTCAACGCATCGCAGCCCACTGCATACAACGTGTCTGTCGGATAAATTATGATATCGCCATTTCTTAGCGCATCCGCAGCCATGGCGATATATCGTTCGTTAGGATTGCGTTCCTGCAATTTCAAAATTTTCATGGCCTAAATATATGTGTTTCAATATTTCTTGCTGATGCATATTTTTCCAATAACCGAACAGACCATTCCATTGTATCTTGAAGCGCCATTTCTTCCCCGAATGCATTGATCTGCATGTGCAATCTGCGCGTTTCCAATGTAAGTTTTGTTCGTTCTTCGTCGCTGGTTGGAGAACCTATCGCCCCTATTGCATCGCGATAAACAGGCAATCCTTCAATATTCAGCACTCCCCTGCCTATGCCTTCAAACAATTCTCCATGCTTCCCTACGCCTAATGTCACGGTATCCCCTACTATTTTATCGGCATCAAAACCGCCAATTGAATATCCGCTTCCCATCGACACTAAATTGATTAAATCCACAAGCGTGTTTATTCGATAAATGTCCATTCCTTTTACAACCCTCCTGCAAAGCGCTTCGCTCGATACGCGATAACGGTTGGGATCTTTTCCCATTTTCTTATACAAACTTCTTGTCGCTACAATTGCAGGACGCTTGTTTATCCACGACAATTCATAACTATTTCGTATACGAAGCGACATATCCTCTATTTCTTTCCAAAGGTCATCGCTTGTTTCAGAATTTTCCACTTCTGCGCGAATAAGCCCGATTTGCAAATCGGGAGCGCCTTCTGTTATTATGTCTTCTATCTTTATCTGCATGTTTTATTGATTTATATATACAAATATAGTGAAAGTCGAGAGCAGAACAATCAAGCTTGCTTGAAATTGTTTTGCTGAGACGCATCCTATATTATCCAAATATAGCGAAAGTCGAGCGCAGAACAATCACGCTCGCTTGAATTTGTTCTGCCGAGACGCATCCTATATTATCCAAATATAGTTAAAGCCAAACGGATTGCAAAGAACTTGCCCAATTTGCATTGCCGAGAACATCCAGGACCTCAGCTGCTCCTTCATTGCCAAGGGTTGATTTACTTAATCGAAATAAATAACTTTGCAAAAAAATTATTATGCGAATCGGAATTATCGTTGCCATGGGCAAAGAACTGCAGCTGCTCCAACACATCATTTCGAATAAAAAAGAATGCAAATGTAGCGGCTTGCAAATTTATAGCGGAGAAATTGGCAATCACGAAGTATATGCAATGCAATGCGGCATCGGAAAAATCAATGCTGCAATAGGCACATGGCTGTTAACAGACAATTATGCCCCCGAATTAATCATCACGACCGGTGTTGCCGGAGGTGCAGACACCACTGTGAAACAAGCCGATATTGTTGTCGGAGAACAAATCGCTTACCACGACGTATGGTGCGGTCCCGGGACTATTTATGGACAAGCTTCCGAAATGCCTCTTTATTTTGAATCGTCGAAGGAAATAATTAAAATCGCAAAATCCCTTGCAGAACAATTTCCCATTAAATTCGGATTGATCTGCTCCGGCGACAAATTCATATCCACGCAAGAAGAAATCGACGAAATCAAAAATAAATTCCCCCAAGCAATGGCAGTCGACATGGAATCGGCAGCCATTGCACACGTATGCCATATAAAACAAATACCGATATTCGCAATTCGAATAATTAGCGACACTCCCGGAGGTGATGTCGACAACACTTCTCAATACGAAAACTTTTGGGATGCCGCTCCCCTGCACACATTTCAAGTCTTATGCAATATACTGCAACAAATAAACGAACCAATAATATGAAAAAAATACCAAGTTTTACAATCGACCATTTGCGTTTGAAACGCGGCATCTATGTCTCGCGCAAGGACATGACAACATCTGGCGACATGTTGACAACTTTCGACATCAGAATGAAAGAGCCGAACAACGAACCTGCTATCGACGCGGCAACAATTCACACAATCGAGCATCTTGCTGCCACTTTTCTTCGTAATCATCCGACTTGGAAAGAACGCATCATTTATTGGGGACCAATGGGATGTTTGACAGGAAATTATCTCATCGTCAAAGGCGACTTTACTTCCAACGACATCCTGCCGCTCGTGATTGAAACATTCGAATTTATCGAAAACTTTGAAGATGATATTCCCGGCGCATCGCCACGCGATTGCGGTAATTATCTGCACAACAATCTCCCCATGGCAAAATGGGAAGCGTCGCGATATTTATCCGTTCTTCGCAATGCCACCGAAGAAAATCTGGTCTATCCTCATTGAGACATCGAAGAATCAACTATTTTCAACTTCCATTCTCCCGAATGGTAGCAAAACGTCAAAAGTTCCATTTTGCATAATCTCACAACCGATTCTTCTATTGTCTCTCTTGATAATTTTCCCGACAATGCTATTTCGTCCAATGTGACAACTTCATTTTTTGAAATGAACTGAAACAACCACCGTTGAGCATCGGTAAACCTCACCAATACTTCATCGTTGGGAGTGGCAGCCAACATTCGCCGAAACAAATCCGGAACTTGCACATTCTCATCTGCCACACGATAATAAACTTGCCATTTTCCATTGTCGTCTTGCGCGAGAACAGGCTTCTTGTCAAAGGAAGATATATCAACTTTCAATACATACTTGCCATCTACGCAATATAGTGTTTGTTCCACGCTTTGAACCGGCTTGCAATATCGTTCGGCAGCTTGTTCGATCATGTATATTTCTTCATCATTCCGAATGCCGGCAACCGTTCCATTGTCTTTAACGCCGACAAGCAACCTGCCACCTTTGTTATTTGCAAAAGCCGCAATGCTACGAGCAATTTTCCTTGAGTCTGTGATTGCGAACTTAAAATCTTGACACTCATGCTCCCCTTCTTCAATCAGCTCGTAGATGTATTTTTTATTTCGGAATATCTTTTGATTTTTTACATCCATAATTGCATCAGTCCTCCTTCTGCTTGCGATACAGTTGATATGCATTAATCACATTATGCCAAACGCTATAAAACCCTCCGGCCAAAGACGTAATTGGCGTAAAAAACGTGTAGCCCATCCAAATGGCAAATACCGTGTTTTTCTGCCCCAATGCCTGTCCTGACGTAATTGCATCTCCATGACGTTTGCCTATTCGCTTGCCAAAATAAAATTGAGCCAAACAGCAAAATAGCGACACAATTGCTATGCCAATTTGATATGCCACCGGCAAATGCGTATGCATTATCGTCCGCGTAGTCACGGAAATTGCCAATGCCAATGCTATGGCCCAAATATAAAATGACAAATTAAAATAACCGCATAATTTACGATGCACAGAAGGAAATAAGTATTTAACAAGAACCGCGCAAACAAAAGGAGCCAAAAGCAAAGGAAAAACTTTTCCTATAATCAATAGAAACGAAACGCCAAATGTTTGCCCTGGATGAGGAAGTACTGCCGGAACGCATAATGGAACGACAATGGCGGTGGCCAAATTTATCAAAATCGTATACGTCGTTACGTCTGCCGCATTGCCGCCAAGCTTCTTGACCACTACTGCCGAAGCGGTTGCCGTCGGGCATATCAGGCATATCATACTGGCTTCCAAAAGCACTCTGTATGCAGCTTCATCCGGCATCCACATTGAAACACATGCCAACGCGACAAAACTTGCCACTTGTATTGCCAACAGTCCAAAATGCCACTTACATGGACGAATATCGTGGATGTCAACCTTGCAGAAAGCTAAAAACAACATTATGAAAATCAATACCGGTTGCACGACATGGACCATCGATACAACTTCTTTCCGATATGCCGAAAAGAATGGTATATTAGCCATTATAAAATAAGATACTGCCCCGGCTATCATTGCAAGAGGCAGTATCCAAGTCTTTATAAAATTCAATATTTTCATCAATGTACCCTTTTCGACGGCAAAGGTACATTTTTTCTTTGAAAAGAATCAATCGTTATTCAAGCAACGGCTTTAAAACAGGTATCAATTTGTCTGCGTAACGACGGAAACCAATATCCGTGAAGTGGATGCCGTCGACAGTTCCCTCATTGTCATTTCCCGCCAAGCCATCGCACGTCACATAATACAAATCCTTATATCCGTCGGCAATAAGTTTATCGTAATTCTTTTTAAACGCCGCATTCTTCTTCGGCAAATATCCCGCAAAAAAACTATCATATTTTGCATACGTATATATTGGGCCCTCAACCATGACAATTGGCGTTTCCGGCCGAAGTTCACGCAATGTCTTGATAAATCCGTAAGTCAGCGTGTCGCACATCATTTCTGTGCAATTCGGAACCGGATCGATTACAAAGACATCGGCATCTTCTATTTTTGCCATTGCACGAGCCATGCATTGGTCCATTTTTCCCTCTCCGCTAAAGCCCAAATTCACGACTTCGCAATTTAAATCTCTTTGTATCATGTTGGTCGCCACCATGCCTGTCCGAGTTGCACATCCGCCTTGGAGGATGCTTGTGCCATACATGACAATTTTCTTCGTTTTTCGCGGATTGTCAATCTTTGGCATTGTTATTTCTGAAAGGCTGTCCACGGCGATTTCCATTTTAGTCACGCCATCATAAAGCGGCAAATAAATTAAATATTCATGCATCCGGCCATCCAAATTCTCAACGAAAACTTTTTCGCACTCTTTCTTGTCGTTGGCTATCGGACGATTCGTATTGACATATTCCCACCGGCCATCATCAGTCAAAATATATAAGTCGGTGCCTTTAAGTCCCGTGTCTGCCATGTGATACATGTGCGTGTTCCACAAAAGCGTATAACGCACGCCTACCCTCTTCGAATTGCTGGCAAATCGTATTCCAAGTCCGCTGCTGCATTCGCTTCTATTCCATAAATCTGCCCGCACGCTATCTTTTAAATATTTAGGCAATCGGGTAAAAGGAGTTTCCGTATCTGCAAATCCTTTGTTGATCATTCTGAAATTCAATGCATCAACATACTTCAAAGGCTGAGCCTCTTCTGCATGCAGAGGACACACGCACGCTGCGGACAACATGATTGCTCCACAAATCGCTGTTTTTCTTAAAATATTCATTGTTGTTATGTTTTTAAATTGTAGAAAGTTCGTCAAAAGGCATTCTTTTCTCCCTTCACGGCATTGATAATTGTTCGAATAATTATCTTAATGTCAAGCCATAGCGACCATGTCTCAATATACATGACATCATATTCGACCCTTTTTTCCATTTGCCATAACTCTTTTGTTTGTCCGCGATAACCATGAACCTGCGCCAAACCTGTTATGCCGGGCTTTATCATGTGACGAACCATATAACGGTCTATCAGTTTCTTATATTCATCGGTTTGTTTAACCATGTGAGGACGCGGACCAACGACCGACATGCTTCCTGCCAAAACATTTAGGAATTGTGGAATCTCGTCAATGCTTGTCCGGCGCAGAAAGTCTCCTACCCGCGTTTTTCGTGGATCGTCTTTCGTTGCCTGCATTGTGTCGGCCTCTTGATTCACTTTCATTGTTCGAAATTTCAAACAAGTAAATTCCCTGCCTTTATATCCTGTCCGTTTTTGTTTGAAAAGCACAGGACCTTTGGACGATACTTTGATAGCAATGACGACAGGTATCAAAATCGTGCAAGCGGCCACGCCAATAGCGACAAGGGAAACAACAATGTCAAAAAATCTTTTAAGCAATCTGTTATGCAAATGCCGCAACGGATTTGGTCGATAAACTAAAACCGGTATATTTCCAAACGATGTCAAATCGAATGTTGTGGTCATAAAACCGCTAATCATGGGGACATAATAAAACGCCACATCATAGTTGTCCGCTATTTTAGCCAAATTGCCCACATTGTCTTCTTCCGAAGGCAATGCGCAATAAAGCTCGTCGACATTGTTCTCTTTTATAAAACTTTCTATATCAGATAATTTCCCATTGATTTTTATATCTTTATGCTTTGCATCGTCAAATATTCCAATAATCCGATACCCATATCCGGAATCGGATTCTATTTCTTGATACAGCCGCTTTGAAGAGCCATTCCAACCTGCAATAATAATCCGACGAAAATTCAGCCCACGTTGCCTAAAAAATTTCACAATTTTCCGTGAAATAATCCACCAACATAACAGCAAGGCGTAAAATATTGCATAGAAAACAACATAAATGCGGATTGGAATATCGTCATAGCCGGCAAGCGTGACGAGAGACATCATAACCAATACATGCACAATCAGCACCTGAAAGAGCATAACCATAATTCTGTCGACAAACAAAATTCGTTTGTTATGGACATCCGAGAATAACAATATAGCCGGCACATAGGATATGTTTAAAAATATCCATACGACATCTTCGTTGAATTGGCCGACCATCTTATTGCCATGCAATACATAAAAATAGACGGCATTCAACAAAACGAAGTCGCATAGCGTCGTAATGATGCTGACTAAAAAACCGTAACGCCCCTTTGTATTAGTTATCATGATATAATGAGAGCATCCGCCGTACACCTATCGCATAAAGCACATGCGATAAGCCCGACAATCTTCTCTGTTAAAGATTCTCGTCGATCATTTCTATTTTTTTCTCAAGGGCCAAAAGTTCCTCTTTGCCTTTTTCAATCCGTTTCTCCATCTCTTTCAAGACATTACCTCCTGATTTTGAAGTAACATTAAAGAATCCGAGATTGTTTTCATAGGTTTTTATTTCATTCTTCTTTTGTTCGTACATTCTAACAAGCTTTTCCCTTTCGCGATAAAGCTTGTTTTTATCGGATGAAATCTCATTAATATCTGAAGCGAAATCGGCAATTCTCATTTTGCTTTCGTTCAAATCAAAGCGATCATAAGCCGCATTCAAAGCCGTTTTATATGCTTCATACACTTTATCCTTTTCTTTATACGGGACATGACCGATTTGTTGATACGTTGCCGACAACTCTTTCAACTGATTCTTTATTTCTTCTTTGGAAAGCGAATCGTCGATATTTTTTAATTTTTCAATGATTTCCTTTTTCGCTTTCAAATTTT
Organism: uncultured Porphyromonadaceae bacterium; assembly: GCA_900541555.1. Classification (GTDB taxonomy): domain Bacteria; phylum Bacteroidota; class Bacteroidia; order Bacteroidales; family Muribaculaceae; genus Limisoma; species Limisoma intestinavium. Next base: position 54,790 of record UQKE01000002.1, on the reverse strand, counting down.
CATGCTCGGCTTGACGAGCATCCGAGATATTCTTGTTCTTATTTTCAAAGAAGTAGTCGCAAGCTGCAATGAAGCGTTTCCAAACAGCATCCCCGCTCTTTTTCGACACAGGACCGATTGTCTTCCATTCCTTTTGCAACGCTGTCAATGCGGCTGCCGTTTTCTTCCAATCCGTACTGTCTTTCAATGCTTCTGCTTTCTCGCACAACTCATGTTTTTTTGCCAAATTGGCTGCAGATTCCTCTTTCATCCTTTTGAAAAACGCTGCTTTCTCTGCAAAGAACAGATCGCACGTTTTCCGGAATCTTGCAAACAACTCATTATTGACTTTCTTTGAAGCGAATCCAAGCGTTTTCCAACGAGCTTGCAAATCAATTATTTTTTTAGTTGCTTCATCCCAACTTGCATAAGTGGCAAGCGAATTTATATCAATTGCTTCCGCCTCTTCGCATATTGCAGTTTTTGCAACTTCATTTTCCTTTTCTTTTCCTTTGCGCTCTTCAAAGTAAGCCTGATGTTTCTTGTTGACAACTGTCGATGCTTCTTTGAATCTTTTCCAAATATCTTCTCTCAGTTCTTTTACGACAGGACCTGTCTCTCTCCATTTGTCATGGAGCAATTGTAATTTTTTAAACGCGGCAATGACATCCTTCTCTTCTGCCAAAGCCTCCGCGTCTTCGCATAAGCCCTGCTTTATTTCGAGATTCTTCTTAAAATCATAATCTCTCAACTCCTTGTTGATTTTCCACAGATCGTAAAACTTTTCTGTAGCCGCTTGAAATTCTTTCCACAAAGCTTTATCATCGGCAGGCGGAACAGCTCCGATTGTTTTAAAATCTTGTTGCAATTGTTGGAAACGCTGATATTGCTTGTTGATATTGTCGGGATCGTCCACGATTTTCCCCAACTCCTCGATTATTGCTCGTTTTTTATTCAAATTTTCTTGCATGGCAGCTTCTTGCGCTTCCAATTGGGCGGCACGCAATTCTTTATATTTGGCGAGCAATTCTTTCAATCGATTTTCCGACTCGTCGTACATTGGAGCAAACGCGCTTTCTTCATTGCCTCTTTCCACAAAAGCGGCTTTTTCTGCTTCCAATTCCGTTTTGCGAATTGAATAGAAAGCATGTTTGATAGCTGCTACCTCGTCCTTGATATCGTCAAGCGGTTTTTCTAACAACCCTGCCAATGCGTCCACCAATTCTTCTTTGGTCAACGACATATAGTCTACACGCTCCTCTTTCGTCGCAATTTGTTGCGTCTCTTTTTCCGTTTCTTCCACAAGATTTGCATCGTTTGCAGGCATTTCCTTTTCATTTTCCACTTCTTGCGGAACGTCAAGCATATTATTATCAACAGTTTCCATATTCATTACAATTTAAAATCATACAAACTTTATTGAGTATGAATCGCAATTATCGTATTTGCGTCTCAAATATAAAGATTTTTTTTCTCATCGCATGAATTTAATACGAAAAATCGTCAAAATCGCACGCAATCACAATTCACTTTCGATTCGATTCATAATAAAGCGTAGATGAATTTTCCGGACGAAACAAACGCCTGCCGATCTCCAAAACCTGCGAAGACGTTATGCTTCTATATCGTTCCGCTTCCATATTGATGCCTTCTGCATTGCCAAGCATCTGATAGTAAGCGAGATTGTAGGCTCGTTCATCATTATTTAAATTTCCAAACAATAAGTTTGATTCAAATCGATTCGCCGCTTTTTCCAATTCCATCGCATCCGCTCCGTCTTGAAGGAGGCGTTCCAATTCATCCGTAATGGCCTTTTCCGCTTTTTCAAACCCCACACCCGGAAGCAACTGCGCTTTTATAACAAACATGCCGTCTGCCAAATCTCCCGTAATGGAAGCATCTATCGACGACACCAAACCGCCTTTGGCATAAACATTTCTAAACAACCGCGACGAACGACCGTTCGACAATAAATCGCTAATTAAATCGCAAGCAACATAATCAGTTCCAAGCCTGCCACACATCCTATATGCTTTGACAAGCAGACTATACGGCACGTCTTTCAAGATATGCGCTGTCCGCGCCTCTGTCTGTTTCGGTTCTTCCGGGACATCGTCGTTCGGCATTTTCCGCGAGCACATGTTCCCGAACCATTTGTGTGCCAATTCAAATACCTTCTCTGCGTCAACATTTCCCACAATTGACAATATCGCATTGTTCGGCGCATAATGGCTTGTATAAAAATCCCGAATGACAGCTTTTGGCACATCTTCAATATCCGACAACGATTTTCCAATTACGGGCCACCGATATGGCGACTGCTTATAAACAAGTGCTCTTAGCACATGTCCGACATCCCCGTATGGCGCATTCAAACACCGTTGCTTAAATTCTTCTTGGACGACGCTTCTTTGCGTTTCAACAGCTTTGTCGCTCAATAATAAATTTTGCATTCTGTCGGCCTCAAGCCAAAAAGCAGTTTCGATATTCTGCACTGGAAGCACTTCATAATAATTTGTTATATCGTTGTTGGTCCAAGCATTGTTTTCTCCCCCTGCTTCCTGCATGCAAGTATCAAAATTCCGGGCATTTTCCGAACCCGTAAACATCAAATGTTCCAAAAAGTGCGCCAATCCTGTATATTGCGGCGATTCATTTCTTGAACCGACCTTATATAATACATTTACAGCCGCCATGCCGGATATGGCATTACGGCTGTGCACCACTTCAAGCCCATTCGCCAACTTATGGCAAGCAATCTTTATCATTCAACGATTTCCGCTTTTAAAATCCTAATATCTTTTTCAGGCCGGTCGTTTCGATCGGTTGCTGCCTGCTGTATCTTGTCGACAACGTCCATTCCTTCGACAACTTCTCCGAAAACCGTATAGTCTCCATCAAGGAAAGGAGTCCCTCCTATCGTGACATAAATTTCTTTTTGTTTTGGAGAAAAATGAAACAATTTGCCTGCCAACAATTGCTCTGTTTTTTCAATCAATTCATTTTGAAGTGCTTGCAATCCAAGCGTGTCGCGTGTTCTGCGCAAGTTCAATATCTCTGTCCTGTGTTCTTCGGCCAATTTGCCAAAAACGGCCTGACGCTGCTTGTTTTGCATTGATTTTTCCATCGCGACCAACTCATTCGCTTTGTAAACCTTTCCTGTTACAATATAAAATTGCGAACCGGACGATTTTTTCTCCGGATTGACTGCATCCGATGCGCGAGCGGCGGCAATGGCTCCTTTTTTATGAAAATATTCGGGGACAAATTCCGCCGTCAACTCTTCCCCTGCACTCGAAGCTCCGAGCAGTGTTCCGGAAACGGCTGTTTTTGAGGAAGGATCACCTGCCTGAATCATAAATTCATTTATGACCCGATGAAACAACACGCTATCATATACCCCATCTTTCACATGGGTTACGAAATTATCCCGATGAATCGGCGTATTGCCGTATAATTTTATTTTAATATTGCCTTCTGTCGTGTGCAATAATACGACTGTATCTTTCTCTTCCATTCTATTTTGCTTGTTTAAACCATACGATGCGGCCGACAAACAGAGGCATATCGCCAATGCAACTACCAATCTGCCCACTATCAAAATCCTTTTGGATAAACTCTTTTGTAAATGCGGCGGAAGTTATCGTCCTGCGCGCTCAGTTCTTCTGCACGTGCTTCATAATCTTCGCCCCAAATGCTAGTCAACAAACTTGGCATATACTTCCGGTCGCGATCTTTTTCTATTGAAGCCTCAATCAAGCGCGATATGCTTTCTGCATATTTAGCCTTGTCGATGGCATTCAAATAGCGAGCGGTGCTGACCAAGAACTGTCCATTTCGATCCACCTTTATAATATTATCGACCAATTCCGGCATTATATCGTCGCATTTGCCAATATTATTGGCAATATATTCATACGTTTCCAAGCCGTCAACGTCTTTCTTCAATTTTTTAAGCGTGTCTCCGTCCATAGAAAATTCCTAAAATTTTCGCAAAGTTAGCATCTTTTCATAAGATTCCCTCTGTTTGCTTTCTTTTTTGTGCATGCCATTCATATTCGCGAAATCGATTCTTTTATGTAGTTTTGCAAAAATTTACCGCCGTGATTTATCCGCAAAATTTAGAATCAAAAATCGGATTCGACATTGTTCGAAATACTATTGCCGCGCATTGCGAAAATCCATTGGGAAAAGAAAAATGCAACGAAATGCAATTTTCATCGGATTTTGCGACAATCCAAACTTGGTTGGAACAAACGAATGAATACCTTTCAATTCGCAAAAGCGACAATAATTTCCCCAATGGTCCGGTATACGATTTGCGGCAAGAGTTGTCACGAATCAAAGTGGATGGAACTTTTTTCACCGAATCTGAATTATTCAGGTTAAGAAAGACCCTTCACTCTGCGGCAGAAATATGCAATTTTTTCAACGACGACAACAGCGCCAAATTTCCTCAGCTGAAAAGCCTTGCCGACAAATTGACGCCTTTTCCTGAAATTTTGTCGCTGATCGATTCCGTCATCGACAAGTTTGGGAATGTCAAAGACAATGCTTCGCCCGAATTGATGCGGTTAAGAAAACAAATGGCAAGCATTTCCGGAAGCGTAAACAGCATAATGCAACGGCTTCTCGCCCGCTACAAAGCGGAAGGCGTTGTCGACAAAGATTGTAATCCGGCTATTCGCGACGGGCGTTTGGTCATTCCGGTGCAACCCATGCATAAACGACAAGTGCGCGGCATTGTCCACGACGAATCAGCCACCGGCAAAACTTTTTTCATCGAACCGGAAGAAATCGTAGAGACCAACAATCGCATTCGGGAAATCGAAGCCGACATAAAAAGAGAAATCACACGAATCCTCATATCCGTGGCAGATCGCATACGCCCCGAGTTGCCCGACTTGCTTGCTCTTCATCAAATTATAGGCTGGTTCGACTTTATTCGCGCAAAAGCCATATTTGCAGAAGAAACAAATGCGTCCATGCCCAATATCGGGGATACGCAAGAAATAGAATGGTACAATGCCGTGCATCCTGTCCTATTCCTGACACTTGAAAAAACAGGCAAAAAAGTTGTCCCCCTCTCAATCAAATTAGATAAAAAGACCCATATTTTGCTTATTTCCGGTCCCAATGCCGGAGGAAAATCCGTGTGTCTCAAAACCGTCGGAATCGTGCAATACATGCTTCAATGCGGCGTATTGCCTCCGGTCAACGACAACTCCCATTTTGGAATTTTCAATGACTTTTTCATCGATATCGGTGATGAGCAATCGATTGAAAACGAGTTGAGCACTTATAGCTCGCATTTGGCAAATATGAACTATTTCATGCGGCATGGCTCTGGAAAAAGTCTTATTCTCATCGACGAATTTGGGGGAGGGACAGAGCCGCAAATTGGAGGAGCAATTGCCCAAGCCATACTTAAATCGCTCAACGAAAAAGGTGTATTTGCCATTATCACCACCCACTACCAAAATCTTAAAACCTTTGCCGGCGAAACAGATGGTATCGTGAACGGAGCAATGCTCTACGACCGGACGAAGATGCAACCTTTGTTTCAATTGTCGATTGGAATGCCCGGAAGTTCTTTCGCAATAGAGATTGCAAAAAAAATAGGATTGCCTGCCGATGTAGTCGACTATGCAAAAAACCTTGTCGGATCCGACTATGTCGATATGGATAAATACCTGCTCGACATTGCAAGAGACAAACGATATTGGCAAAATAAGAGGCAAGACATCCGCGTTGAGAAAAAGAAATTGGAGGCTTTGACCGAAAAATACGAAGCCGACATACGGCAACTTCTCAACGACCGGAAAGCCATACTGCAAGAAGCAAAAACAGAAGCAAAGGAAATTTTGTCGAAGAGCAATGCTTCTATCGAAAATGCAATCCATGAAATCAAGAAAGTTCAAGCTGAAAAAGAAAAAACAAAAAAAATACGCAAAGAGTTAGACGAACTGAAACTTAAACTCGACGACACATCTGCCACCCCCGCCTCCGAAAAAGCAACAAAATTGACGGAGAAACTTCGTAAGGTTCAGCGGTATGGCAAGACAAAACAACAAGAGCAACCCGCCCCCAAAGAATCGCTCAAAATCGGAGACACAGTGACCATTGATGGCAGCAATTCCGTCGGAGAAATAATAGAACTAAAAGGGAGTCAAGCGGTTGTGGCTGTCGGCATATTCAAATCTTCCATCCCTGTCGAGAAATTGCAAAAAACGATGCGAAAAGCCACTTCCTCTCAAAAAAAATCTTTCGTTTCAGCAACGACTTCCGATGCCATTCGAAACCGGCAATTGCATTTCAAGCAAGAGCTCGATGTCAGAGGCATGCGCACCGACGAAGCCTTGCAAGCAGTATCCTATTTCATCGACGATGCTTTGCAATTCAACATCAAGCAGGTGCGGATTCTGCACGGGACAGGATATGGAATCCTGAGACAACGAATCCGGGAATATCTCGATACGGTGCAAGGCGTCGCGTCCTATCGCGACGAACATGTGCAATTTGGAGGAGCCGGCATTACAGTAGTTTCGTTCGAATAAAAACAAAAAAGGCGTGCCATCTCGGCACACCTTTTTTCCGAAAAATAAATCTCATTATTAAAATTTGAAACCTAACGAGAATACTATCTCGTTGTTTGCATCCTTCACCTTTGCAATGGGGGGCAACGGCTGTCCTTCTTCCGAAGAAAAAGCATGATAGTCGCTATCCCTTTTCTTGTGCACATAAGCGAAATCCAAATAAAAAGCCTTATAACGATAGCCCAAACCGGCCGTATAATACTGGATCTTATTGTCTAATGTGTACGACAATGTTGTTCCCGCCGTAACGACATCAATTGCATCGCTGCTAAGTTCTTCCGTCACAGGCGATGTTTGATAGGAATATCCTGCGCGCACACTAAATTGAGGGGTTACTTTAAATTCGCCGCCGATACGGAATATATCGCTTGCCTTGAAATATTGTTTGACATAACCCGACACTTCTCGGTCTTCCACATTGTCGTACGACACGCGCATTCCGTCGTACACAACGCGCTCATAATCAAAGCTCAGTATTCCCCTGCCGCCTATCACTCCGGCAATACTTCCCATAAAACGCCACGGAGTCTTTGCTTCAAAAGTCGTTTCGCCGATATATCCATCATCTGTTTCTTCAAAAGTCGACAAATCGTGAGTCGTTTGCAAATCATAAGAACTGAAACGCGCCGACGCATTGGCATAGTATTGCGATTTCAGTGAATAAAACGTAGGCGTATGGAAAGCCAAGCCTATTCGCAACTCATTGACGGGTTTGATAATCGCGCCCAATTTAAAATTAACCCCCGTCCCCGACATGCTGAAAAGATTTTCCATTCCCCACGCAGCGTTTCCATCTCCATAAAAGAATTTATCGTTGGCAACATAAGGCACGAGAGCATTGTCGATCGATTCGCCATAGTAGGAATACAAATTATAATCGATATCTGTAATGCCCAACGTCGCTCCAAAATACACCTTGTCCAATACATTTCCGCCAAGGCTGACGCTGTATTCGTTCACAGCCCCGCTTTCTTCCACTTCCATTTCGCCATAACCGCTTGAATGGTTTGGCTGATACAAGCCGGAATACAAATTGCCGTCCGTATTCGCAGGATTTATCAAATAGGCATTGTAGGCAAGGATGCTCATCCATGGCGCATACGAACTTTGATATGGATTATATTTATCGGCCACATATCCCAATTCGTCGGCATACCATCCGGCCGATTGATTCGCCACATAGTTTGTCATCGAATTGCCAATGTTTGCGATTTGGCCGCCATAACGGCGTTTGAAGGATGCAGTTTTCGAGTAAGAGAATCCCCAATTGATATATGGCACAATTCTGTTGTTCGTGCGGAAAGAGCCTATGTATCCGATATTATTGAAATTGAAGTTTCTATCTTTTATTTTGTATTGGTTGTCTATGGTCGTATTCTTTATATTCCAATCGAATGTAGCACCGAGTTCCGAACCGCGATATATTCCAATTCCGCCCGGATTCTGATTCAATGTCGACAAATCGCCGCCCAATGCACCAAACGCTCCGGCCATCGACATGAAACGCGCCGTACCTTTCAAATCAGTTTGCGAAATTGAGTATAAATCGAAAGCGCTCTGCGCATTCGTTGAAATTGCGCCCAACAGGCATGCTGCCATGCAGCTTGATATAATTATTCTTTTTTGTCTCATCTTTTCCATTTTGTTTATATTAACGTCTGCCGCCGCTTCTGCCACCGCCACCAAAAGACCCGCGTCCGCCGGAACTTCTCGAAGGACTTATCGTGGTGCTGCGACCTGTCGACGGACGACTGTTCGTATACGATGGCGTGCGACCGCGCTGTGTTGTCGACGGCCTGTTTGTGACGGAGTTGCGTCGCGGTGTAGTTGTTGTCGACGGCGTTGTCAGTCTGTTTGTCGTCGTGCTCCGTTCAATCGACGTGCGTCCGCGCCCATTGTTAAGGTATATTCTGTCGCGCGATGGAGTCGTTGTTGTCGAAGGTTGCACGGTCTGCGACGGACGAATGTAGCTCGACGATGAAGGTCGGCGGCCGGTTGTCACATGCGAATCGTATCGATTCGATGTTGCCGGACGGCGCCCGCCATAATTGGTTGTCGTTCTGCCTCCGCCGAAAGGACGGCGTCCGCCGTCGGCATAGTGCCGCCGTGGCGGAATGTATCCGCCTCCCCAATAATGATGATGATAATGTGGACGATACGGACTCCATCCCCAATAATAATGCGGATGCCAGAACGGATCATGCCAACTCCAATAATACCACGACGAATAATAAGGCCACGGACTGTAATACCACGACGTATACCACGGCCACGGATCATACCAGAAATTATACCATGGCGTATATCCATTGATTGAGACGTAAGTGGACGGCGTGCCTAAATAAATGTTCACTTCGTCTGCATAGTACAGTTCTTTCAGCTGTTCGTCCGACGAGCTTTTAATAATGTCAGGATTCTCAAATCGCTCAATGCGTTCCGTATATTGAAACACATCCGAAGTTGCCGGAAGAGAATCCGGCGACACCGTCAGGGTGTCGGAAACAGCGTAAATGCCACCCCTGCGATTATATTCATCGACATCGTCGGTCCAAGAATCGCTCCAAGAATCATTTGTCGACGAATATGTTATCGTATATGAAGGTGTATTGTCATGCTCCGTGATTACTATTTCCGGAGTTTCTTTTTCTTTCGACGGATCATAATATATATCGTCGTCATAATAGCTTTGCCCTTTCATTGGAAGAAAGGATAACAAGCACGGCAAAATAAAAAATCCGATTCGTTTCATAATTCACTCCTTTTATTTATTGCTCTGACGCTATTTTTCCCAATAAGTTTAATTCCATAGCGTAAAGTTATGATTTATTTTACTATTTTGCATCCTATTAAACTCTTATTCGTATTTTTTATTCATTTCTTGCATCTTGCAAATAGAAATCCCTCGTCAATTCGCGATAGCAAGCCGTGCGGCTTCCCAATTCGTCTTGAATGGAAATTTCTTCTTCGACAAGCGTCGCCGGACGTTTCGAAAATTCCCATAAATAACGCCTTATCGGTTTTTCAGGCGTTGTTCGCACTCCGGCACGCCGACAAATCCACAAATTGCATTCTCCGGCCCAAAATTCCACTTCGCTTTTTGCGTCAAAAGCCGCAATCATCGAAAACTTTCCATTCTCGGAAAGCAACTTTGCGACATGTCGAAAAAGTCGCTCAAAAGGCAATGTCTCCGTATGCCGGGCTACCGCACGGCGCTTGTTTGGCGCCAATGCGCCGGAATTGAAAAACGGCGGATTGGACACTATTGCATCATACGGTTCTGCCGGAGCAAACATTAAAAAATCCGCATGAATCGCCTTCAACCGGCTCCCCCATTTCGAGCATTCAAAATTAAATGCCGCTTCCCGTGCAGCAGCTTCGTCGATTTCGATGGCATCGATTTGTGCAGATTTGTTTTTTTGGGCAGCCATCAACGCAACAATGCCGCAACCGGTCCCGACATCAAGAATCCGCCGCGCTGCGCCAACATCACACCATGCGCCAAGCAATACGCTGTCGGTTCCTAATTTCATTGCGCAATCTGCCTGTCTTACAGAAAATTGCTGAAAATTAAATTCCGTCCTTCCCATAGCTCCGTAAAATTACGAAATAAAATTATCCCGTATGAAATAAATTTTCTTATTTTGCCGTTTTCATATAAACAATTAAAGTCATGAAGTTTTCCATTCGCCTAAGGCTTTGCCTTTTGTTGATAGCCATCGCTTTCGGGCAATTTGCATCGGCTCAAAATCCGGAACCGCCCAAAGAGCGACCCAACGACAAAATCGTCCGCATCCTTGCCATAGGAAACAGCTTTTCGCAAGATGCGATCGAACAATATTTCTATCGCTTGGCTGCTGCCGACAGCATTGAAGTGATCGTCGGGAATCTATATTATGGCGGTTGCTCTTTGCAGCAACATTGGCAATTTGTCGTCGACGACAAGCCAGTGTATGAATACCGCAAAATAGAAAAAGGAGTCAAAGTCAACACGCCGCACATGACGCTGAAAGAAGTTTTGGCCGATGAAAGTTGGGACTACGTGTCGTTTCAGCAAGCAAGCCACGATTCCGGATTGCCGTCGACCTACGTCCCATACCTGTCGAAGCTAATGAATTATGTGAAAAAAGGTGTTCGGAACGACACCAAATTTATGTTCCACATGACATGGGCTTATGCCGCCGATTCCAAGCATCCGGGATTTAAAAACTACCGAAATTCGCAGTCCGCTATGTACAATGCCATCCTTTCTGCCACACAGAAAGCGCTCAAATTAGAGAAATTCGACATATTGATTCCTTGCGGCACAGCCATTCAAAACGCAAGGACATCCAAAATAGGCGACAAATTTTGCCGCGACGGGTATCATCTGCAACTCACCTATGGCCGATACACGGCAGCATGCACATGGTTTGAGGCTATTTTCAAAAAATCGGCAATCGGCAACAAATTCGCGCCACGAGGCATTTCCGAATACCAAAAAAAGACAGCTTGGACCGCTGCCCACAATGCCGTCAAATATCCATTTAAAATAACGCCTGTCAAATAAGCGATTCTCGCCGAACGTCGTTCACAAGCAAGCCGGCAAGCGTAAATCCGAAAATTGCCGTAACATGGACTATCGATCCATTGACGCGCAAACGGGATGCATCGCCGGTCGCCGTCCTTCCAATCGGTTGCTCCTCGCTATATACGCATTTGAACTTTTTGGCAGGAAACAAGTTCGCTTTTTTAAATCGCCTTCTTAAAGCGGCCGCAAGCGGGCAGCCCTTCACTTTCCAAAATTCCGCCACTGCGATTTTCGTCGGATCTGATTTCAATGCAGCGCCCATCGACGAAAGCAAAATAGCACGTGTTTCACATGCCCGACGAATCAACAAGGCCTTGTCTGCAATATTGTCGATGGCATCTACGACATAATCATACAAATTCAAATCAAATGAACTTTCCGTTTCTTCCGAATAGCGCATTGGCATTTCCGTGATATCGACATTCGGATTAATTTCTTGCAAATGGGTCTTCAAAGCCGTCGTTTTCGGCTGCCCCACCGTTGCCGCAGTAGCCATTGCCTGCCGATTGACATTGGATTCGCAAACACAATCATAGTCGACAAGTGTCAAGTGCCCGATTCCGGTTCGCACAAGACTTTCCGCACACCAACTCCCCACTCCGCCTATGCCAAATATGGCGACACGCGTTTCTTGCAACTTTTGCATGGCTTCCGCGCCAAACAAAAGTTCTGCACGCTCGAAATAATTATGCCCTGTCATTTTGTTTTCTGTCTGTTGGTAAAGAAACAAGAAAGAGGGATGAGCCATCCCCATCCCTCTTTCATTATCTGTGTGAATACGACCGAACGTATTATTCAAGCCTAAAGGTAACAGGCAGAGTAAACCATACGTTTACCGGTTGGCCATTCTGCTTGCCGGGGATGAATTTCGGAAGTGTTTTGCAGACGCGTATAGCCTCTTCGTCGAGGTTGCGATCAACGCCACGTACAACCGTAACGTTACCCACCGAACCGTCTTTCGTAACGACAAATTGAACTGTCACACGGCCTTGAACGCCATTCTCGATAGCCATAACCGGATATCGGATGTTGTCATTGATATATTTCATCAATGCAGCTTGTCCTCCGGGGAATTCAGGCATTTGTTCCACATGGCGGAACACTTGCTCTTTCTTTTCTTCCTTCGGCTTTTCTTGAATAATTTCTACTTTCTGCTCCGTGATTTTGCTGATATCGTCAGTACCATCGTCAAAATCAAGCGCACCGGCGATAGCAGTATTCTGTTCCAAATCAGTTTGCGACTTCACTTGGTCTTCTTCCGATACTTGGTCGTCCGGAACGATTGCAATTTCCGTCATTTTCTGTTGGTTCAGAATTTCTTCAGGCGGAGTTTCGGGTATTTCAATCTCGATCTCCTCTACTTCTTCAATTTTTTCCTCAGGCTCATCCATGTCCATCTGCGCCATTTCCGCTTGTTGCGCTTGCGCCATCAGCTCGCGTTTTGCGATTTCTTCTTGCACTTTCACAACAGAGAAAATAATCGCCGAGATCACAACCAATGCGATTACAACAATGATAAACGCTTTATTGTGACGGCCATCGGATGCCTGACGCATCTTATATGCGCCGAAATCTTTGTTTTTGCCTTCAAAGATCAGGTCGCGCCACTCTTTTGATGAAAGATCTACATCTTTTGCCATTTCTTTTCGTTTTTACATTCAACAATAAACATTGACCACTTCATCATTTTTTACGAGGATGCTTAGCCAAATAATCAGCCAACAACAACGAGTCTTGCTTGTTCAGATTATCAATCTGGAAAGTGTTGATACCGTTGATTTGCATCTCGTCAAGAGCGCTCACCAAATTCTCGAAGGAAGCTTGCGGAGTAGCTTTGATGATGACAACCGGTTTGTTTTTAATATCTTTCGAGCTAATGATTTCTTTTGCCCGACGTTGATATTCTTCCGGAGTCATCTTCTTGCCCGTTCCTGCTTCGCTTGCTTGCCACTCTTTGTCGAGTTCGTCAAGTTTCGAAACAACTTCTTTGTTCTTCTGGCGAAGAACGTCGCGAATTTGGTCAACCACACCGGCGTTGACTGTACCGTTTCCGGTTTCCGGTTCTTTCAAATTGTTTTCCTTGATTACGTTGTCGGCACCGATACCCTCCGGTCCGCCGGCCACGCCTTCATAATAGTAAACATAATTACCAAGAATTTTTCCCGGAACGCCGTCGACAGCGTCAGCGCGTTCAGAATCTACAATAATTGTAAATGCCTCGGATTGTTTTGCTTTGTTCTGGTTCTCTTTATCGACCTTCTCGTTTGTCGGAAGAATGATATTCAAAGTCTGCGACTTGAGCATCGTGGTACAAAGCATAAAGAACGTGATCAGAAGCATGTTCATATCGACCATCGGAGTGAAGTCGACATGTATGTGCATTTTCTTTTGGGCGCCTTTTTTCTTTTTGTCGTCGCCACCACCTTGTTCTATTTGTGCCATAGCTTATTCATTCTTTAAAGAGGTCATTAAAGTAAACCGCGTCATCTTCATTGTTTGCAGATTGTCCATCACAAGATGCACCACCGAATACGGTGTCGTGCCATCGGCCTTCAATGCAATCACCTTGCCTTGGCGAAGCAAATCGTATGCCGTACCATCGGGATCCAACGTGCCGTCGGGTTTTTCAACCGTGCATTTGATATCTTGCGATACGTCCTGATATGCTTGCATCCAAATTTGGAATTCATTCGGGTTGGATTGGAATTCTTTCCGTCCGTCGATAGGAATTCCGGCATAATTGTTAGGATCTTTTGCATTCGGCTTCAGCGCGAGGTCCTGCTCTTGCGGAGTCAAGCTTAAGAACTCCGGCAGCTTGGCGATCGGGCATCCGAACATGTTCAATGCCGCGAACGACTTAACTTGCTGCTCGTCCAATTTAACCGGATTGTTCTTATGCAGCTTGTTGTAAGTGGACACTGCTCTCTTCAATACTTCCATTCGTACCGTGTCGCTTGGCATGCTTTCAGCTCCCGTAATGGAGATGAACACATGTTGTTCGGGGTCGACAAGCACTGTCACAAGATTTGAGGCAGGCACTGCCAACTGCGACACAGACGACGGTGTTTTCACCGTCACTGGCTCTTTCTGCAAAAAGGTTGAAGTCAACATGAAGAATGTAAGCAAAAGAACAGTCACGTCACTCATCGCCGTCATGTCGATGAGCGTGCTCTTCCTTTTGATTTTTACTCTTCCCATATTTCTAAAATTTTACCTTGTTACAGAATTAGTGAGTTGCAGCAAATGTTTGTACGATAGAGAAACCGATTTCGTCGATTGCGTATGTAAGATTATCGATCTTGTTAGTATAGAAGTTGTAAGAGATAACTGCCAATGCACCAGTCGCGATACCGAATGCCGTGTTGATAAGGGCCTCAGAAATACCGACAGACAATTGCATGGAGTCAACGCTACCACCACCGGCACCAAGTGCGGCAAACGAACGGATCATACCGAGCACCGTACCGAGAAGTCCGACAAGCGTACCAAGAGTCGTCATTGTTGCGACAATCGGAAGGTTTTGTTGCAATGCCGGCATTTCCAATGCGGTTGCTTCTTCCACTGCTTGTTGCAACGATGTCAATTTTTGTTCTTTGGTCAAAACTGTGTTCTGATCCATTTCTTTGTACTTGAGCAATGCCGATTTAACAACAGCTGCCACGCTACCTTTTTGTTTAGCGCAAAGAGCTTCTGCAGCAGCGATGTCGCCTTTGACAAGACATGCTTTCACATTAGCAACAAATTTAGTAATGCTGCCCGTTCCTTTTGCACTGCGAAGAGCGATCCAACGTTCTACCGACAATACAATCACTGTCAACAGCAACGTTTGGAGCACCGGCACAATCACACCACCCATGTAGATCGTTCCAAGGAAGTCACCGGGAAGCGGATGTCCTGTCTGAGGATCGAAGTGGCTGGCATCTCCGAAGACAAAGATGTACAAGCAAACTGCAATCACAGCGCAGCACAAGATAACTAAAAACGCATTTTTGATACCACGAACTTTGTGTTCGCCTTGAGTTTTTTTACTCTTGGCTGCCACAGGTTTTTGTGGAGTGTTAGGCTTTTGAGCTTCCATAATTAAGTTTTGTTAGTTTAATTGATTGTTAATAATTATAATAGGTTTGTTCTATTATTTCGTTAGCGTTAACCCATAATTACCGACAAAAGTATCATATTTTTTTAATATGGGCAAGCAGGCATCTTTTTTTTATTGAAAAGTTTTTCAGATTCGGCACACTTTCTCGTTTTTTTACGCTTTACATCAAAAAAAATCGCAGCATGCTTTCTCGCACATTATTTTTTCCCTACTTTTGGCTTTGTTTTTCTCAATGCAATATGTCTGAAGTCATTAAAATAAAGAAGGGATTAAATATCAATATGGTAGGCGAAGCCTCCGGAGAGCCTAAAATTCTAAACGACTTCCCCTCCAAATTTGCCGTTATCCCCGACGACTACATAGGGCTTACCCCCAAGCCGTTGAAAAAGGAAGGCGATTCCGTTGTCGCCGGAGAAGCGCTGTTTACTGACAAGCGCAACCCTGCCATCGTCGTCACATCGCCGGTGTGCGGGACAATAACAAAAATTGCAAGAGGAGAACGGCGAAAAATCCTATCGTTTGAAATCAAAGCCGACGGCGATCAATCCAAACGACAGAGTTTCCAAACGGCGGATTTGTCGGACGAAAACATCATAGCCACACTCCTCGCTTCCGGATTATGGGCAATGTTGCGCCAACGTCCTTATGGCATTGTTCCGGATCCGAGCGTGCGGCCAAGAGACATCTTCATTTCCACATTCGACACATCACCACTCGCTCCCGACCACACCTTATATATATCGGGGCAAGAACGGCATTTCGACAAAGGCGTGGAAATACTGTCAAAGCTGACGACAGGAAAAGTTTATATCGGATGTGCCGAAAACCATGTCTATAATTCAGATTTTGCTACGACAAAAATATTTTCAGGGCCACATCCGGCAGGAAACATAGGCACGCAAATCGCCGCCGTCGCTCCCGTCAACAAAGGCGAAACCGTTTGGGCTGTCGACGGAGAAACGGCAGTCAGAATCGGGCACTTGTTTGCGGAAGGTTTTGTCGACTATTCCTGCATTGTTGCTGTCACGGGAGAAAATGTCGTGAATCCATGCTTCATAAAAACAACCGCCGGAATCGCCTTGTCGAAACTTTTGCACGACAATATCAAAGCCCAAAATTCGAGAATCATCTCCGGCAATGTCTTGACAGGAACACAAGAAAGCATCGACGGTTATCTCCGTTTCCCATTCCGGCAAACAACAGTCATCCCTGAAATCAACAACGACTGCGAATTTATGGGATGGGCATCGTTAAGCCCGAAAAAATACAGCGCAGCGCATACTTTCTTCTCATGGCTTGCGCCAAAAAGCAAAAAATACCGATTCGATGCGAAAATCAACGGAAGCGAGCGCGCCATCATCATGGCCGGAGAATACGATAAAGTTTTTCCGATGGACATTTACGCGGAATATCTCATCAAGGCAATTATTGCCCGCGACATCGACAAGATGGAACAATTGGGCATTTACGAGGTTGTTCCTGAGGATTTCGCGCTGTGCGAATTTATCGACACTTCCAAGCTCCCGCTTCAAGAAATTGTGAAAAATGGATTGGAATACCTGAGAAAAGAATTAAGCTAACATAAATCATTCATCCGTGAAACGAGCTTTAAAAAAATATTTAGACAGAATCAAGCCGCAATTTCAACCAAGCGGAAAATTGTCGAAATTCCGCTCTGTATATGAAGGGTTTGAGTCTTTTCTGTTCACGCCGAACACGACTTCCCGCTCCGGCGTGCATATCCACGACAGCAACGACACTAAACGCACGATGATCATCGTCGTGGCGGCATTGATGCCGGCACTCATCTTTGGCATGTACAACGTCGGCTACCAACGATATATTTCGATTGGCACTCCGGCACCTTTGTTTTGGGATGCATTTCTTTACGGCTTCCTTGCCGTCCTGCCTAAGATTGTGGTTTCCTACCTCGTCGGATTGGGCATCGAATTTGCTTCTGCGCAAATACGAGGGCATGAAATACAAGAAGGCTTCCTCGTGTCTGGAATATTGATTCCCATGATCTGCCCCATCGAAACGCCTATTTGGATGATTGCCGTGGCCACCGCTTTTTCCGTCATTTTTGTAAAAGAAGTGTTTGGCGGAACCGGCATGAACATCTTCAATGTTGCTTTGATGACTCGGGCTTTCCTCTTTTTCGCATATCCATCCAAGATGTCGGGCGACGGCGTTTTTGTGGCCTCCGAACCGATATTCGGCTTGGGAGAAGGAGAAGTTGTCAATGCCTTTTCCGGAGCGACTCCGCTTGGGCAAGTGGCAACAAACGTAGGGTCTAACCTGCATCTGACCGGCGTGACAGGCAGCGATATCTCGCTTTGGGACATGTTTTTAGGTCTCATACCCGGCTCCATTGGAGAAACTTCCACGTTATTTATATTGTTGGGAGGCGCCATCCTGCTCTTCACCGGCGTTGCAAGCTGGAAAATCATGCTATCCGTATTTGTCGGAGGTTTGACAATGGGATTCATCGCACATGCTTTTCCAAGCGAATTATACCCCGGCTCGCTGCTCCATCCCGTAGAACACATTTGCTTGGGCGGATTTGCATTTGCAGCCGTGTTTATGGCAACAGATCCCGTAACTGCCGCACACACGGAAATAGGAAAATTCATCTATGGTTTCCTTGTCGGCGTTTTTGCCATCTTGATACGTGTGTACAACAGCGGTTATCCGGAAGGCGCCATGCTTGCCGTCCTGCTCATGAACGCATTTGCGCCACTCATTGATTATTGCGTAGTTGAATCCAATATCCGACGCCGGATGCGTCGACTAAAACAAAGTCAGTCATGAATAAACAGGGTAACACATATACATTGATCTACATTGCCGTTTTGGTGTGCATTGTCGGCGCGGCTTTGGCGTGGGTTTCATTGGCACTCAAACCACGGCAAGAAGACAACGTCAAAATCGACAAAATGCAACAAATGCTCAGTTCCATTCATATCGCATCCGACAAAACGAATGCAATCGAACTGTACAAAAAATATATTGTCGACTCATATATTATTGATTCGAAAGGCAATCGCGTAGAAGGCGACGCATTCGAAGTATCCATGGCCGCAGAAGTGAAAAAAGCTCCGGAAGAACGGAAGTTGCCCGTTTTCGTATGCAATGTCGACAAATCCACAAAATACATTCTGCCCGTCTATGGCGCCGGACTTTGGGGACCGATTTGGGGATATGTGTCGGTCAACGAAGATGGCAATACCATTTATGGCGCTTACTTCTCGCATCAAGGAGAAACGCCGGGGCTTGGAGCTGAAATCGCCCATGCGGAATTTTCCAATCAATTTAAAGACAAGCAATTGTTTAAAGACGGCGAATTCAAGTCGATTGCCGTGGAGAAAAAAGGGCAAAAGCCAGTCAATGGAGCAGACTATGTCGACGGAATCTCCGGCGGCACAATAACAAGCAAGGGTGTTCAAACGATGCTTCAATCTTGCCTCTCTTGCTATACTTCATTTTTAACCGACTTACAAAAAGACACTAAATAATGGCTGTATTAAGTAAAAAGAATAAAGCGGTGCTTTTCAACCCGCTTTCAAAAAACAATCCGGTCATAGTACAGATATTGGGCATTTGCTCGAGTTTGGCGGTGACAGCCAAATTGGAGCCTGCGCTCGTCATGGGCGTGTCTGTCACGGCAGTATTGGCATTTTCAAATGTCATCATATCGCTAATTCGAAACACAATTCCGAATAGCGTGAGAATCATTGTGCAATTGGTAGTTGTCGCGGCTCTTGTCATCATTGTCGACCAATTTCTCAAAGCCTACAACTATGAAGTGAGCAAGCAATTGTCGGTGTTTATTGGGTTAATCATCACCAACTGCATCCTCATGGGACGCCTTGAAGCTTTCGCATTGTCAAACAAGCCTTGGCCGTCGTTTTTGGATGGAATCGGAAACGGGTTGGGCTATGCCATTATCCTCATCATTGTCGCGACTGTCAGGGAGTTGTTAGGATCGGGCACTCTTTTGGGATACCAAATCATTCCTCAATCATTCTACGATGCCGGCTATGAAAACAACGGTCTGATGATTCTGCCTCCGATGGCATTAATCACAGTGGCATGCATCATTTGGATTCATCGCTCCCAACACAAAGATTTACAAGAAAAGGATTGATTTTTTTAACGTAGCTCGTCATGGAAAATCTACATTTGTTCATACGCTCAGTATTCATCGACAATATGATTTTTGCATATTTCCTCGGCATGTGTTCCTACCTTGCCGTTTCGAAAAATGTAAAAACCGCATTCGGGCTTGGCATTGCCGTGACTTTCATGCTAGTCATCACCCTGCCTCTCGACTACATCCTCGAAATGTATTTTCTTCGTCCCGGAGCGTTGGCGTGGTTAAGTCCCGAATTTGTAAATGTCGATTTGAGCTTCCTAAGCTTGATATTATTCATTGCTGTCATCGCGGCTGCCACACAATTAGTGGAAATGGCTGTTGAAAAGTTTTCTCCGAGCCTATATGCTTCGTTAGGCATTTTTCTGCCTTTGATAGCTGTCAATTGCGCCATTCTTGGATGTTCGCTGTTCATGCAACAAAAAGATTTCGGCTCCGTGCTCACCGCGACAGTCTACGGCGCAGGATCGGGCCTTGGGTGGCTGCTTGCCATTGTCGGCATTGCGGCGATTCGCGAACGTCTCGCCTACTCCAACGTGCCGGCTCCTTTAAAAGGCATTGGTATCACTTTCATCATAACAGGACTGATGGGCATCGCGTTCATGAGTTTCCTCGGTATTAAAATATAAATCATCATGTGCGCTATGCTTCTATCTGCCAATTTGACTATCGTTACGGGAACACTCTTGTTCTTTGCCGTTTCTGTCTTATTAGTCGCCATTTTGTTGTTGGCTAAAAAATATCTTGTGCCGACCGGAAATGTGAAAATTAAAATTAACGACGACAAAGTGGTGGAAGTGCCGACCGGTGGCACCTTGCTCTCGACTTTGTCGGATCAAAAGGTATTTTTGCCTTCTGCTTGTGGCGGTAGCGGCAGCTGCGGGCAATGCAGAGTCAGAATCACGGAGGGAGTCGGGGAAGCGCTTCCAACGGAAAAAGTGCATTTTTCCAGAAAAGAATTGCTCGACAATTGGCATTTGGGTTGCCAAGTTAAAATAAAAAACGATCTCAGCATTCTTGTGCCGGAGACTGTATTGGGCGTAAAGGAATGGGAATGCGAAGTCCTGTCGAACAAAAATGTAGCGACATTTATCAAGGAGTTTATTGTCGCGCTTCCAGAAGGCGAACACATGAATTTCATCCCGGGCTCCTATGCGCAAATCAAAATTCCAAAATTCTCGATGGACTACGATAAAGACATCGACAAATCCATGATTGGAAAAGAATATCTGCCGGCATGGGAAAAATTTGGATTGTTCGGGCTTAAATGTAAAAACGAGGAAGAGACAGTCCGTGCCTATTCCATGGCCAACTATCCGGCAGAAGGCGACCGAATCATGCTTACGGTGCGTATTGCCACGCCGCCTTTCAAACCCAAACCGCAAGTCGGATTCATGGATGTAATGCCCGGAATCGCGTCTTCCTACATCTATACGCTGAAACCCGGCGACAAAGTGATCATGAGTGGCCCGTATGGAGATTTCCACCCGAATTTCAATTCAAAAAAAGAAATGATTTGGGTTGGCGGCGGAGCCGGAATGGCACCGCTACGCGCACAAATCATGCACATGACAAAAACTTTAAACACGCGCGACCGGAAAATGTCGTACTTCTACGGAGCACGCGCTCTTAATGAAGTGTTCTACTTGAACGATTTTCTCCAATTGGAAAAAGAATTTCCGAATTTCTCATTCCATTTGGCTCTCGACCGTCCCGACCCCGCGGCTGATGCAGCAGGCGTGAAATACACGGCCGGCTTCGTCCACCAAGTCATGTTCGACACATACCTAAAAGATCATGAAGCGCCGGAAGACATCGAATACTACATGTGCGGCCCCGGCCCGATGAGTGCTGCCGTTGTGAAAATGCTCGACAATTTGGGTGTTGAACCGGAAAGTATTCGTTACGACAATTTTGGAGCTTAAATACATAGATTTTTGTACCATGCTGCACGATACATTCGACAAACTGCACCTTTGGCATCCCTATACATCTACCATCAATCCGCTTCCTACATACATGGTGGATAGCGCTTCCGGCGTTCGCATCAAACTCGAAGATGGCACGATTTTAATCGATGGCATGTCTTCGTGGTGGGCTGCTGTGCATGGCTACAATAACCCCACGCTCAACGAAGCGGCAAAAAAACAAATCGATAAAATGTCGCATGTCATGTTTGGCGGATTCACCCATCATCCCGCAATTGAATTGGGGGAACTTTTGCTATCCATATTGCCACCAAACATGTACAACATATTTTATGCCGACTCCGGCTCTGTCGCCGTTGAAGTGGCAATGAAAATGGCAATACAAGCAGCCATAAGCAAAACGGGAAATCCGAAAAAAAGCAATTTCGCCACCATTCGCTCCGGCTACCATGGCGATACATGGAATGCCATGACAGTTTGCGATCCCGTGACCGGCATGCACAGCTTGTTCGGACCATCGTTGACCCCTCGCTATTTCGCGCCGTCGCCATCTTGCAAATTCCACGACGAATGGAATCCGGATTGCACAATCGAGTTGGAACAAATCGTATCGGAACATGCCGACGAACTTGCCGGATTGATATTAGAGCCTATCGTTCAGGGCGCAGGTGGAATGAATTTCTATCATCCGAACTATTTGAAAAAAGCTCGCGAACTGTGCGACCGCTACGGATTATATTTGATATTCGACGAAATTGCAACCGGATTTGGCCGAACCGGCAAACTTTTCGCATGGGAACATGCCGGCACGATGCCCGACATCATGTGTATTGGCAAAGCATTAACGGGCGGATACATGACAATGAGCGCCATCGCCACTACACGAGACGTGGCCGACACCATTTCTAAAGGAGCTGCCGGCGTATTGATGCACGGCCCGACATTCATGGGAAATCCATTGGCATGCGCAGTGGCTGTCGCATCCACCAAACTACTGTTGGAATCTGATTGGAAATCCAATGTCGCTCGCATAGAAAACATAATGCGATGCTTAATGCCCGAAGCGGCAACATTCCCGTCTGTAAATGATGTCAGAATATTGGGAGCAATCGGCGTAATAGAAACACAAAAGCCTGTCGATGTCGGCACATTCCAACGTCGCTGCGTGGAAGAAGGCATTTGGGTGCGCCCGTTTGGCACTCGCGTCTACATCATGCCACCTTTCATCATCAACAATGAAGATCTTGAATTCCTAATCAGCAAACTTCTTCTAATCGTCAAAGAACTATGATTGAAGACTTTTGCCGAAAAACAATCGATTCTCTAAAAGAGTCAGGCAACATAAGAACGATACCGCAAGAACCGGGAAACGGACTAATCGACTTATCGACCAACGACTATATGGGCGTCGCTTCCAATCGCCAATTGTTAGAACGCTTTTTTTATTCGACCGACCTTGACGATCTAAAAATGTCGTCGGCTGCATCCCGACTGCTTTCTGCCAAACAATCCGATTATATCGCGCTCGAGAAGATGCTCGAAGATTTATATCATCGGCCTGCCTTGTTGTTCAATAGCGGATATCACGCCAACACCGGCATTATTCCGGCGATTGCCGACAGGCACACTGTCGTATTGGCCGATCGTCTTGTCCATGCAAGCATTATCGATGGCATAAAATTATCACAGGCTAAATTAATCCGATTCCGGCACAATGATTTCGAACAATTGGAAAGAACGATATCGGATTATTATGGACAAACTTCCCGCATCCTTGTCATAACAGAGTCGGTTTTCAGCATGGACGGAGACATTGCCGATCTGCACCGTTTGGCAGAAATCAAACGGCAATATCCCGATATCATCACATACATCGACGAGGCTCATGCCTTTGGCGTCAGGGGGAAGCATGGACTTGGCGTCATTGAAGAAACCGGAACAATCGACAAATTTGACATTGTGATTGGAACTTTTGGGAAAGCTGTCGCATCCATCGGCGCTTTTGCCATTGCGTCTGCCGTCATGAAGGATTTCTTAATCAATAAGGCGCGCAGCTTGATTTTTTCGACGGCCTTGCCCCCAATTTCATGCAGATGGAGTAAATTTGTCATTGAATTTCTGCTTGGGATGGACAAAGAAAGGGAATATCTTCTCAATGTCAGCGAATATATAAATTGCAAATTTGAAAAATACAATCACAACATTCGCAGCCATTCGCAGATTGTTCCATTGATCATTGGAGACAGCAGCAAAGCTGTCATGCTGTCATCTTCATTGCGTCAATCCGGATTTATCGCGTTGCCAATCCGGCATCCGACCGTTCCTGCAGGAACTGAAAGAATCCGATTCAGCTTAAATGCCAATATCCGCAAATGCGATATTGACAAGCTAATTGAACTGATTAATATTTATGAAACATCAATATCTCAATAAAACCGGCAATCGTTCATTGCTCCTCTTTTTTGCCGGATGGGGCATGGATGCCAATCCTTTCACGCAATTGAAAACCGACTATGCTGATGTGCTGATAGCATACGACTATTCCGATTGCAATTTCAATAATTTGGAGATTCCGCAAACATATAGGAATATTTTCCTTTTTGCTTGGTCGTTTGGCGTTTTTGCCGCTGAACGGTGGATGGAAGAATCGCAGTTCAAACCAACATTTAGCATTGCCATCAACGGCACTCTTCATCCCGTCGACGACACACTGGGAATCCCTGAAAATATTTTCAACGCCACACTCCAACAACTATCGGAGCAATCGTTATTGAAATTTTATCGCCGTATATGTTCTTCCTCCGAACAATACGACGAATTGTTGTCGCATCGCCCCATGCGAACAATACAATCTCTTCGAAGCGAATTAGAAGCCATTCGCGACGAATATCTGCGAAAAAAAACGACACCGGCACACTCCCAATGGAGCAAAGCCTATGTAGCCGACTATGACAGGATTTTCCCGCCAAAAGCACAGATCCGGCAATGGGAAAATGCAACAACAATCGTGCATATCCCCGACAGCCATTTGCCCAAGCGACTTGTTGATATTGTCTTGTCAAATTTAATCGACAAACAACTCATAAAAACCAAATTCGAAAAATGCCAACTGAACTACGACAATCATGCGAAATGCCAACATCAAGCAGCTCAACGACTGCTTGACAAATGGAAAGAAATCGACAAATCTACCGGCATGTCAGTATACGAAATCGGATGCGGAAGCGGAATCTTCACAAAATTATATGCACCTATATTCCATCCCAAAACGATATGCCTCAACGACATAATTGAGATTCGCAAAAACTTTTTTTCCGGTATCGATTGCCCTCTCTCCTATTTTTGCGCCGATGCCGAATATGAATATCCAAGAAACGTCTTCGAGCGTATTGTTTCAAGTTCGGCAATCCAATGGTTTGAGAATACTTCCGCATGGCTAAACAATATTCGCGACACGCTGGCCGATGAAGGATTAATCGTACTATCGACGTTCGGAAAAGACAATTTGGCCGAAATGCGCTTAGTCACGCCTTTCTCTTTAAACTATCTGTCGGTGCAAGATTGGCAAAATGCTCTTGCCAATAGCGGATTTTTGCCTCTTATCCTTGAAGAGGAAAAAATTCAACACCAATTTGATTCGCCAATCGACCTAATAAACAGTTTGCGCCATACCGGCGTAAACGGGATAATAACCGGTTCACCTGAATCACCCAAACAGTTAATCTCTAAAATTCAAGAAAACATACCACGAGACGAAAACGGGCGTTTTCAATTGACATATAATCCCATTTATATCATTGCTAAGAAACTACGTCAAAAATGAAAAAAATTATATTTGTCAGCGGCATAGGTACTAATGTCGGAAAAAGCTATGCCACAGGGTGGCTGGCCAATCATCTAATTGCGAAAGGCGAAAAAGTCATCACAATGAAAATGATACAAACCGGCAACATCGGATACTCGGAAGACATTGAAATTCACAGGAAAGTAATGCACTTGCCGCTTCTTCCCATCGATACGGATTTTACGACAGCCCCCATTATAATGACCTATCCGGCATCGCCGCATTTGGCTGCACGCATCGACAAACGAGAAATAGACTTGTCGCTCATCGACAAATCTACTAATAAATTGTTTGCCGATTACGACACCATCCTCATGGAAGGAGCCGGAGGCATTATGGTTCCTATTACAGAAAACTATTTGACAATAGACTATATCCACGAAAAAAAGCTACCGCTTGCAATCGTCACAAACGGGCAATTGGGCTCCATAAACCACACTTTGCTGACCATTGAAGCCGCACATTCGCGCGGAATCGACATATCCTACCTCATCTACAATCCATATTTCGATGAGGATGCGACAATTGCGGCCGAAACACAAGCATATTTCAGCCAATTAATGAAGCATCGCTTCCCCGATATCCAATACATCATAATGAACAACGAGCATAACAAATGAATAATACAGAAAATACAGACTTTGCCCTTGCCATTACCAAAGAGCAACTTGCAGAATTGCCACGAGTGGAATACCCGGGGCATATTCATATCATCGACTCTACCGCGCAAACAATAAAAGCCGTCAGTATACTGAAAAAATATTCTTTGCTCGGTTTTGACACAGAATCTAAACCGACTTTTAAAAAAGGCACTCCAATTCATGTTTCATTAATACAAATAGCGACCGATGATATTTGTTTCCTTTTTAGAACCCGCAAAATCCAAGATTTAACCCCGTTGCGGGAAATCGTGGATAATCCGAATATCATCAAAATCGGACTTTCGCTCCATGACGATTTCAACAACCTGTCGCACAATTATAATTTCACCCCGCAAGGATTTGTCGATTTGCAAAAAATCGTCCCCCTCTATAAATTTGCAAACATAAGCTTGCAGAAAATATATGCAATTCTATTCGAAGAGCGAATTTCCAAAAGCCAGCAGCTCTCCAATTGGGACGCGCCGGAACTTACAGATGCGCAATCAAGCTATGCAGCCATCGACGCATGGGCATGCATACGTATCTATCGGAAATTAATGGATGCTAATTTCAAGCCGGAATTATCCAAATACAAAATCGACAATATTGTTGAACTCGAAAACCAAACGAACTCATGAAAATAAAAAAATCCACCTATCTTCCTGCTATTCTCCTTATTTACCTGATATTCATGGCATATCTCGGATTACCCATACTAAAACGAGGCGACTATTTATATTATTTTTCCGTAGCCGGCATATCCTTGCTTGCTATTATCATGCTTCATTTCACGCTAAAACGGAAAGAACGTCGTTCTGAATCGAAAAAAGATGCTTCAACCGAGAAAAATCAAGAATAAAAAACTGAATAATATGTTTTTTTACAAATTAGCATTATATTTGTAAGAGAAATTAATCTAAAATCTAAATACGATATGGATAACGAACTTTTAAAAGAAGTCACGAAAAAAGCAGAGAAATGGCTTGGGCCGGAATACGATGAGAATACCAGAGCCACAGTGAAAGCCATGCTCGACAATGAAGACAAAACCGAGTTGATAGAATCTTTCTACAAAGACCTTGAATTCGGAACCGGAGGCTTGCGAGGAATTATGGGCGCAGGCACAAATCGCATGAACATTTATACCGTAGGAGCTGCAACGCAAGGATTGGCCAACTATCTGAAAACAGCTTTTGCAAATCTTTCAGAAATCAAAGTAGTTGTCGGACACGATGTGCGCAACAACAGCCGATTGTTTGCAGAAACTGTCGCTAATATTTTTTCCGCAAATGGAATTAAAGTTTACTTGTTCGATTCTTGCCGCCCAACTCCTGAAATGTCGTTTGCCATCCGCCATCTTGGATGCCAAAGCGGTGTAATCATCACCGCCTCCCACAATCCCAAAGAATACAACGGATACAAAGCATATTGGGACGATGGCGCCCAAATGATTCCTCCACACGATGCCAACACAATTAAATACGTCAACGAAGTTACCGACGTAAAAGACATCAAATTCAACGGAGACAAATCAAAGATAGAAATCATCGGAGAAGACATCGACAAGATTTTCCTTGACAAAATCAAAACATTGTCATTAAGTCCCGATGCCATCAAAAGGCATCACGACATGAAGATCGTGTATACGCCAATTCATGGAACCGGATTGAAGCTAATACCACGCTCTTTGAAAAATTTCGGGTTTACAAACGTTATTGGCGTCCCCGAACAAGAAGTGCTCAGCGGAGACTTCCCGACTGTGGCATCGCCCAATCCCGAAGAACCTTCTGCCATGGCCATGGGCATTGAAAAGGCAAAAGAAACCGGAGCCGAGCTTGTCATGGCTTCCGACCCCGATGCCGACCGCATCGGCGTAGTCATTCGCGACAATAATGGAGAATATGTGCTCGTGAACGGCAATCAGATAGTACTTATATTCTTAAACTATTTGATGACGCGAAATGCAGAATTAGGACGTTTGACAGGAAACGAATATATCGTCAAAACCATCGTCACGACAGAAACTATCAAGTCTATCGCCGACGCGCATAAAATTAAAATGTACGACTGCTATACCGGATTTAAATGGATAGCCGACATTATGCGCAAAAACGAAGGAAAAGCAAGATATCTTGGCGGCGGTGAAGAAAGTTATGGTTTTCTTGTTGAAGATTTTGTGCGCGACAAAGATTCTGTTTCTGCCATATCGCTAATGGCTGAAATTGCAGCGTGGGCAAAAGACAAAGGAATGAACATGATCGACATGCTTCAAGACATATACCTAAAATATGGATTTTCACGCGAAAAAGGCATTTCGCTTGTACGCAAAGGAAAATCCGGAGCTGAAGAAATTGCTGCGATCATGAAGCAATTCCGTGAGAACTCTCCAAAAACGCTTGCAGGTTCAAAAGTGTCGATAGTCAAAGATTATCAGACATTGAAACAAACCGACATGGCAACCGGCAAAACAACAGACCTCGAAATGCCGGTTACATCCAACGTATTGCAATATTTCACGGAAGACCACACGAAAGTGTCTATCCGCCCATCGGGAACAGAGCCTAAAATCAAATTTTATATTGAAGTGCATATCCCTCTGAAAGATGCTGCGGATTATCTAAAAGTTACTCAAGAAGCTGATGGAAAAATCGAAAGCATCAAAAAAGATTTAGGCATCTAAATTCCATTAAATCAAAAGAAACGGTCGAATTACGTTAGGCGCGTATTCGACCGTTTTTTCATGGCTATTACAAAATCAATGAACCAAGCATGCGGATTAATCGTTTAATCAAAAAAATTAAATCACATGGCTGAGCAATTTAAAGAAATCATCTCATCATCGACACCCACATTGGTAGATTTTTACGCCACATGGTGCGCTCCATGCCAAAGAATGCACCCCATTCTTGAAGAACTAAAAACTGCAATTGGAGATAAAGTTAGAATCATTAAAGTCGATGTCGACAAAAACGAAGCGTTGGCACAAGAATTCAACGTGCAATCGATTCCCAGCATCTTTATATTCAAAAATGGAGAAATCCATTGGCGACAAGTTGGTCTGCAACGACTTTCCATTCTCAAACAAGCCGTTGAAGATGTGCTAAATACTTAGTGCAATCTCTTTTAAAGAAACAGATTGTCTGAAAAAATGCTGCGAGGCAATGGACGGCAATTGTAGGAAGAAGCCATAACCTCTCCGTATGCCCCTGCCGAGCGCAACGCCAAATAATCCCCTCGAGAAACAATAGGCAAGCGTTCGTCCGTGCCAAAACAATCCGAACTTTCACATATCGGACCCACTACATCATATATATCGTCGACATGCGATACCGACGATATATTTTCTATTTTATGGTGTGCTTGATACAATGCCGGACGAATCAAATCGTTCATTCCGCCATCGACAATCACAAACTTCCGGCCAATGCTTTCTTTCACATATAACACTTTCGTTATTAGCGACCCGCATTGCCCTACCAAAGCCCTGCCCGGTTCAAAATGCAACTCTTGTCCGGGCTTCAACCGCAATCCATTTTCAAATATCTGAAAATAATTTTCGAAATCGGGGATTGGATGCTCGTCCGGTGCGTCATAGTCGATTCCCAAACCTCCTCCGACATCGACTATGGTAATTAACGCGCCCAATCTTTCAAGCCGGGCAAGCACATCCTCAACCTTGCCACACAATGCCTTGAATGGCTCTTTATCCAAGATTTGCGATCCGATATGAAAATGCACGCCACAAAGGTCTATATTTTCCGAAACAAGCGCAGTATTGACAAATTCGTCAAGATCCTCCAATTCAATGCCAAACTTATTTCCATTCACTCCGGTGGTGATATAATGATGCGTATGGGCGTCGATATTTGGATTAACCCGAACCGCTACACGCGCCATCACACTTTTTCTCTTTGCGATTTCATTGATGTTTATCAATTCCGGAAGCGATTCCACATTAAAGCATCTGATATTTGCTTCTAATGCCAGTTCTATTTCCTTATCGGCCTTCCCCACTCCGGCAAACATAATTTTACTGCCTTCAAATCCGGCTTCAAGCGCAGCGCTTATTTCTCCGCCGCTGACGCAATCCACTCCCATTCCGGCCTCTTTGACCAACGCCAAAATTCGTGGATTGGCATTGGCCTTCATGGCATAATGAACATGACAACCACTATTTCTCGCCATGTTGCCGACAGCGGATAGCGTCCGTTTTAGCAATTCAACATCGTAATAATAAAACGGCGTTTCGTATTTATCGAATTCCTCTATTGGAAAAATTGCCATAACTGTATTTAATTTCTTCAATGTTTGTCAAACAATTGGGCACTAAGCCTGTTAAGTGCCTTTATCTTATCTTCCTTTCTCACCAAAAAAGAAATATTATAGTCACTGCCACCATAGCAAATCATTCGTGTCGGGATATCCTCCAATGCTGCAATCGCTTTCGCTTCATAGCCTCCTTTTTGCCACGCAAGATTCCCTACCACGCAAATAATGACCATATCGCGATCGATTGTGACAGTCCCGAATTTACGAAGTTCGTCGACGATGTCGTCAATCTTTTTTTCATTGTCGATCGATACCGACACCCCTACTTCTGATGTCGCTACCATGTCAATAGGCGTTTTATATGACTCAAAAATTTCGAACACTTTTCTAAGAAATCCATAAGCTTGCAACATCCGGCTTGACTTTATTTTTATGACCGTAATATTGTCTTTTGCAGCAATCGCCTTAATAGCGTTTTCCACTGAATCATTTCCAATCAACGTCCCCTGAGCCAATGGATCCAGCGTGTTCAGCAAGCGTACCGGTATATTGTTCAATTTTGCAGGTTGGATGCAAGCGGGATGCAATATCTTCGCTCCAAAATATGCCAATTCTGCCGCTTCTTCGAAATTCAATTTTTCGACAGGACGCGTGCCTTCCACATAACGAGGGTCGTTGTTGTGCATTCCGTCGATATCGGTCCATATTTCAATTTCTTCTGCATCTATTGCGGCTCCTATCAACGAAGCAGAATAGTCGCTTCCTCCTCGATGAAGATTGTCTACCGCGCCGCGAGCATTTCGGCAAATATAGCCTTGCGTTATATAAACATCAGCTTTTGGGTATTTGTCAAGCAAATTGGATAACCGCTGTTTTATATATTGCAAATCCGGATTGTCGTCCGAATCTATTTTCATATAATCTAATGCCGGAATCAAAACAGACTTCACGCCTTTCTCTCGCAAATAAACGTCCATCATGCTTGTCGACATTAATTCTCCCTGTGCAAGTATCTCTTTTTCTTCTATTTCCGAAAAAACGTTCTTTACAAGAGACCTCAAATAATTAAAACAAGCTCGTATTTCGTTTTTTGCTTGTTGCTTTGCCGCTTCAGAATCATACAAACTGCCTATTGTCTGATCATATCGGCATTCCAATTTATTAATCGTTTCTTTTGCTCCGCTTGTATTTTTTTTATACAAATAGTCTGTTATTTCTACAAGCGTGTCAGTCGTTCCGGCCATTGCTGAAAGCACGACGATATTTTTGCCTCTTTCAGTGATAATGTCCGCAACTTTCGCTATGCGCTCGGCCGACCCCACCGAGGTGCCACCGAATTTCAAAACTTTCATTCTTCTTTCGTTGTTTTTACGGGATCGCACTCAACAATCTTCTTATCCTCACATCGCACTATTCTCGCGGGGAAATCGACCGTCAAGCCAATATTATGTGTTGCCATGATAATCGCGGTACCTTCCTTGCAGATGCTATGCAATAATGTCATGATTTGGCGGCCTGTTTCATTATCAAGGTTTCCGGTCGGCTCATCAGCCAATATCAAAGATGGTTTGTTCAACAAAGCTCTCGCGATGGCGATGCGCTGCTGTTCGCCGCCGGACAACTCGTGGGGCATTTTATATGACTTGTTGCCCATCCCTACTTCTTTCAACACCGTGGAAATACGCTCGTCAATTTCCATTTTGCTCTTCCATCCTGTGGCTTTCAAGACAAACAGCAAATTGTCGTATACGGAACGATCGGACAATAATTGGAAATCTTGAAAAACGACCCCAATCTTTCGACGCAACATCGGCACTTCTTTTCGACGGATGGCACGCAAATCATAATTAAAAATTCGCGCCTCGCCGCCTTCTATCGGAATTTCCGCATACATCGTTTTCATCAGGCTGCTTTTGCCGCTCCCGACACGACCTATCAAATATGTGAATTGTCCCTCGTCGAGAGAAAAGTTCACATTCTTTAATACAAGCAATTCCTTTCTGTATATTTCAACATTCTTATAATCGATAATGGCTGCCATGCGATTTCTGCTTTTTATCCCACAAACTTACTAAAAATATCATTATCCCCTGCCGGCATTTCTCACTTTGTTTCGAAGATTTGAATTAAATACGGCAGAACGTAATAATTTCTCAACCGTAAGATGCATACGGTATCGCCAATAATGTCGCGGATTTGAAGGCTCATTAATCTGCTCGTCGCAAGGATTCGAATGCCTCAATTCTCCATCAATAGATATCCAATCCTGCCAAGGCAAGATTGCCAGCATCGCAGGAGATTTCAAATGGCGATCAACTATCGAATCGCAAATCCACGGTTCAGCATTCGAGGGTGCTTCGCCTTGCTGCTCCAACATTATCCTAAAAAAACGTTGGGATCGCTCATGATTTTCTTCCCACCATTGCCGGATACCACACATATCATGGGTTGAAGTGGTGCAAACCGACAAATAAGGATAACGCAGAGGCTCGCCAAATTCAATTCCTAAAATTTTAGGCATCCTTTGAATTTCAAGCGACAAAATTTGAAGTTCCCTCATTGCCATAGGCACGCAATCGGGTATCATGCCCAAATCTTCGCCACATGCAAGCATGTCGGTAGATTCGACAAGCTCCGGCAATTTCTTCATCGCTTCTTCAAACCAATACTCATTGTGCCGATGATAATAGAAATCGTTATACGCGGCATTAAAGGCTGCTTGCTCGGCTTCCGGCAATGCAGCATAAGCGCTTGTACTTTGAGCGGCAATACGCGGATGATATTTGCCCTTCTCCACGGAATCCTCGACAAACAACACATCGTCAATCAATCGGTAAAGAGCCGTTTCCATTATACGGTTTTGCGAAGATGCCGATTTTCCGGCAAAATACATTTCGACCTTCCGTTGCGTATCGACACTGTCTTTCAAGGCATAACGCTGATTTCCGATTGGTCGCAGGAATCTGCTCTTTGCGGCCTCGGCATAATTGCCAAAAAGCTCTTCGACGGTATCATCTGTTATGTAGGGGCTCAAATGTTCTTCCGGCTGCAAATGAAACCCATACCGTTTCGACAATTCCTCGACCGACAAGGGCAAAGCGGGATAAAAACGCCCTAACAACCCATGTATCTCTGAAATTGGAACTTGCCAAATCCGGAAAAAACCAAGAATATGATCAATTCTATACAAATCAAAATATTCCGACATTTTACGCATTCGGTTTTTCCACCAAAGGAATCCGTCCGATGCCATTCGCTCCCAATTATATGTCGGGAATCCCCAATTTTGTCCCTCTTTGGAAAAATCGTCCGGTGGCGCTCCTGCTTGAAAATCCATATTAAACAATTCCGGATTCGTCCAAGCATCTACGCTTGTTCGGCTGATTCCAATCGGAATGTCACCTTTCAATGCGACTCCATGGGCATGAGCATAATCACGAGCCTCTCGTAATTGCTTATGCAAATAAAATTGCACAAAATATACAAACTCTATTTCTTTCGGATTCGCTTCGCACAACGCATCTATTTGTGCTTGGTTAAAAACAGCATTTTCTCCCCAGCTCGAAAAATCGGCCGTGCCAAATTCATCTCTCAAGAAACAAAAAGCTGCATAATTTTTCAGCCAATAGATGTTTTCTTTGACAAACTGCCGAAATTCATTTGTTCGGGTAACAGTGCCCCCGATTTCATCATAAATCTCCCTTGCATAATGCGATTTTTCAGCATTGACGCGCTCATAATCGACTTGCGGCAAAGAATTCAATTCATCTGCAATTCTGTCATAATAGCGTCGACGATTGATGTCTTTCAACTCTCCAATCGCTTTCAAATTTAAATACATCGGATGCAAGGCAAACGTAGAATTAGCGTTATATGGATAAGAATCCATCCATGTCCGAGTTAAAGTCGTATCGTTGACAGGAAGCAATTGCAATACGCATTGCCCTGTTTCCGAAAGCCAATCCACCATTTTCTTAATGCTTAGGAAATCTCCGACTCCAAAATCGTCTTCTGTCCGAATGGAAAAGACAGGAATCGCCGTTCCGGCGCCACGCCAAGGCCGTTCCGAATCGCAAAATTTCAACCCGGAAACAATGATTGCATGTTTTTGTTCCTCCGGCACAGACACGTCCAATATCCGATTGTCGCAATTATCCCAATATTCTTGCCCTGTTTCACGATTTCGTTTCACGAACTTGTATTCCACCACGCCTTTCTTCGCATTCAAAGGAATCAAGGCTCTCCATTCGGGATAGTTGGAATCCGACATTTTCAATGCTTTGGAAACATCCCAATTCCCAAGCATCTGGCAATTGCCGACAATCAACAAATCTTCATTTGGTTTGACAGATGGAGCTGATACTCGAACCAACGCATATTGCGAAATCGGCATGACGTCTTTTGCACGATTTTCCCTGCGAAAAACAACCGAAGAAAACATCGTGGAATAATAATATTTGTCCGCCGGACGCTCTTGCCAGCTGTCGCGCAATTCGACACATTCCGCATCTTTCACTTTCCGGAAGCGGTGAGGATTCCCCCATTCCGCACGAATGCCGCCTTTATCCGACACAACAAAATAAGAATAGCAAATTTCCGCCTTCATTCGGACAAGCGACACAGATGCCATCCACATTCCATCTCCAACATACGACAACGGGAGAGCTTTACTTCTCTCCCCGTTGCCTAATGCTGCTATATTTCCGACGACATATAGGCGTTCGCCCCATGCCGTGCGATAGTTTATCTTGAAAATGAGTTTCATTTATGCATAAAAGTTTCTGCGCTATCCGCATCTCGATGTGCCACACGAAGTGCAAATCAAGCAACCTTCTTGATAAATCAAAGTCTCTTGGCCGCAATTCGGACACTTCTGCCCATTAGCTTTTGTGCCATCAGGAAGATATTTCTTCAATGCTCTTTCCACACCCATCTTCCAAGTATTGATCGATTCGCTATTCAATTCAAGGCTTCCTACCAATTTGATAATTTGGTCGATTGGCATGCCATAACGAAGCACTCCTGAAATCAACTTCGCATAATTCCAATACTCCGGATTAAACTTATCCGAAAGGCCTTCGATAGTCGTCTTGTATCCTCTGCGATTGACAAATTGGAAGTCGTAATGCTTATTTCCATTTTCGTCAAAAGATTTTATAATCTTCCCTTTCGTCACAGATTTAGGGCAGAATATGCCATCTTCATCGTCTGCAAGGCCCGTAAATATTTCATAGGGTTTGCCATTCAGCAAGCCTACAAAAGCAATCCATTTTTCTTTATTATTCTGGAATCTCACGACGTCGGCATCCAATTCTATCGGACGCTTCAACACATATTGTTCCTCAAAAGGAGAATGCAATTGCGGCTTCTTTTCCTCTTTCTGCGTAGCGACAAGCACACCCGAACGAGAGCCCTCACGATAAACCGTACACCCTTTGCACCCTTCTTTCCATGCATGCATGTACAATTCATCTATCAAATCTTCTGTCACATCTGCAGGCAAATTTATAGTCACGCTGATTGAATGATCGACCCATTTCTGGATTGCCCCCTGCATCTTCACCTTTTCCAGCCAATTAATGTCGTTGGCTGTCGCTTTGTAGTAGGGCGACCGTTTTACCAAATCGTCCAATTCCTCTTGCGTATATTTATCCTTCACCTCAATACCGTTTATCTTCATCCATGTGATGAACTTATGATGATAAACGATATATTCCTCAAATGCGTCGCCGGTTTCATCCGTATAATCCACATGTACGCTCGGATCGTTCGGATTTACTTTCCGTCTCCGTTTATAGACCGGCATAAACACCGGCTCTATTCCCGATGTAGTCTGCGTCATCAGGCTCGTTGTTCCCGTCGGGGCAATCGTCAAGCAAGCAATGTTTCGTCGTCCGTATTTGACCATGTCTTCATATAAAGCCGGATCTTCCGCTTTGATTCTGTTGACAAACGGATTGTTTGCCTCGCGTTTCGCATCAAAGATTGAAAATGCGCCTCGTTCCTTGGCCATGTTGACAGATGAACGATAAGCCGCGACTGCCAATGTTTTATGCACTTGCACCGAGAAGTTTGTTGCTTCCGGAGTTCCATAGCGCAACCCCATTGCAGCAATCATGTCTCCTTCGCCCGTCGTACCGACTCCTGTGCGACGACCTTGCAATGTCTTATTGCGTATCTTATTCCATAAATGCAGTTCCGTTTCTTTCACTTCATCGGTTTCCGGATCAGAATTGATTTTATCCAAGATTTTATCAATCTTTTCCATTTCCAAATCAATGATATCGTCCATCAGTCGCTGCGCATATCCTATATGCTCTTTAAACAATTCGAAATCGAACGATGCTTTTTCCGTAAACGGGTCTTTTACATAAGAATACAAATTCACAGCTATCAACCGGCAGCTGTCATACGGGCACAACGGTATTTCTCCGCATGGATTGGTCGATATGGTCTTAAAGCCAAGATCCGCATAGCAATCCGGCACAGACTCACGCGTGATGGTATCCCAAAACAAGACACCGGGTTCTGCGCTTTTCCATGCATTATGCACGATTTTACGCCATAGCGCTTTTGCGTCAATCATTTTCGACACAAGCGGATTCGAACTGTCGACAGGATATTTCTGTTCGTAGTCGGTTCCGGATTCCACTGCTTTCATGAAATCATCATCGATACGCACCGACACATTCGCTCCGGTAACCTTTCCTTCCGTCATTTTCGCGTCAATGAACGCTTCACTGTCCGGATGTTTTATGCTGACAGACAACATCAACGCCCCGCGTCTTCCATCTTGCGCCACTTCGCGTGTGGAATTGGAATAACGCTCCATAAATGGGACAAGCCCCGTCGACGTCAATGCTGAATTTTTCACGGGAGAACCTTTTGGGCGAATATGCGACAAATCGTGCCCTACACCGCCGCGCCGCTTCATCAATTGCACCTGCTCTTCGTCGATTTTGATGACACCGCCATAGGAATCAGGAGCACCATCAAGTCCAATAACGAAACAATTCGATAAAGACCCAATCTGATAATTATTGCCAATTCCGGCCATCGGGCTGCCCTGCGGCACAATATATCTAAAGTCTTTTAGCAAATTGAAAATTTGATCTTCGGACATCGGGTTCGCATATTTCTTTTCTATGCGCGCCATTTCCCTCGCCAAGCGACGATGCATATCGTCGGGAGTTTTTTCATAAATATTGCCAAACGAATCTTTCAAGGCATATTTGTTGACCCACACCCGCGCAGCCAACTCGTCGCCCTTAAAGTAATCGCACGATGCTTTAAAAGCCTCATCATAGGTGTAAATGACAGGTTCCATATAGAAAAAGTTTATTTTAATATTCAACTTTGCAAAGGTTGGCAAATTAAATATATCTACAAAATGAATAACTCTGTTTTTAAACAGAGTTGACTAATTTGTACTTTGCAAAATATATATCATTATAAATCAATATATTAAAAAATAAAGAACTCCAAATAGTTTTCCAAAAAGAAAATTTTCATCACATCCGAAATATTTTTTATCCCTGCCGAAACACCATGCCAAACCGTCAAATTAATTTATAAAACCACCGAAATCCGGCTTTACGGAATTCAAAAATAATTTTATTTGTCAAAATACTTTTAATATCTTATCTTTGTCTTGAAATATTAGCAAGCAATGAACTTAGATTTTTTCACGACACGGAAAACTATCCGAAAATATAAAAATAAAAATATTTCCGAATCGGAAATATTTAAAATGATTGAAGCTGCTGCATGTGCTCCGACAACCGGAGGAATGCAACTGTACAGTGTTGTCGTCTCTTCCTCCGATGAAATAAAGAAACAATTGGCTCCGTGCCATTTTAACCAACCGCAAATAGAAAATGCAGCTGCGGTCTTGACTTTTTGCGTAGACTTCAACCGGTTCAACAAATGGTGCGAATCTGGAAACGCCGTGCCCTCATACGGCAATTTTCAAGCATTTATATATGCCGCAATCGACACCATCATTTTAACCCAACAATTCAACACTATTGCCGAGGCTTGCGGATATGGATGTTGCTATTTGGGAACTACCACTTATACAGCCCATGAAATAGCGAAAGTGCTCAATTTGCCGAAATTCGTTGTTCCAATCACGACTTTGACATTAGGCCTTCCCGACGACAACTCTGAAAAAGCCGAAAGAATTCCGACAAAAGGGATTATTCACCAAGAGACATACCGCGACTATTCCCTTTCCGAAATACGAGATATTTATCACGAGAAAGAGTCTAAACCTCTCAACATGAAATATGTTGCTGAAAATGGGAAAAGCCACCTCGCACAAGTATTCACGGACGTGCGATACACAAAAGCAGACAACGAAAAATATTCAAAGATATATTACGACTTCATCGAATCGCAGGGATTTAATTTCCCGCGATAAGCATGGAAGCTCATTCCAAACAGATCTTTCCGAAAAACTCCGGACGATGGAAATCCGGATTTTCCGTCCGAATTGGCGCCCAGCTCAAATAATGCGGCATTTTTGTGGCAGAAGCACATTTATAAAAATTCCCTTTAATTTCTGCAGGGAATGCGGTCAGTCCAATCAATGAGAATGGAATGGCAATCGTCAAACTCCAATTAAACATCCCTTCCATCTCGTTGAATGGCTTGTTGCCGCAAGATGCGTATCGCTTAATCGTCGCAATCTCATCGTCCGACAAACGGCACGGATGCTTGCGATCTTTTCTATGGGACGCATTAACGGCACCTATGCAATTAAACTCAAAATTCCAATATTCGTCGCTATCCGGCAATTGAAGGAAAAATTCCACACAACTATCTTCGCTGACACTCTTATTATTTTCATAATTTACAGCTCGCAAATAATTGCACCGAACGAAATAATTGACATACAAGTATTTTTCACCGCGAGCAATTGAAAAAATGGCAATCGGATGATACGGGAATCTGTCTTTCCAGTTCACGCAATTTATGCCGTATTTGGAAACATGCAATTCCAAGTAGTCGCAAACTGCATCCATTGGCAATTTGTCAAGTTCCGGCATGTAAGGCGCTTTTAATACATATTCTTCATTCATAGCAACTTAATTAACGACAATCCAAGTCCAAAGAACGACATCAAACAAATTAAACTACCGATAATAATATTAATTAGCCACATACTGCGCACGTTGAAATGGCCTCTGACTTTATTAACAAAATAAGTTATCATAAACCACCACGACAACGCGCCTGTTATAATCGAAGCAAATCCCAATATATAGGAATATGTGTCTTGCGTTTGAGAAAAGAAATTAAATCGAGCATACAATCCGATTATCAAAAAGATAATCAAAGGATTGGAGAATGTAAACAAAAAACCGGACACCAAATCTTGCACGTAATTATTCTTCAATGGGCGTCCGCCTTTTGCTCGCAACACTTTTGCCGGATTATTTCGCGCTATATAAATCCCAAAGCCAAGAAGAACCACGCTGCCAAATATTTGCAGATAAGATTGATGCTCCTCAACAAAATTGATGATTATCGACATGCCTAATCCGGTCAGCAACGAATACAACAAATCCGACAATGCAGCACCGACACCGGTGAAAAATCCGGCAGCACGCCCCTTGTTCAACGTGCGTTGAATGCACAACATGCCAATCGGCCCCATCGGCGCCGAGATCAAAACTCCTATTGCAAGACCTTTTACTATAATTAGTAAAATATCCATATCCGGACATTCTTAGGCATCGAGATTCAAACTTATTGAATGCCTATGCCTTCCATATCTTTTTTTCAAATAAACATATCGAGCACGAAGCAATACATTGGTTTAAAATGCTTTTGCAAAACAAGCTCTTACCATACGCAAAGTTAGCGATTTTTTACGAGTCTTCGAATTTTATGCCCGCCATGCCTGCAAAAAAGCACACGTCACGACGAATGAACAAAAAAACGGAAACGCTCAATGCATTTCCGTTTTTTTAATTCCAGAAAATATTTAATTCTCAGACTTGAACAAAGCGTTAAACTCATCAACCGACACTGCCTTGTCTGTTACTGTCGCAACCTCTTTAATTGCAGCAAATAACTTGTCGTCCACTGCTTTGTCGATTAATCTTTGACGATATTCCTTATTGTCCAAGAAGTCTTTGGCATATTTCTCGACATATTCGTCCGGCACGTTCGACATGCCATATTGGGCAAATTGTTGTATTGCCAACATTTTTGCCTCCCTGTTCAAATCTTCATCCGCAACTTTAATGTCTTGCTCTTTGACGATTTTTTCTTTCACAAGCTGCCACTCTGCGCCCGGAAGCATCTTTTCGAATTCTGCGTCCACATTTTCATCGTTGATTTTGTCGTTGGTTTTCTTCAGCCATTTCTTCAAAAACTCAACCGGCAATTCCAACTTGCCAACCTTTTTCATGATTGCTTTCCGAGCATCGAGCGTGAAGCGATAGTTGCTATCCAATTTCAATTGATTAGCAATCGTTTCTTTCAACTTCTCGACATATTCTTCTTCGTTTTTAACAGCATCCTTGCCAAAAACATTGTCGAAATATTCTTGATTTTTATCGGCCAATTTAAGGACTATGATTTCTTTTATGACAAATTCGAAATCGGATTTCACATTTTCGGCTTCAGCCTTCTCGATATTCAGCATCGAAGCGATTTCCGTTGCATTGCCATTGCTTGCCGCATTAGGGTTGAACACTACTTTGTCGCCGACTTTCTTTCCCATGAATTTTGCCTTTTCATCGGAAGAAGCAAGATATTCCATCGAAATAATCGTGTTTGTCGAAATGCCCCCATCTTTGACAGAGCCATCTGCATTCAATTCCGAAACTTGCCCTTTTATCAAAGCCGTGTCATCGACCGATTCGCCTGCGACTTGCGACCCGAAACGGCGAGCGTATGCCTCATCTTGACGCTTCACCATTTCATCGTCTACCGTAATCGTATAGTATGGAATTTTTAATTTTTTATCTAATGCAACTGAAAATTCCGGAGCCAATCCTACTTCAAACTTGAAAGTAAAATCCTTTTTATCGAAATCCACCTCTTGCGATTCTTCGGCCAAAGGTTCTCCCAAAATGCTCAACTTCTCATCCTCGATATATTTAAACAATGCATCAATGGTTTCTCTGTTAATGACATCTGCGAGCACTTGCTTCCCAAACATTTTTTTCAGCAAGCCGGCAGGCACTTTCCCCGCACGGAATCCATCTATATGATGTCTTTGCCCTATTGTTTTGAGGTCTTTTGCTACCTTGTCTTGATAATCTTTTTCTTCCAACGACACGGTGATAACACCACCGACATTGCCGTTTTTCTCCATTGTTACATTCATATCTTATTAATTTTATTTCTAACGCTAATTTTACGAGTTGCAAAATTACATCTATTTGCGCCACTGCACAAATTTACCAATACTTTTTTACAAGCCTGCTCTTATTCCGAATGCCTATTTTGCTTCCATTGCCAGAAAAAGCCTTCATCCGTTGGTTTTGCATCCGAGTTGCGTTATCTTTGCATTAAGATAAGTTGCATCTCGGCACAGCCGCCCAAACAACCTTGACGCTTCTGCGCTCGATTTGCCCTATCTCCATGCAAACAAATCAAATATAAAACCACATATTAATATGGAAGATAAAAAATTTGTCATTACAATCGGACGCCAATTCGGAAGTGGCGGACACGACATTGGCGAAAAACTTGCCAAGACATTAGGCGTCAAATTTTATGACAAAGAGCTTTTGCTCGAAGCTGCAAAAGAAATTGGCGTCAATCCGGAATTATTCAAGAAAACCGACGAAAAGCTGCCATCTTTCTACATCAACAACCTTTCGCTCAACCTCGGCTTTTATATCCAATCTTTTTCTGCATCCCCGTCTTCCACATACTACGACAGCGTGCAAAAAGCCGTATGCGACACGATTCGCGCCGTGGCTGAACGGAGTTCATGCGTCATTGTCGGACGTTGCGCCGATTATCTGCTTCGCGACAACCCCTATTGCATAAACGTATTCATTAGTGCTTCGCCTGAAGCATGTGCTCAACGAATCGTCAAACGAGTGGAAGGAACAAGCATCGACGAGGCAAAATCTTTGGCAAAAAAAGAAAACAAGCTCCGTGCGGAGTATTACAATTTTTATACCGACAAAGAATGGGGGCACTCCACTTCCTACGACATCTGCCTTGACTCATCT
Organism: uncultured Porphyromonadaceae bacterium; assembly: GCA_900541555.1. Lineage (GTDB taxonomy): Bacteria > Bacteroidota > Bacteroidia > Bacteroidales > Muribaculaceae > Limisoma > Limisoma intestinavium. The sequence continues at coordinate 12,511 of UQKE01000002.1, read as the reverse complement.
CGCTTGGACGAGGCCGAAATCATCAAACTGATTATTGCATACGTCGAAGCCCGCCTTAAACAATAAGGACACGCGAATACTCCTCTCTACTACTCTTCACGAATTGCGATCGCTTCCGAGTCTCCCTTCACCTCGGCCTGCTTTCGCAATGCTTCTTTATATACTATATATTCGCATAAAGAATTAATGGCATAAGCCATAAAGGCGATTCCGACAACCAAACTAAGTATCTTTTGCGCGCTGTCAATGCCTATGGCAAAAAACACAATGCCACAAATCATGATAAGCAACGGAACGACATAAAACCATTTCGGATATACAATTATTTTCCGTGCCACAAACAATCCCCACATTTTATATAAGCCGCCGACAACAAGAAGCGTTGCAAACACAAATGCCAAAAAACGCGCAAAGAATTCATTGGCAGCAACCAAAGCTATTCCCAATAGCATTCCTCCAACAATTGGCACAATCGACCATTTGGACTTATGAACCAATTCCTTGCTAAACGCAGCTATCAACGACAAGCAACTTGTCATTATAAACATGATGCCTAAAATTATCGACACCAATTCAAAAACACCCTTGCCTTTAAAATACAAAATCACAAACAACAACCCTGCAATAAACACAAAGACATTCAGCATCAACGAAAATTTAGCTCTCATAATATTCATATTTAATATACGAAGTTACAACTTTCTTGTCACAATGCCAATTATTTTACATATATTTGCCATGTATGACAAACAAGACAAAAATATCAGTCATTATCAATCCCATAGCCGGAAAAACGCACAACGATATGCTTCCGGAAATACTTGAAGCAAAATTCAAGCATTCGCATTATGACATAGAGATTCGACACACCCTGCACCCGAACCACGCATGCGAGCTTGCAAAAGAAGCTGTTCAAAAACGATACAAAGGTGTCCTTGCAGTTGGCGGAGACGGCACTATAAACGAAGTTGCAACTGCATTATGCGGCACCGACACCGCTCTCGGAATTATCCCATACGGATCCGGCAATGGATTGGCTCGGCACTTAAAAATCCCCTTAGACATCGAAAAAGCAATCGACATTATCCTCGACGGAGACACCTCGCCGCTTGATTATTGCACCGCCAATGACAAACCTTTCTTTTGCACATGCGGCATCGGATTCGATGCACAAGTAAGCGACCGCTTTGCAAAAAGCAGGAAAAGAGGCGCGCTCGAATATGTTAAAAGCGCGATAGCGGAATATTTAAAATATCGCCCGCAACGATATAAAATCACCACCCCGACAGGCGTAATCACAGAAAAAGCATTTATTATCGCATGTGGAAACGCTTCGCAATATGGCAATAATGCTTATATCGCCCCGAATGCAAATATTCAAGACGGGCAAATAGACGTGACCGTCATTTTGCCAATCACCCCCATTGACACAGCCGTACTCGGAATCCTCCTTTTTTCAAAACACATAGACCAAGACACCAATATCATATCTTTTCGCACGCCACGGCTCACCATCGAACGCGACAATGCCGGCGTTGTCCACCTTGACGGAGAGCCAATTGAAATGGGATCGACAATCTCCATCAATTGCCACCCAAGCGGATTAAAAGTTTTCACCCCAACAAAATCCGACGACAAAAACAACATTTTCAGCGCCATCGAATCCGAATTTTGGAATTTCGTAAACTCAGTTCGAGCCGAACTGAACATTTGAAACACCTACCTCGCCTTAATTATATGTTTTGCAACATTTTTCTTTTCCATGAAAATAATTTTTATTAAATTCGTGGTGTAGTTAGAACCATTAAATTTTAATCAAATTCATACAAACCTATGAGTTACCTTAAATTTGATAAGAATCTATTAATCAACCTCGACCAATCTCTTCCAAAAGAAATTCTCCGAACAAACATGTCCGGAGCATATCATTGCACGACGATTACGGGATGCAACACACGGAAGCAACACGGCTTGCTTGTTATTCCCATCAAAGAAATGAACAACGACAACTTCGTGCTTCTTTCGTCGCTCGATGAGACTGTCATTCAACACGAAGCTCCGTTCAATTTGGCCATCCACCGCTATCGGAACGGCATTTATAGCCCAAACGGCCATAAGTATTTGAGAGAATTCAACTGCGATACGATTCCCAAACTCACTTATCGAGTAGGAGGCGTAGTCCTTACCAAAGAAAAAGTGTTCGTATCCCACGAAAACAGGATTCTAATCCGCTATACTCTTTTGGAGGCGCACTCCCCGACAACATTGCAATTCCAACCGTTTTTAGCGTTTCGAAACGCCATGAGCTTATGCACAGAAAACGGGAATATAAACACGTCTTATGAAGAAACCGAAAACGGCGTTTCTTTTTGTTTATACGAAGGATATCCAAGATTGTATTTGCAATTCAACCATAAGCCGGAGTTCGTATACAACCCACATTGGTATAACGGCATCGAATACATAAAAGACATGGCGCGTGAAGAAGCCTTCACGGAAGACTTATGGGTTCCCGGATATTTCCGCCTGCCAATAAAAAAAGGAGAAAGCATTATTTTTTCAGCAAGCATAGAGCCGGCCAAGCCTCGAAGTTTCGCAAGCACTTTTGAGAAAGAAACGCTCGACCGCACAAGCCGCACAAGCTTCTACAATTGCTTAAAAAATTCAGCAAAGCAATGCTACATAAAAGACGGCAATAAGAACTATCTATTGGCCGGATATCCGTGGTTTAAAATTATCGCTCGCGACTTGTTCCTCGCCCTTCCCGGCACAACTTTGGCAATCAATCACCGCGAAGATTTTGAAAAAATCATGGATACGGCAATTGAATCATTGCTCAAATACATGAAGACCGGCGACACCGACGACACGATAAAGGGTCTCGACCTCCCCGACATCCCATTATGGGCCACATGGGCAATCATGCAATATGCAAAGTTCACCTCCGCAGAGGACGCTATTAAAAAATACGGCAAAGCATTAGAAGAAATCATCAATTTCATCTTAGACGGGAAACAGTCCAACTTGTATATAAACGAAGCCGGTTTGCTCTCGTCCGACGGGACCAAAAGTCCGGTCACGTGGATGGATGCAAAACAACCCAACGGGCAACCGCTCATTCCTCGAACCGGTTACATCGTAGAATTCAATGCCCTTTGGTACAACGCGCTAATGTTTGGAATCACCTTGTTTGAAAACAACATATGGCAGCCACAACGCATAAAAGATTGGAAGCACACTTCGGAAACGCTTAAAAATGCTTTTGTCGATACTTTCCTTAACGACTACGGCTACCTATACGATTATGTCGACGGAAATTATATGGACCTAAGCGTGCGCCCGAACATGATCATCGCTGCCGGTTGCGACTTCTCGCCTCTCGACAAAAAACAACGGAAACAGATTTTGGATTTTGCCACTCGCGAATTGCTAACGCCTAACGGGTTGCGCACATTAAGCCCAAAAAGCTTCGGATACAATCCATTCTTTGTCGGCAATCATTTCCAAAGGCAACAAGCCTATTTCAACGGGCCGACCCGTCCATGGCTGACAGGCTTTTATACCGATGCTTATCTAAAAGTGTTCGGGCATAGCGGAGTCGCATTCCTTCGACGCATGCTTATCGGTTATGAAGACGACATGACCCGCGAATGCATTGGTTCGATTTCAGAATTATACGATGGCAACCCGCCATACAACGGACATGGCGCAATCAGCTTTGCGCCGAGCGTAGGAGAAGTGCTTCGTTCTCTATACGTGCTTAATAGTTTTGATGTATAACAAACAGATAAAAAATCTTTCAAAATATGAAAGCCCTAATGTTCGGGTGGGAATTTCCACCACATATTCTTGGCGGTCTCGGCACTGCCAGCTACGGTTTGACAAAAGGAATGGCCGAAAACGGCAACATGGACATATCCTTTGTCATACCAAAGCCCCATGGAGATGAAGACAAAAGCTTCGCAAATATCATAGGAGCATGCACAACTCCCATCGCATGGAGAGATCCGGATTGGGATTACGTGCAATCACGGATAGGCAACGTCATGAATCCTCAGCTATACTATGATCTTCGCTCTCATATCTATGCGGACTTCAACTACATGAACGTCAACGACCTCGGTTGCATCGAATTTTCAGGCCGCTATCCTGACAATTTGTTGGAAGAAATCAACAACTATTCAATTGTAGCCGGTGTCATTGCCCGCACGCTTGATTTCGACATTATCCATTCCCACGATTGGCTTACCTATCCGGCCGGGATACATGCGAAACAAGTATCGGGAAAGCCATTGGTTATCCACGTTCATGCCACCGACTTCGACCGTTCTCGCGGCAATGTCAACCCGACAGTTTTCGGCATTGAAAAGGATGGCATGACAAATGCCGACCATATCATCACAGTGAGCAATCTGACTCGCCAAACTGTAATCGAAAAATACGGCATTGATCCGGCCAAGGTGACAACCGTCCACAACGCCGTCGAGCCGCTTAGCGATGAACTGAAAAACGTTCAAGTCCCGAAAATGAAAGAAAAAATCGTCACATTCCTTGGACGAATCACGATGCAAAAAGGACCTGAATACTTCGTGGAAGCGGCGGCAAAAGTACTGCAAAAAGTACACAACGTGCGATTTGTGATGGCAGGCAGCGGAGACATGATGGAAAAAATGATTGATTTGGCTGCCCAAAAAGACATTGCCGACCGATTCCACTTCCCCGGATTCCAAAAAGGGAAACAAGTATATGAAATGCTGAAAGCATCCGATGTCTACATCATGCCTTCTGTATCCGAACCATTTGGAATATCGCCATTGGAAGCGATGCAAATGGGCGTTCCTTCCATTATTTCCAAGCAATCCGGATGTGCTGAAATTCTAAACCATGTCATCAAAATTGATTTTTGGGACATCGACGCAATGGCTGACGCCATTTACTCCATCATCAGCTACCCCGCCATGTACAATCAAATGCATGAAGAAGGGTTAGCAGAAGTGGATGGAATCCAATGGAAAAAAGCCGGGAAAAAAGTAATCGACATATACAACAAAATTTTAAACAACCACTAAATACCTATTTACTATGAGCGCAGTATGTTTTTATTTCCAAATACATCAACCATTCCGTTTGAAACGCTACCGTTTTTTCGACATCGGAAACGACCATTACTACTACGATGATTTTTCCAACGACGAAATAATCACTCGCATTGCACAACGGGCATATTTGCCGGCAAACGAAATGCTGCTGCAAATGATAAAAGATTCCGGCAAAAAATTCAAATGCGCATTTTCAATCACCGGAACTGCCATTGAACAATTCCAACAATACGTTCCGGAATTTATCGATTCCATGAAAATGCTTGTCGACACCGGCTGCGTGGAATTTGTATCTGAAACCTACGATCATTCGCTCGCGTCGCTCATCAACGAAGAAGAATTCAAACGTCAAGTCGAACGACACGATGCTTTGATATATAACCTATTCGGACAAAAACCGAAAGTTTTCAGAAATACTGAATTAATCTACAACGACGAAATTGCTGCGCAAATTGCATCTATGGGCTTCAAGGCAGTTTTGACAGAAGGAGCAAAACATATTCTTGGGTGGAAATCTCCCAACTATGTTTATTCTTCGGCAGGCGCACCTAAAATGAAACTTCTTTTCAGAAATTCAAAACTCTCAGACGATATTGCGATGCGATTTGCCGATTACTCATGGCATGAATATCCTTTAACTGCCGACAAATACATGAGTTGGATTTCGCAAAGCCCCAAAGATGAACAATTGGTCAATATTGCCGTAAACTATGAAACAATCGGCGATAATCACCCGCGCGAAACCGGCATTTTCGATTTCTTCAAAGCATTGCCACGATTCGCGGCAGAAAAAGGAGTGGAATTTTGGACTCCTTCGGAAGCTGTATCCAAACTAAAAGCTGTCGATATGATTTCCGTCACCCACCCGATATCCGGCGCCGACGAAGCTCGCGACGTAAGCGCATGGTTGGGCAACCAGCTCCAAAATGAAGCGTTCCACAAGCTATACTCCGTAGCCGAACGCGTGCATTTATGCTCCGACAGCCGTTTAAATCAAGATTGGGACTACTTGCAATCGTCCGATCATTTCTTCTATATGAGCACCAAGCATTTCAGCGATGGCGCCGCGCATGCTTCTTTCAGCCCATACGAATCTCCTTATCAAGCATTCACAAACTACATGAATGTCTTAGCAGATTTCATTGTGCGTGTGGAAGAGCAATATCCGTTGACAATAGAAAATGAAGAATTGAACGCACTGCTCACCACAATCAAAAATCAAGAAAGCGAAATCGAAATGCTAAATAAAGAGCTTAAAGCTCTCAAAGACGCGACAGAAGAAACAAAGAGTGCAATCAAGCCCAAAGCGCAAGCGAAAACCGCTCCTGCTGCGACAAAGAAAGCCGCGCCCAAGAAAAAGCAAGCTTCGAAAGCCGCAAAAGAATAATTGCGATTGAAATCAAGCCGATAAAACAAGCGAGCCCCAAATCGGAGCTCGCTTGTTTTTTACAAAGAATTTGATTTTTCTTGCTTTGCCACAACGCTTTAATTGGGCAACATCAACAATTCAAATCGATTCCCCTCTGTCACGATGTCATGAATGTAATTTTGCATATCCTCCACCGTCAGAGAATTAATCATTTCCTTATAATCCGTATATTCATCAATTCCATCCACGACATAGCGTTCAAGCGCACTCAACCAATAACTGTTGTCGACAATGTTTTCTTCATATTTTTTCAACATGTATTCTTTCATTTTCTGCAATTCAGTTTCAGGAATACCATTTGCAAGTTTCTCAAAACAATTAATTGTCGTTTGTTCGCTCGTTTTGCTTTTATCGGGATTCAATGCAAATGCAGTTTGAACGACTGCGACGTCTTCATAGCTTTGCTCTATCGAACCGACCGAATAAGGACTATAAGCAGCGCCTTCATCTTCCCTGACGCTATTGAGCAATTCATTTGCCATCAATTGCCCCGCAATGCTCGTTTTTACGATATTATCAAGCGTATAAGGTATTTTCTTGCTCCACACCATGGCCAGCATTGCCATATTGTTTTCGCTCTTCAAAACAAATTCATTGCGCACCTTGCCGGCAACAATAGATTTTCCATCATTCTTCGATTCTTCGCGAAGCGACGACGACGGAAGCGAAGCGACATAGCGCTTTACATAATCCTTCATCGTGTCAACATCAAAGTTTCCAACAAAGAAGAATGTGAAATCCGCAGCATTCCCGAACCGTTCCTTGTAGATTTGCAATGCACGGTCGTAATTCACTTTTTCAAACATTTCCGTGCTCTGAATCATCGCTTTCGGATGATGTGCAAACAATTTTTTTACAAGCGAATCTTGAAATACGTATTGCGGATCATGTTCGACATTTTCAATTTGAGACAACGACATGCTCTTTATATTTTCAAAAGCAGCCCTGTCTTCCCGCGGCTGCGTAAAATTCAAATATATCAATTGCATCATCGTCTCCAAATCATTGATGCTCGCGCTGCCTGTCATTGTTTCCTTGTATCCGCCAATGCTCGGAGAAACCGTCACCTGCTTGCCCGACATCATTTTCATCAAATCCGTATAAGAGAACTGCCCAAGTCCGGTTGAAGACAAAATGTCTGCCGCCAACAACGCATTCGCATAATCAGCAGCGTCATAGAGCGACGCGCCACCCTCGCTCACAGCCTTAAACAAAACTTCATTCTCTTTATGGTCGGTCTTCTTCAACACGACTTTTACCCCATTCGACAATAAAAGTTGCGTGTACCCAAGCGGAGCATTGTCATTTTCTTCAACAATCGAACCACATTCAGGCGATTCCGCCAAAAGAGGTTCACTAACGGTTGTATCCTCATAAGGTTCCACTGTCGCGGCATCTACCTCGGCAAAAACTGCCTTTAAAGAATCAACCGATGGCATCTCCACTCCCTCTTTGTCAGGACAGAACGATATTGCCACTAAGTTTTTACCGGTAATCAATGCTTTAACCTCTTCGTTTATCATTTCTACCGGCAATGAAGCCACCAAGTTTCCCATTGTTTGGTATTCAAAATCTACTGCCGTAATTGGCGTTGATTCCAAGAAATTGTTAATATAGATTTGTGCAAAATAGCCATTCTTGGCTGAACCGAAATTCTTATATTGTTTTTCCAATTGGCTTATATATTCCGCACGAGCCCTATCGTATTCTGCGGCAGTGCATCCATACTCCTTAAAACGTTTCAATTCCGTAAGAATCGCCTTCAACGCAGCTTCGCTTCCTTTTTCGTTCACAATGCCTTGAAACAGCAATGCACCTTTCGTATTTGCATATAGATACGAATCAATCGAAACTCCGGCGCCACTAAAAGGAGCATCGTTGGAAAGTGTTATTTCTATCAATCGATTATTCAATACATAAGTAATGACAAAATCAACATAGTCAGAAATTAACCCAACCATCGTATTTCGATTCTCACGAGGCAATTTATCGAACTTCTGCGCCACCATAATCATATTATACGGCATTTCCGCGTCCTTATCTGAAATTACGATTGGAGCTTCATTGTCGCCTACCGTCTCATAGGTAAATTCCGCCGGATTTTCCGGCATTTTTATCGGAGAAAACAAATCTTTTATTTTCATTTCCACCGAATCAACATTGATATCGCCCACCACAATAATGCCTTGCAAATCCGGACGATACCATTTCTCATAATAATCGCGAAGCACTTGCGGCTTAAAATTGTCAATAATATCAATGTCGCCTATCACGTTATGTGTGGCATATTTTGTATTCGGATACAACTCCGGAGCATGGCGATCCAATACGCGAGAAATTGCATTGTTTCCGATTCTCCATTCTTCATGTATGACGCCTCTCTCCTTCTCTATTTCTTCATCGGCAAGCGTCAATGCATCTGCCCAATCATGAAGAATCAGCAAACAAGAATCGACAACCTCCCGATTCGCAACCGGCACATTCATAATGTCATAAACTGTCTGATCCGTACCTGTATGCGCATTCAAATTCATGCCAAATTTAACACCCTTCGACTCCAACCACGTCAGAAGTTGCTTGTCGGGAAAATTCTTCGTTCCGTTGAAACACATGTGCTCCAAGAAATGGGCCAATCCATTTTGGTCTTCATTTTCTTGTACAGCACCAACCTTTTGGGCGATATGGAAATCCGCTTGCCCTTTCGGATTTTCATTATGTCGGATATAGTAAGTCAATCCGTTGGGTAATTTCCCAATCCTCACAGCAGAATCTGTCAATTCTTGCAACATGGGAGATACATTTTGGGCATATACGCCAAAAGAAATCGACAGCAATCCCGCTATTATTAATTTCTTCAAACTCATCTTCATTATATTTTTATTTTTACCTAAGTAACATTTTAATCAATCTCGAATCCTCTACTTCCGCAATGACTCCAAATAATTCTTTATTTCTGCTGCCGTTGCTTCCACTGTAAACCCAAATTTGTCTTCCAACACTTTATAAGGAGCCGAATATCCAAAATGAGTTATTCCTGAAATATAGCCATCGGTACCCACTACTCGCAATAAAGTAGACGGAATTCCCGAAGTTTTGCCAAATACCGGCACACCTTTTGGTATCAATGAATTTCTATATCCCTCTGATTGATCCATAAACAACCCGATTGCAGGGACAGATATGACACGTGATTTTATGTTTTCTTGCCGCAAAATCTCTGCTGCTTTAATAAGCAAAAGCACGTCAGAACCATTGCCGACAAGAACGACATCCGGATTTTCGCATTCCGTCACAGCATATCCGCCTCGTTCCATCTGCAAGGCTTCATCATATCGATCGCCATGCATTGCAGGAATATCCTCGACATCTTGGCGCGTAAGAATCAATCCTGTCGGCGCGTCCACATTTTCCATCGCCATTTTCCATGCGATGGTTGTTTCTGCGCTATCTGCCGGCCTAATCACCAACATACTGTTTCTTCCACTATGATTCTTCATTTCTTCCAACAAGCGTATTTGCGCTTCTTGCTCGACAGGCTGATGCGTCGGGCCATCCTCGCCTACACGGAATGAATCATGCGACCAAACGAATTTCACGGGCAACTCCATCAACGCCGACATTCGAATCGCCGGCTTCATGTAGTCTGAAAACACGAAGAATGTTCCACATGCACATTGCAATCCGCCATGTAAAGCAATGCCATTCATAATCGTGGCCATCGTCAATTCCGCAACGCCGGCTTGTAAAAACGCTCCGCTTAAATTTTCGGGCGACATGAATGTTCCGCATTTCTTCACGAAAGATTCAGTCTTGTCGCTATTCGACAAGTCTGCCGACGATACAATCATATTTTTTATTTGCTCGCCAAACAACGTCAGCACATCGGCAGAGGCCGTTCGTGTTGCCACATTCGGTTTGTGCTGTATACTTTTATAATCAATTGCAGGAATCTTCCCATCAATCCACGATTGCAATTCTGCCGCCTTTTCCGGATTTTCGCTTGCCCACCGGCAATATGCAGCTTTCCGTTCCTTTGCTATTTCGACAAGCTCGGCTCGACGCTTGTCGTAAAGTGCACGTGTTTCGTCAAACACCTTCCATGGATCGTTCGGATCTCCTCCAAGATTTTCCACTGTTCTTTCATAGCTGGCGCCGGATTTGCTCAATGGATTCCCATGCGTGCTGCATTTAAATTCAAAATTATTGCCATCCGCATCCACGCATCCTTTGCCCATTACGGTATTTCCAATAATCAGCGTTGGACGGCGTTGTTCCGTTTGAGCCTCCGCCAATGCATCGCATATCTGCACGGGATCATTGCCATCGATCTCGATCACATTCCAATTCCATGCACGGTATTTCGCAGCTGTATCCTCCGACGACACGGCGTCAACCATTGTCGCAAGCTGGACCTTGTTGCTGTCATAAAACATAATCAAATTGCTCAATCCCAAAAAGCCGGCTATGCGTCCTGCTCCTTGAGATATTTCTTCTTGGATTCCGCCATCGGAAATCAATGCATAAGTTTTATGCGCTACCACTTCTCCAAAATGCGCGGCAATAAATCGTTCTGCAATCGCAGCGCCTACTGCCATCACATGTCCCTGCCCAAGAGGTCCAGAGCCATTTTCGACACCACGCGAGAAATCCACCTCCGGATGTCCGGGCGTCGCACTTTTCCATTGACGGAATTTCTTCAAATCGTCAATTGTGTACTTGCCACACATGGCCAATACTGCATACAACAGCGGCGACATGTGACCAGGATCTAAGAAAAAGCGATCGCGAGCGAACCATTGGGCATCGTCCGGATCATAAACTATGAATTGGGAATATAATGCATTCAGAAAATCTGTTCCGCTCATAGAGCCTCCCGGATGCCCTGATTTAGCGGTTTCAACCATTGTTGCTTCTATGATTCTAAGGTTGTCGGCAGCCTTTTTCATTTGGGTTACATCCATGTCTGTTGATTTTATAAGTGAGAATTCTACTTATGCAAAAATACGAATAATGTTTTATCCACAGAAGCAATATCTCAAAAAACAAGACATGAAATTGAGAACGCGAAAGCACTACATTATGAGTCGGTCGCGCAATATCGATTTTAGCAAGGCTATGACATTTTCTCGTTGCGATTCTGATTCAAAAACAGACGACGGGACAAGCAAAAAAACATCCCTTTTTCCGCAAAAATAGAATCTAAACGAGCGAGAGGCCACAACACAACGATCCGCCATATCCCACGAATATGCTTTTTCGCCTATCGTTTCCCCATCATCATCCAAATATATTCGCTTAATTATATTTTCGTCAATCCAAATTTTTCCTTTTCGGATGGAAGCAATACATTCTTCGCTAAACGCATAAAAATAGTAAACAAAGCCAAGAAGCATTGGGATTATTATGAATATGGCAATGGGGCAGGACCGTATCAGACTCTGCTTCCAGGATTTGAAAGAACCTGCTATGTGGGGGTTAAGTATACCTTTTGAGCAGGATAAGGAGTAGATTATGTTTTCATCTGTACTGACCTGGTTTATTAAGGGAGGTCCTTGCATGTGGCCTCTTCTGTTGTGTTCCGTTCTGTCTATTTCCATAGCACTGGAAAGGGCTATGTATTATCGGAAAGTCATTTCACCGTCAGCTTTCCTGGAAAAGTATACAGCACTGCTGAACCAGGGCAGGGGAGAGGAAGCGGCCAGTCTGGCCGGTAAGACGTCAGGGTTTGCAGCCGAGGTGACCCGTTCACTTCCTGAAGCGGAATTGGCAGATAAGGATATGGTGGAAACTGTGGTGTATGCCCAGGCGGACCGGTTCATACGCTCTCTGTATGCGCATCTGAATTTTCTGTCCCTCATTATCGGATTGTCTCCTATGTTGGGGCTTCTGGGGACAGTGACCGGTATGATGGGGGCATTTGGTGCTATGGGTGAAAATCTGGGAAACACGGTGGGAATTACAGCAGGGCTGGCAGAAGCCCTTA
>UQKE01000001.1 GCA_900541555.1 uncultured Porphyromonadaceae bacterium | reverse complement strand
TTGCATTGCGCTCAACTTGCACTATCTTTGCAGTCGCATGGGACGGATTCTTGCAATCGATTATGGGCGCAAACGTTCGGGAGTGGCTGCTACCGACACGTTGAAAATAGCGGCAAACGGACTTGCCACTGTGCCGTCGCACAAGCTAATCGACTTCATCATTAACTACATGGCTAACGAACCGGTAGAAAAAATTGTGGTCGGCCTGCCGAAACAAATGAACAATCAACCGTCGGAAAGCATGAAATATATCACGCCGTTTGTCAACCGCTTGCGAAAATTGATGCCCGACACGCCCGTGGAAATGTTCGATGAGCGCTTCACGTCGGTACTCGCCCACAAGGCGATGATCGACGGCGGAATGAAAAAAATGGCACGTCGCGACAAATCGATTGTCGACGAAATATCCGCCACCATCATTTTAAATGACTATTTGGAAAGCAGACAAATGAAATTATGATACTACCGATTTATTTATACGGACAGCCTGTGCTCCGACAGACTGCCGAAGACGTAACGCCCGATTATCCCAACTTGAAGCAGTTGGTGGAAAATATGTACGAGACAATGTACGAATCGGACGGCGTGGGTCTTGCCGCGCCCCAAATCGGCTTGTCGATCCGCTTGATCGTAATTGATGCCGACGTGCTTAAAGACACTTACCCTGAATTGGCCGGCGTGAAACTTACACTTGTCAATCCCGAACTCGACATATTGGAAGACGGCGGTCCGCGCGTTTCGCGTTCGGAAGGCTGCCTCAGCCTCCCCGGATTGAGCGAATCCGTGTCGCGGTTCGAAAAAGTGCGGCTCAATTGGCTCGACACCGATTTCGTGGAACACGAAGAGGTGTTCGAAGGCTTCCTTGCCCGCATCATTCAGCACGAATACGACCATTTGGACGGCATTCTCTACATTGATCGCATTTCGCCTATCCGCAAGCAATTGATCCGTGGAAAATTAAATAACATCGTGCGCGGAAAAATCGATTGCGACTATAAAGTGAAAGAATTTCGCAAACATTAAAAACACATAAAACTTGCTATCATGGCCGACGACAAGAAAGTGATATTTTCAATGGTGGGCGTCAGCAAAATCTACCCGCCACAAAAACAAGTGTTGAAAGACATATACCTGTCGTTTTTCTACGGTGCAAAAATCGGCATCATCGGTTTGAACGGCGCCGGGAAATCAACACTGCTGAAAATCATTGCCGGCATCGACACGCAATATCAAGGCAATGTGGTATTTTCCCCGGGCTATTCCGTGGGCTATCTGGAACAAGATCCCAAACTCGACCCGAGCAAAACGGTAAAGGAAATCGTGCAAGAAGGCGTTCAGCCGGTGCTCGACCTATTAGCGGAATTCGACAAAGTGAATGAAAGTTTCGGCGATCCGGATGTGCTCGAAGATCCCGACAAAATGGACAAACTCATCAACCGGCAAGCCGAATTGCAAGACAAGCTCGACGCTGCCGATGCATGGAATATCGACAACAAACTCGAACGCGCCATGGACGCGCTGCGTTGTCCGCCGGAAAATCAAAACGTGGCGACACTGTCGGGAGGTGAACGCCGCCGCGTGGCATTGTGCCGGCTTCTGCTGCAGAACCCCGACATTTTGCTGCTCGACGAACCGACCAACCACCTCGACGCCGAATCGATCGACTGGCTGGAACAACACTTGCAACAATACAAAGGCACCGTGATTGCCATCACCCACGACCGCTATTTCCTCGACCATGTTGCTGGATGGATTTTGGAACTCGACCGCGGCGAAGGAATCCCATGGAAAGGCAATTACAGCTCTTGGCTTGAACAAAAAACCAAGCGCATGGAGCAAGAGGAAAAGCAAGCGAGCAAACGCCGGAAAACGTTGGAACGAGAATTGGAATGGATTCGCATGGCGCCGAAAGCACGCCACGCCAAAGGGAAAGCCCGACTGTCGAGCTACGACCGCCTTCTCAACGAAGACCAAAAAGAACGAGAAGAAAAATTGGAAATCTTCATCCCGAACGGACCGCGTTTGGGCAACAAGGTGATAGAAGCGCAACATGTGGCAAAGGCTTATGGCGACAAGGTGCTGTTCGATGATCTCAACTTCATGCTCCCGCCCAATGGCATTGTCGGCGTAATCGGACCGAACGGTGCAGGAAAGACCACACTGTTCAAACTCATCATGGGCCTTGAAAAAGCCGACAAAGGCATATTCGAAGTCGGAGAAACCGTAAAAATCGCATACGTCGACCAAACACATAAAGACTTAGACCCTGAAAAGACTGTCTACCAAGTAGTTTCAGGTGGAACGGAATTGTTCCGCATGGGAGGTCGCGATGTCAATGCCCGTGCATACTTGTCGAAATTCAATTTTGCCGGTGCCGACCAAGAAAAGAAAATCGGAATGCTTTCCGGTGGCGAACGCAATCGGTTGCATCTTGCGATGGCTCTGAAAGAAGAAGGCAACGTGCTCCTGCTCGACGAACCGACCAACGACATTGACGTGAACACACTCCGTGCGCTCGAAGAAGGTCTGGAGAATTTTGCCGGATGCGCCGTCGTCATTTCGCACGACCGTTGGTTTCTCGACCGTATTTGCACGCACATCCTTGCTTTTGAAGGCGACAGCCAAGTGTTTTTTTATGAAGGTTCATACACCGAATACGAAGAAAACAAACGTGCCCGCATGGGCGACGTCGAGCCGCATCGCATCCGTTATCGCAAACTCATAAAATAAGCACCGCCGATGTAAACGAAAAGCCGTGTCTTGCAAATAACAAAACACGGCTTTTGCTTTCGCCCTGTCGCTTATTCCCAATATCTTTCCATATATTTCCGATACAGTTTCACAGAAAAACTCAACAAATCTTGCTTCGGCACAATCACCGGCATCGGTTCCGTAGAAGCGACCCATGCCGATTCAAACGCTGCCAGTTGTTCGCGCAACTGCTCTTCATCGAGCGGAGTTCCTGCCTCGCAAGACTTTTCCAATGCGTCGAAATAAATTTCCCAACGTCCGGCATAATATGAACCGAACAATCCCGACCACGCCCGCGCGGCATAATCGTTAAGCGACCCGCCCCACGTCGTAATCAAATTTCGCGCATTCCGCTCGTAATAATCTTTCAATTCTTTCGTCTCTCCGTATGCTCGGGCATCGCGCAGCCAAACACCGACACCGCAACGCGGATGATAGGCGGTCAATGTGTCCAAATCGGCAAGCATTCCGCGCATGGCATCAGCCGTGCGGCGCATCTGCGGCAAATCTTTCCGCAAATAAGCAGAATCCAACTCTGCTTTCAATCGTCCATAAAGATTGCCTATTGCTTGCCGCCCGACGCAAACCAAATCAGCCCGTATAGCCTCCCTTTCTGTATTCGGAGCATCAAGCAACCAATACCACGCTTCCGCAAGACGGGAATTGTCGTAGTTGATCCGCGTGCGATAGTCTTCGCTTCGCCCGAAAATAGGTTTGAAACATGACAAAAGACCGAGCGTGCGCGGGATTTGCACATAAACATCGTCAAACAATATTTTCCATGCTTCCCTCACCTCCAACGATGCCTCCCCCGAATGGCAATCGGCAAAATTTTCAATCCATTTTTCGTCGGGAAGCGCATTACTCCATGCTTTCGAAAAAATATATTCATACGGGAACTGCACCACGTCGAGACCTTCAAGCGTTGAGCCAATGCCTATCAAATTGTCGCCGCCATCTTCCAACGCGGCTTCAAGACGCGCGCCGCTTGCTTTGACGGGTCCGGTGAGCGACGTGTTTCCTCCGAAGTTTCCAAGATAGCACCATATATACGGCTGTCCATGGAATCGTTCTGTCTTTCTCCACAATTCCACATTCTCGCAATGATAATCCAAAAGCGTCATCTTGCCGGCATCTACGCCCGACAAAAAGGCCTCAATGCGCGGAGCGGTCCAATATTTCCGATCATGGTAGAACATCCACGACATTTGCACCCATTCTGCCTCCGGATCGAAATCGGCAATCGTTCGATAAATATTGTGCGAAATATCTTTCAAATAGTCAGGCTCCCAACTCGGCGGATCAACCTCGTTGAAAGGATCGACGCCATACACATGATCCGTCCCGAACATGCGCGTTTGCTCTGCGAGATAAAGCCGCTGCACGACTGCAAACAACGAATCTTCCGGATTCAAGAAATGGCATCGATAGCGATCGTCGAATCCGGCCCATTTGCCCAAATATTTAATGTCGGCTTCCGGATAAAGACGTTGCAGCTGTGACGGCACATGCCCTGAAAATGCCGGAAGCACAGGACGCATTCCGAAGGCCCGTTCCCTTTCCAATATCTGATTTTGCAATTGCGCTTGCTTCTGCAACCATTCCATCGGCAACGGTCCATTCCACGAATCAATGTTAGCCATCCGATGCCACGGCAGATAGACAGGACCGGTAAAATAATCTCTGATTTCCGAATCCGACAACCCTAACGTTCGCCACACGTTGTACCACACTGTCTCCTGTCCCGTTATCGCCAAAGGCATGTTTATGCCGTTCAAAGCCATCCAATCGATCATTCGCTCCCATTCCGTCCAATCCCAAAACGGCATCGAATATCCAAACGTGCAATAATTAAGGAAAAACCTCCGCTCCACACGCGCAAAAGCATATTCTTTCTTTGGCACAGCGGGCAAAGTGTCGGGCATCGCTACCGGATTTTCCGCATACCACGATACCGACGTGCGGCAATGACGCGTCAGATACGCATTCAGCCCGACAGCCATGCTGCCGGCCGTATTGCCGGAAATGACAATTTTATCGCCTTGGCTTTCAATCGAGAAACAATCTCGGCCATTGTCGTTCGGAATTAGCCGAAATTCAAAATGGTTAGCATAATCCGGCAACAATCGCACGACCATGCTTTTGGCAGCTTCCACTTCACCGTTTGCATAAACGGCGCTCCCATACAACGATAAAATCGACAAGATAAACGCAAATACCCTTTTCATCCTTTCAATCTTTTTACATTCACGCGAACAAAAATACAATATTCGTCCAAAATATTTCATCTCCCGGCAGAAAATAGCCTGCCGGAAGCCTTTTTTAGAAAAATCGACAAAGCCTTTTTTCTTCCCTCGGGTTATATTAATTTTGCACACGATACACATTATAGGTTTATATGGACATATCAGTTATCGTTCCTTTATACAACGAAGCAGAATCTTTGCCCGAACTTGAAGCATGGATCGAACGCGTGATGAATGAAAATCATTTTTCATACGAAATTATTTTCATCAACGACGGATCGACCGACAATTCATGGCAAATAATAAACAATCTGCACGCTAAAAACCCCTGCGTGAAAGGCGTGTGCTTCCGTAGGAATTATGGCAAATCGCCGGCATTGAACGTGGGATTCGAACGCGCCGAAGGAGATGTTGTCATCACAATGGATGCCGACCTCCAAGACAGCCCCGACGAAATACCCGAACTCTACCGCATGATCGTTTCCGACGGATACGACCTCGTTTCCGGCTGGAAGCAAAAACGCTACGACCCGCTGTCGAAAACCATCCCTACCAAGTTGTTCAACGCCACGGCTCGCAAAGTGAGCGGAATAAAAAACCTCCACGATTTCAATTGCGGGCTGAAAGCCTATCGAAAAGATGTCGTGAAAAATATAGAGGTCTACGGCGAAATGCACCGCTATATCCCCTATTTGGCTAAAAATGCCGGATTCGCGCGCATTGGAGAAAAAGTGGTCCACCATCAAGCCCGCAAATATGGCAAAACAAAATTTGGCATCAACCGTTTCGTAAATGGCTATCTCGATTTGATAAGCCTGTGGTTCATTTCCAAATTTGGAGGCAAGCCGATGCATATTTTCGGATTCCTCGGCTCGCTGATGTTTCTTATCGGATTCATAGCCGCAATCGTCGTCGGGTCGGCGAAACTCTATGCCATGTACAACGGCATGGATTACCGTCTCGTCACCGATTCTCCCTATTTCTACATTGCATTGACAATGATGTTGCTCGGCTCCCAATTCTTCCTTGCCGGATTTATCGGCGAATTGATTGCCAGAAATGCAGAAGGCAGAAACAACTACCAAATTCGGGAAGAGCTTCAATGACGACATGGCTTCGCGACATATCGGCGGTTGCCACCGCACTGTTGCTTTTCTGTATTGCCGCCTGCGACAATGAAGGATGCGAAGGCAATCAAAGCAGCCTGCCACTGGCCGGATTCTATTCGTCGGCAACGAAAGATGCCATCGGCATCGACTCGCTCACCGTCTACGGCGTGGGAGTGCCCGGCGATTCTGCCATCATACGCAACCGCTCGACTGTGACCCAAGTCTATTTGCCTTTTGACGTCGATGCAGCATCGTCGCGATTCGTTTTTCGATACGAGCAAAAAGCATTCGCCGATTTGGACATCACAGACACGATTACCGTGGCCTACGAAAGTCGCCCATATTTCCACTCGAAAGACTGCGGAGCAATGTATGTGTTCGACATCCAGTCAATCGAAACATCGCATTACTTGATAGATTCCGTACGTGTTTTGACCCCGACTATCGACAACACCAACAGCGAAAACATCCGAATCTATTTCCGGACAGAGGAGGCCGATGAGGAATGAAATCGCTCGCTTCCACATCTTTGTTTGCTGCCATCGGGATTTTTTTGCTAATCGACATGGTTTCTGCGCAAAGGCGTGTCACGCCCATCAACTCAGCCGACGAACTGAAAATCATAAACGACAAAGAGTTGCAAGAAATCAAACGGCAAAATGAAGCCAAATTCATGCGCACAGACTCGCTTACGCTCGACTCTCTGCGGCGCGACTCCATCGAAAAGGCCAAAAACACCGTATATCGTCCCACTCTGATGTCGGCAACAGCCGGAATCAATTTCTGGGATCCGCTCATGAGAGCTTTCGGGCAAACTTACGGAGGCGGCGACATTTGGTTTGCAATAAACCTAAAAAACAGATTTATTCCCATTGTAGAACTCGGCGTCGGGCAAGCCAACAGCACCCCCGACGGTGGAAACTTCACATACAAAAACAAACTCGCTTTTTACGGCAAAATCGGAATGAACTACAATTTCATGGCAACAAAAGACCCCAAATACCAACTATATGCGGGAATCCGATTTGCCGGAACGTCGTTTCATTACGACATTACCGACATCACCGTCGACAATGGCTACTGGCACGACTCTCCTTCGCGTTTTGAAATCGTCGACCAGCATTCTTCTGCCATTTGGGGAGAATTTGTGTTGGGCATACAAGTGGAAATTGTCAAAAACTTTTCATTGGGTTGGGCCGTGCGCTACAATTTCCCGTTCTCAATAAAAGACACTCCCAATTCGCGCCCATGGTATATCCCGGGATATGGCACACGCGACAATCCTTTGAACATAAGCCTTTCTGCATCCTACACGCTGCCTTTCCACAAAGAAGAACCTCGCGATGCAAACGCACTCTCGCAACCGCCCGAAATACACATTCAGCCGCAAGATTCCGACAGCATCGTCGTGCCGGAACGCCCGCAACGCGTCGTGACGCCCCAACCGGCCGAACTTCCGGACAGTCTTTGAGTCGCTCATTTTTGCACGCAAAACACGATATGCGGCATTTCGACGCCCCGATAATGTTTGACCACCTTGTCTATCGGCCGCATTCCATTGCGCAATGCCACATTTTGCGATGCTACATTCGTATCTCGAATAATTGAATATAGCGCATCAAAATGCAATACATGAAATCCATATTCCTTGCAAGCCGCAGCCGCTTCCGTAGCATATCCCTTATGCCAATGGCGAAAAGCAAATAAATACCCTATCTCAGGCACCAAGCCCGTTTTGTATGGCTGCATAGTAATGCCGCATTGCCCTATCATTTCGCCCGTTTCTTTCAACGTCGCTGCCCAAAGCCCAAAACCAAACATTTCATACCGTTGAAGTTGCCTTTCCAGCCACATGGCTGTTTCTTCATCATTAAATGCGCCATTGTAAGCATACATCACCCTCTCATCTTGTATAATGGCAGACAATGCATCAATATCGGAAAGACGCATTTTTCTCAATAGCAACCTTGGTGTTTCCAAAACAAACGGCTCTTTTTCCATAACGATTAAAAAACAAAGATAATATGTTTGAGTGATTACACAACCATGCACATAAAAACGCAAGTAATCAAAAAAAACATCCGCCCCTGCACAAAAAAATCAAAGCCGGCGAATTGTTGCCGGCTTTGATTCGTTTCTATTCGCTTATCTGTCAGCGAGTGGCGGAATCTATTTCTTTCAGCAATTCTTCCACCGCCGCTTTCAATTGCGCGTCCTCGCCATTGACAATCTCTTCCGGCGTGTTCAGCACATAAACATCCGGCTCCAATTGCGTATTTTCCAAATAATTGCCATCGGCTGTGCGATAACCAATCACCGGAGTGCCAAACACCAATTCCGGATCTTGCAAAGTTTCCCACGAAACACTTGTCATCGTGCCGGGGACAGGCGCACCGACCAATTTTCCAAGACCCATGTGCTTATAAACCCATGGCGTACCGTGGGCATTCGAATAGTTGGCTTCACACTGCACCATAATTGAAGGTTTGTTCCAGCGACGGCTCGGCATGTCGCACGTTTCACGTCCGCGATGCACTTGCGTCAAATATTTTTCGCCGCTAAACAACACTTCCACGTCTTCATGCAAACGTCCGCCGCCATTGAAACGCGTATCTATGACAATGCCTTCGCACTTGTTATATTTACCGAGCACATCGGAATATATCGTGCGGAAACTTTCATCGTCCATCGATTCCAAATGCACGTACCCCAAGCGGCCGCCCGACCAACGCTTCACGTCTTCGGCACGCTGTTTCACCCAACGCTTATACAGCAAAGCGCTGCATGCGCGGGAAGAAATCGGCTTAACCACTTCGTCCCACTGTTTTCCGCTCGACGGATCACGGAACGACACCAATGTTTTTTCTCCGGCAAGTCCTTCGAGATAAGAATAGAAATCGGAATTTGCCAAAATTTCACGTCCGTTGATTTTCTCCACGATGATGCCTTCTTTTGCATCGGTCGTTGCCCTGTCGAACGGACCGCCTTCAATGATTTCCGCAATGCGCATCCCATTACCGGAATAGCTCAAATCAAACAACAATCCAAGATTTGCCGTCGATTCTCCCGAACCGCTCTTATAGTAACGGCCGCCGGTATGCGACACGTTCAACTCGCCCAGCATTTCGCTCAACATTTCTGCAAAATCTGCATTGTTGCCGATATGCGGCAAGAATTTACGATAAGCAGCCGTCATCTTCTGCCAATCCACGCCATGCATGTCTGTGCGATAGAAATGGCGCGCTTCTTGACGGCACACATGGTCGAACATGTATTCGCGTTCTTTCGCCAAATCCATCTTCATTTCCGCACTATATGAAATCGGCTCCAACGTGCTTCCCACCACCGACATTTTCTGCATCGTCCGTCCGCCAAGTATGAACAAATTGTCGGCTTCCTTGTCGGTTTGCAGGCTTGCCCAGCCGGTATTCAGTTTTTTCAAAAGAGAGGTGCTATGCTCGCGCAAATCCAATTCCCAAAGGTCGTAGCCTTCTTCAAAGGCAGAAAGGTAGTACAGGCTTTCGCCATCGTTGGCTATCACAGCATCGGCAATATCAGATGAATTGGGAGTGACACGCACGATTCTGTCTTCTATGCCGTCTAATTCAACAACAATGATCGAATCATTTTCTTCCTTTGTGTCCGACTTCTTGTCGTCCGATTTCTCTTCCTCGGATTTGTCCTTCTCTTGCTCTTTTTCAAGGTCTTTCAAAAGTTCGTAATCCTCTTTGTTCAATCGATATTTGTCGTAAGCGTCTTTATTCATGAATGCCAGCATCACATCGTTGAGCGAACCCCACGACCCATGGCTTCGCATTCCGTAACGATCGGACAAGAACAGCACGGCATTGCCATCGAGCACCCAACGCGGTTGCATGTTGAAATATCCGCTGCCTGTCAGATTGACGGGCTTGCTCTTGCCGTCGGCAGCCACAATTGCGACATCGGAATACGGATCATGCCCATTGCCTATTACTTCAAGCACAAACCATTTCCCGTCGGGCGACCATTCATAATTAAATCCGCCATAAAACCATTCCGACCCATCGGTGATCTGTCGCACCGCCTTCGACTCCAAATCGACAACCATCAAGCGGCATTCATTTTCAATGTAAGCAAGTTCTTTTCCATCGGGAGAAAATTGAGGATGCTCCCTGTCGATCTTGGCATCGCCCAATACGGCTTCCTCCTCTATCAACGTAGCATTCGGGAAATTCAAATCTTCCTTGCGTTGGATTTTTGCCACATAAATATTCCAATAGCCGTCGCGCTCGCTCGCATAAGCGAGAGTGCGATTGTCGGGGCCAAACACCACGTCGGATTCAGATTCGACAGTATTCGTGATTTGTTTTGTGGTGCCATATTCGACAGAAGTGACAAACACATTGCCGCGCACTACGAATGCCACCTGTTCGCCATCCGGAGAAACGCCGGCCGATGTAGCGCCGGATGTGAAACGAAGTTTGGCCGGCAAATCCATGTCGTCGCGAACCACGTCGATATGCAATCGTGACGCTTTTCCGCCCTGCCGTTGCGTGTAAATGGCGCCATCATAAGCATAACACATTGTTCCATCGTTCGAAACCGATAAGAAACGAACCGGATGGGTGGAAAATGCAGAAAGACGCGTTGCCGAAGAAGGCGAATCCAATGGAAACGAATAAACATTCATCGAGCCGCCGTCGCGCTCGCTCAAAAAATAAACAGTCTTTCCATCGGCTGAAAACACAGGATTCCGGTCCTCACCGGCTCTGCCGGTCAAATTGACATGCTTGCCGGTCGCCGCGTCGTACAGCCAAATGTCGCGCGTCACCGACGACGTATGGTGTTTGCGCCATTCATCCTCGAAGCCTTTCCGGTCTTGATAAAGAAATCGTTGTCCGTCGGGCGCGAACGATACCATTTCGGCAGGCGTGCCAAGCACTTGCTCCGTTCTTCCCCCGCCAATTGGCACACGATACAGTTCCGTCATCGACGATGTTGGGAAAAGCGCACTGGAAGCAGGATCCTGAATGCTTGCCGAAAAATAGACATACACGCCGTCGGGCGAAATTGCGCTTGGCGTTTCCGCAGCCGAATTAAACGTAAGACGCGTTGCGGCCCCGCCGCTTGCCGACATCACAAACACGTCGGCATTGCCATAACGATCGCTCGCAAATGCAATCTTTTTCCCATCGGGCGACCACACCGGCGACGACTCGTAAGAATCGTGCGTCGTCAGCCGCACAGCCTTGCCGCCATTCGACGAAACTCTGTAAATATCTCCCTTATAGCAAAATGCCACTTGCGTCCCGTCGGGGGAAATCCTCACGTCGCGCATCCACAACGGCTCTTCTGCCGAAGCTGTCATCGACACACCGCACAAAGCGATGCCGAACAATAATTTTTTCATATCAATTTCATTTTAATATTAAATTTTCGTTTTAATCGGAAGCCGCTCCCAAATACAGCGCGGAATCAATCGCCAAAGCGCAGTGACGATGCCATAACGCCAATCGACTACGACTGTTCGCCGCTGTCGTTCCAACGCCCGCACGATGAGATGCGCCACATGGTCCGGCTTCATCAAAAGCGGATAGCTGCCACCGTTCAACAATGCCGTGTCGACAAATCCGGGGCGAATATCCGTGAATTTAATGCCAAAGCCATTGGTATTGGACAATTGGGCAAGGCTCTGAATATATGTGTTTTGGTAACGTTTCGTGGCAGAATAAGCCGGAGCCGCTCCCAAACCGCGCGTGCCGGCTATTGAAGTCACCGCCGCAATATGCCCTCCGCCTCTTGCTTTGAAATAGTTGAAGGCGGCATCAATCATTCGCGTGAATCCGACCACATTCGTTGCCGTCGTTTGCAACTCCTTTTCGGCATCCAATTGCTGATTCTGAGTGCCAATGCCCGAACATAGCAATATCAAATCCGCTCCGCCAAGCCGTTCCGCCAAACCGGCCAAACGCTCGCCGGCATCTTCTGCCGTTACGTCGAGCGGAGCATATATCACCCGTCCGCCTTTCGACGAAGCAAAATCGGCAAGCAAATTTTCGCGCCGGCCTGCTATCGCAATGTCCACGCCTTTTTGCCACAGCAATTGCGCCACCGCCTTGCCAATTCCCGACGTAGCTCCCACAATCACAGCTTTCTTGATTCTGCATACTCCCATAATCAACAAAGAAAAAGCAAATCAAACACATGAAATGGCAGATTTGCTCTGATATACATATATATGCAAAGATACGACGATTGCCCGTAATTCAACAATCTATTCATGCCATTAATAATATTTAGCGTGCAACCTTGACAAACATGGCTCTTTTTAAAGAAATTTTAAACCAATATATTAATCTTTTTTAACTGTAAATATTTGCATTTATGCGCATCGTGTTTCAAAACCAATTTGTATATTTGCTTGTCTATAATACTCCACCGTCTAAAAAAACAGTCGCAATGAAAGATTTACTCCGGGCTATTTCGGTGATGACCTACATGGCGGGCATTTCAACAACACCGAAAGAGGAAAACTACGACACCGCCTCCGAAACGACAACCTGCGACATGCAACAAGTTGGCAAACAGTTAGGCCATTTGTTTTTCTCGACCGACTTCGACGACGAAGAGCGGCTGCTTCACTTTAACAACGAAATAAAACGCATAACCAAAACATACAAATCGTCCGACGAAATCAGAGCCATTTCCAACGCCTTCCTCAATGAAGTCGTAACACTCGAGAATATCGAATCAAACGCCATGCTTTTCTCAAAATTGACAATGGCGGCAATGCTCGCAGATGATTTTCCGACTGCCCGCGACATTGAAGCCATATTCTACCAAGTGGTAGAGAAGTGCAGGGCCGACAAAGGCGAGGAAGAAGCCGAACGCTTTCAAAAAATCTATGACTACTCCAATGCCGGCGCGTCTCTCGGATACGACTTCGCCACGGCAAAATACAGAAACGACATGCCTTTTGCCGACGCCATAGAAAAAAAAGCAATCCATTTCTATGAAAGCATAGGCGACGCATGCAATTTCAATTCCTGCTTCAAAGGCGCATATCTGCTATTCTCGGCCAACGCGTAAGTGCTTGTTAAATCAGTTGCGATGTGGATTCGCTCTCAAATTTGTATCTTTGAGCCATTAGAAACAACTTAAAGATTAATAAGGCATACCGTCATAATGTTGTGATTTGCTTTCAAATTTGTATCTTTGAGCCATTAGAAACAACTATATAAAAGAGGAAGAGCGACAAGGCTGTGTTGTGATTTGCTTTCAAATTTGTATCTTTGAGCCATTAGAAACAACTTAACATTTATCATAATGCCAGTTATGTTAGTTGTGATTTGCTTTCAAATTTGTATCTTTGAGCCATTAGAAACAACCTTGTCGCGGTCTTTGTCTATCCCCAAGTGGTTGTGATTTGCTTTCAAATTTGTATCTTTGAGCCATTAGAAACAACTTTCCGCCATGTCCGCGTCGCTAATGCCCGGTTGTGATTTGCTTTCAAATTTGTATCTTTGAGCCATTAGAAACAACTTGCCAAATTCAATATTCATTTCCATAATAGTTGTGATTTGCTTTCAAATTTGTATCTTTGAGCCATTAGAAACAACAATCCCATTTATCACCAGGAAAGGACAATTGTTGTGATTTGCTTTCAAATTTGTATCTTTGAGCCATTAGAAACAACGAATAGCCCTATTGTCCGCGAGGCGGCTTGTTGTGATTTGCTTTCAAATTTGTATCTTTGAGCCATTAGAAACAACAGAATCCATATCATTTCGTATTAGAATCCAGTTGTGATTTGCTTTCAAATTTGTATCTTTGAGCCATTAGAAACAACCGGGCGCACTTGGTATGTAAGGGCGTAGTATGTTGTGATTTGCTTTCAAATTTGTATCTTTGAGCCATTAGAAACAACATCAAGCTATGAACAATGACTTCGCAATGTGTTGTGATTTGCTTTCAAATTTGTATCTTTGAGCCATTAGAAACAACTTTTGACGAAGCTGGAGAATAGAGAATGAGTTGTGATTTGCTTTCAAATTTGTATCTTTGAGCCATTAGAAACAACTATTATAAACACTTCAAGATAATCGTTTTTTGTTGTGATTTGCTTTCAAATTTGTATCTTTGAGCCATTAGAAACAACCTGTTCAGTCATCAATGTATTCAAGTGATTGTTGTGATTTGCTTTCAAATTTGTATCTTTGAGCCATTAGAAACAACGCGTGCCGAGACGTTGCGCGAGGGCATGGCGTTGTGATTTGCTTTCAAATTTGTATCTTTGAGCCATTAGAAACAACGTGTTGCTCATTGTTCTGTTATTTTTATTGGTTGTGATTTGCTTTCAAATTTGTATCTTTGAGCCATTAGAAACAACAATATGCGTATAAAAAATTTGTATGAGGCTGTTGTGATTTGCTTTCAAATTTGTATCTTTGAGCCATTAGAAACAACCGCTGATAACGATACTGAACACGCATAGTGTTGTGATTTGCTTTCAAATTTGTATCTTTGAGCCATTAGAAACAACGGGCGTGGACCACGAAAGCGCCGAAGCCGGTTGTGATTTGCTTTCAAATTTGTATCTTTGAGCCATTAGAAACAACCGATGGATCTGATAGACAATTACCGTGGCGTTGTGATTTGCTTTCAAATTTGTATCTTTGAGCCATTAGAAACAACCAAAACGATATCTTTCTCTTCTCCTCGTCCGTTGTGATTTGCTTTCAAATTTGTATCTTTGAGCCATTAGAAACAACAGAAGAAAGATTTTTCATACTACCACTAAAGTTGTGATTTGCTTTCAAATTTGTATCTTTGAGCCATTAGAAACAACAATGTAAATGAAAAAGACAATGTTGCTTGCGTTGTGATTTGCTTTCAAATTTGTATCTTTGAGCCATTAGAAACAACTTCAAAACTGGAGGACAACCGGACGCAACGGTTGTGATTTGCTTTCAAATTTGTATCTTTGAGCCATTAGAAACAACCTGCCATACTTGTTCATCATAGACTTCGTGTTGTGATTTGCTTTCAAATTTGTATCTTTGAGCCATTAGAAACAACACCCGCGTTTGAAAATCGCGATCGCGACGTGTTGTGATTTGCTTTCAAATTTGTATCTTTGAGCCATTAGAAACAACTTAGCAGAAGCAACAGAAGCACCAAAATCCGTTGTGATTTGCTTTCAAATTTGTATCTTTGAGCCATTAGAAACAACATCCTTTGTATAATTACATCTCTGTAAGTCGTTGTGATTTGCTTTCAAATTTGTATCTTTGAGCCATTAGAAACAACCCTATCTTCACAGACGGGAGCATCAAATGTGTTGTGATTTGCTTTCAAATTTGTATCTTTGAGCCATTAGAAACAACCGCAGAAGTCTGTACGGGGACAGTCCGAGTGTTGTGATTTGCTTTCAAATTTGTATCTTTGAGCCATTAGAAACAACTCATTGGCTCGCTTTTGCTGAGCATTACCAGTTGTGATTTGCTTTCAAATTTGTATCTTTGAGCCATTAGAAACAACCAGGAGAGACATCCGTATTATCACGAGGCGTTGTGATTTGCTTTCAAATTTGTATCTTTGAGCCATTAGAAACAACTTTCAACTGCGAATAACGAGGAACATATCCGTTGTGATTTGCTTTCAAATTTGTATCTTTGAGCCATTAGAAACAACACTACCTGCAATTCCTGCACTACCTCCGTTGTTGTGATTTGCTTTCAAATTTGTATCTTTGAGCCATTAGAAACAACCCCGCTTGCCGAAATCACCCACAAGCGGAGGTTGTGATTTGCTTTCAAATTTGTATCTTTGAGCCATTAGAAACAACTCGTTGTAGTCTCCTTTGTCGACGGTGTCGGTTGTGATTTGCTTTCAAATTTGTATCTTTGAGCCATTAGAAACAACAGCAGGAGAGACATCCGTATTATCACGAGGGTTGTGATTTGCTTTCAAATTTGTATCTTTGAGCCATTAGAAACAACCTGCGCATCCGTCAATATTCCTTGCTTAACGTTGTGATTTGCTTTCAAATTTGTATCTTTGAGCCATTAGAAACAACGCCGAAACGGAATAGAATCCGTGTCAACCTGTTGTGATTTGCTTTCAAATTTGTATCTTTGAGCCATTAGAAACAACAAAAAAATACTTAATTATAAACAAACATGTTGTTGTGATTTGCTTTCAAATTTGTATCTTTGAGCCATTAGAAACAACCGCTGTCCATTATCCGCTGTATGTCTCGGTGTTGTGATTTGCTTTCAAATTTGTATCTTTGAGCCATTAGAAACAACAATCTTTCGGCATTGCGGAAATGCCCGTGTGTTGTGATTTGCTTTCAAATTTGTATCTTTGAGCCATTAGAAACAACTCCAATCATTGTCAACGAGTGCAACATCACGTTGTGATTTGCTTTCAAATTTGTATCTTTGAGCCATTAGAAACAACAGGATATCTATTTTATGCTACTAATCAAAAAGTTATAGCACAAATTAGAAAATAAAAAAATGGCAGATATGAAACGAGAAATCCCATCAAACAGATGGGATTTTCGTTTTAAAATAATTCTAATTGCTGCCACGAATTGACCTCCTCTCGTAAATGCTCTTTCTTGCCATAAAAAATCTCAATTTGAGCAAATTGTTTGTCAGTCACACTCATAATCCCCACTTTCCCCTTATCCGGAAGAAAAGACTTCACTCGTTTTATATGAACAGCTGCATTTTCACTACTTGCACAATGCCGCACATAAATAGAAAATTGAAACATTGCAAAACCATCCCTTTGTAAATTTTTACGAAACGCCACATAGGCCTTCTTTTCCTTTTTGGTTTCCGTAGGCAAATCAAAAAATACCATCACCCACATAATGCGATATTCACTAAAACGGCTATCCATTGTATTCCGGATAGATCACGCGACGAAGCTCTCCTGAGAAACATTTGTACAATGAGGCTGTCGTTTGCCCCACAGCAATCATCAACGGACTGCGCTTTCCCCCTATTCGCACGTCCAACGTCGGAATCGACAACAATTTGCTTTTCACTTCCTTGGACAATTCCACATCCTCCCCATACTGCTCACACAAACAAAACACAAGTTTATCGACAAATGGGCGATAAGGCTCCATAACATCATCTGCCAAACAGTAGGCATTGTACCGATTGTGATGATGTATTCCCAATGTCGGCAGCAATCCGCTTGCCACCAAACCTCGAGCCACCACCGCACGAAGAATGGCATATCCGTAATTCAATAAATTATTAGGAGCAACACCGTCTCTGCTTCTTGAAAAGCCATCGACGGTGGCAAACAATGTTTTCCAATAATACACGGCAGCCCGTGCTTCCATATTGTCCGAATCACCGCTTTTCACATTGTTCGCCCACACACGCATACAATTTACCTCTTCTCGTGTGCATTCTTCCAGCACTGATGCCTGATTACGTATTTTAGCTTGAACCGTTTGTTGCCAAAGCTGTTTTTTCAATGGAAGCGAAGCATCCAATTGCTGCCGAAATCGCTCATTTTGCGTTGTATTCCCACACAATGGCAACATCAGACCTACCGGCATACTGCGACGATCACAAGTAATTAATGCACAATTGTTTTCCAGCAAAGCATCGATCACCCCTGCCGTTATGGTTATTTGCTTGTTGTCGAGGACTACCACGCCTAAATCTTCTATAGGCTTCGAAGTCTCCGACATCCGTTTCGTATCTTCCGGAAGCGGCGACTTCTCTATTTCGGGCAATTTAATGACAAGCTGAGCATCACGCAGCGACAAATACGTAGGATTTCCAAAGTAGAGCGTTTTCTTAATCATAGCGTCAAGTTTTTATCAATAATATTGCCTAATCGGTCCACTTTGATCGGGATGCAAATTTCTTTTATCATTTCCCCTGTGAGAGCCCGTTCCATTTTATTTTGTTTTTCAAATTCGATGCCATCACGCAATACAGTTGCTACGTTTGCCTTAATAAAATGACATTGTGTATTTGTACAACTCACCATTTTATAAATCCGCTCTTTGTCAATAGGTTCAAAGACTTTGCCAGCTGCGCGTTCCGCTTCCGTAGGCACATAAGCCAGATCGTTGGGCGACAACACAAACTTAAGCCGATTTCCGGAAGAATCCATTTCAGGAACTGACGACAATCCATGCATTTGACGCTCAATAACATCTCGCAACGGCACAGTATCAAACACTCGTTTTCGCACGATTTCTCCCGTTTGCCCATCAACGCTTTCCGATTCATAAACGGCAAAAAACAAATTCGTTCCTTTTGCCGCTTCCACAAACTTCGCAATCTTTCCATTTCGCTTGCCTACAGGATATTTATTGGCTTGTTCGCAAATGCGCACTTTATAAATAGGCTGGTGCGGTTTGCCAAGATTCAATGCAACAAGGTTTGCATTCATCCGCTCTATTCCCTCCGGCGAGAATGCGACTTGGGGGTCGCCGCCATTGGCAGCCAAATGCCGCCGCAATATTTTTTGAATCCCTGTATCCGTTACTTTTCCTATCGACTCTTCTATCTTTTCTATTTTTGAAGCAGAAAAATCATTCAATGATTTACGCGATGCGAAAAAGCGGTCTTTTGTATCGCCAGTGAAACAATACACCCTTATTTTTTGCAAATTGACATCTTGCCAAGCATCCTTGTTTGTTTCAAAATATTTTTTGATGCCGGCATAATCGGCTCTCTCCTTAAGAAGGTCAAGCAACTTCCGTTTCAAATCTTTTTCCACGATAACTTTCGGATTTTCCATTGCTTTTTTCAATGTCGTCGTAGTTTCTTTGCGTATATTCACTTCACCATAAAATGTATCTTTATGCAATGGCTTTCGAACGGTCCATCCATTACCTTTCACTTGCTTCGATAAAACTTTCTTTCCGCTTTCATTATAATGCCAATAATAATTGGATGCTTTGCCAATTACACGAACATTTTGCTTGAAGCTGGCAATAACGCCGCTCAAAGCCGTATAAACATCTTGCGTAAACGTACTCCAAGGCTTGTCGACAAGATATTGATAATTCCCCTGTTCATCTGTCACTTGTTTGCTACACAGAATTTTCTGCAAATCTCGACGCGACACCTCCGCATTCCCTTTCGCCGATTCATTGTTTAAATAATTTATAATATTACGCGAAGCACAAGCTATGACTATGGCGTCCATCGCATGGTGTCGATGGTCTATACGTTTTTTATTGAACCCCTTTTGATACTCAAGCGGCATATACGGTATTAATTTCCCACTTTTGTTATACACCGTATAAGTGCTTCCATCTTTTGACAGTTCGTTCAAGCGCTCAAAACGTGGTAAAATAATTCTATTCCAAACATCGTTGATTCCCCAATCTTTTTTTAAACGATCGGTTACGCCCCCACTGCAAACTATCACATTCTTAGATATCGCTTCCAGTTCGCCATCCTCACGCACAATATTGGACAATAATGACTTAACCATTCTACTTATATAACGGCTATCATTCAATTGACGGTCGATAAAGTCATCCGGAATGTCTTCCATCAACAATTTTCTCATTTTTGCCCTGTTTTGGGAATAATTATCTTTCACAAACTGCTCATATTTCTCAACCGAGAATATTTCCACTTTGCTATTGCCTTCTCCTGTAATCACGATCTCGCCAGAACGGTTTTTGATAAACTCATACCCTGTCATCGCTCCTTTCAACTTATTCACCGCGCTTTCGCATATCACCTTATTGCTCAACGAATCGTCAAAATATCGTTTTCTTGGAATAACGTGTTCTATCTCATAAGCTGGCGTAAACAACTTTGCCAAAGGAATCCCTTCCCCAGTATAGGGAGAATGATAATGCTGCTCCAACCATAGTTTATACCTAACCACATCCGACTTTGTCGGACGTTTCTTGGCATCTTTCTCATTAAACTTTCGCAAAATATCGACCGGTACTCCTTTCGCATCCTCTGCCATGGCGCCTTCCTCATAAATACGAAGCTTTTCTTGCTGCATCGGAGAATAAGGATGAACATCTTCTATCTTCCATTCCGGATTATTCATAAACTCATAAAGCAACGACTTGATGCGCAAATTCGTATTTTCATTTTCCAGAATCCTTTTTGTCATAGCTGCCCGCCTGTCTGCCGGATTCTTCATTTCTCGCCCCAATTCGACGTGGATTTCGTCGATACGACCCACTTGTTTCCATATGTCACGGACCGTACGCAACGCTTCCATGATGACTTGTTCAACAATTGGGTTTCTCAACGAATGCTGTTTGAAAGATTTCAAATAACGATCGATATCTGAAGGCTCCTTCCACTGCTCAGCCGTATTTGGCTCTGAATGGCGACCATATACAAGATAACACGCTTTCCACAATGGGAAGCCGCAAAAATCCGCCACATCTTCCAAATGCCCAACTTTCTCACGCACACGTTCTGAAATCTGCGCATCATATTCCCCTGTTATAATTTTGGTGATCTTAACACGCGTACTTGAATCAATAGCCTCTTCTCGCCAATATTTGCCCATCCGCATCAACGGCAATAATTTCTTAATCGCTTTTGCAGAATATGCGCCATAACGTTTTTCAAATGGCGGGACACGAAGGAATGCTCCAACAAATGGCTCTACATCCAAATTATGTTTTCCCGCAAAAGCCTGCAACGCTTTTTTCAATTCGGTCAAGTCCGAGATTGAATACAATAAATGCCATAAAGATTCTTCTGTTTCTCCATTCAAAAACGATGATTTTACCCCTGCTTTTCCCAATCGTTCGATCAGCAGCGCATGAGTTGCATTGCAAGGATATGCCTTGTCTTCCACATAGTTCCATCGATATTCCGCACTTTTCAACCTCAAATGTTTCAAAAGCGCATTTTGCTTAATTTCTTTTTGCGAATTTAGCCATTCATATAATACGACATAATCACTTTCCGATTTAAGGAATTGACTCGTGACATCTGCATCTACCTCCAATTTTCCATTTACTTCTTTTTGACGTTGATAAATCCGCAAATTAGAAATAAATTGCCACAAACGGAATTCCTGATATAATGGGTGCGACCGCGCAATGCATTTCAACGGCACACGCTCTATTTTGCCAGCCTTTTTATAGACATGTGATTCGTAAGGACATTCATCAATCAACGACTTCTTGCTTTTCAACGGACGTTGATAAAATAAAATATCCTCCACTAATAAATCAGTAAAATCACACTGTTTATATAATAAATCTCGATGTGCAAGATTATTTGGATAAAGCGCATCGACACAAGCCTCATATAATTCTCTATCGTTTAACTCTGTATGAAATTCTTTTTGCTTTTCAAGTATTCGATTCAATTCGTCTTTATAATATTTCCTATCAATCGTACTTATCAATTTCGCTCGAATCTTTTGTTGTGGATTTTGCAACAAAGCATCATAGATATACGTGCCAACGGTTTTATGCGACTCTTCAATACCGCTTTCAGCTTTCTTTTTCAATAATTCCCAATCATCATCTTTAGGAGCTCGAAACGACCGTTTAATTTTCCCCGAATCATCTGTTTTTTCTTTTCCATCTTTTTCAAGTTCCGTCGTCACTATAAAACTTTTTGTTTTTCCAACCCAATCCGGAGATAAAACACTTGAATAATCAAACTCCCAACCATTTTCAAATGTAATTTTATAGAGAGACCGTTTGCCTTTTTTCTCTCCCGTATCTTCAACCGAAATAACTTTTAATTCATAATAGTCTTCACGTTTAGACTTGGACTGTTGATCTTCTTCAACACGCAATTGATAATAACCGCGTTTCTGATTAAAATGCAACAAAATCCACGCCAACTCTTCTTTTGTGATTTTTTGAGTCAGTGCCTTTTTACGTAAATAATAAATCGTCCAATCATATGGTATCCTTTTGCCGCTTGCTCGCAATTCCGGATTTTTTCCATAAAAATCTGACAACATTTCACTAAACGACTCTTGAAAAAGAAAACGATAGCAACCATCTTCTTTTACCCATGCTAATTTAGGCTCAGGATCAGAAATTATTTTCCCATACCTATCCAAACATTGAGCATAATGCTTTGGCAGAAAATTCATTAACGACAACACCCGAAGCAACCTTTCACGACGAAGCACTTTCCGTTGGAGAATTCTCCGCATAAGACGTCTTTCCGTCCTATTTTTAGTTTTTGAAACTGTTTTACCTGCATTAAAATCACCCAATGTCGCCGCATCCATCGGTATTATCCTACTTCCAAGAGAATTAATCTTAACCAATTTCTCTTTTCCATCTTCGTCTATAATAGCTTCTACGACTGCCCAGCCTACACTATTCGTTCCTAAGTCTAATCCCAATATATATCGCATATAAAAAACATTTGATTAATATCTTCAAAGATAAAAAATATTTTCTACTTTACCTAAAAAAATTTGTTATTCGTACTTTTATCATTATATTTGCAACAGAATTTGAAGCAAATCACAATAAGGTTTATTCCGTTGTGTAGACAATTAAGGCGGCATGCATTTTGCATGTCGTCTTCTCTTTTAAGAGACCTCAACAAAATCTTCTTTTCGAATCTCAACACCTCGGCAAGACATAATCAGTAAGATCGGTTGTTTCTCGATTGGCCTGCATTTCTCTTTCCAATAACACAAACGCGCTTCGACAATGCAAATACAAATCGTGAAAGCGCTTTGCATTGCAGCCAACTTTCATTACCTTTGCATTCGGATAATTGGTGCCGGCTACAATGACGTTTGAACCATTAGCAGAACGACTTCGCCCTAAAAGTTTAGAGGACTACATCGGACAAAAACATCTTGTCGGGAAAGATTGCGTCCTTCGGAAAATGATAGAATCAGGGCAAATTTCATCATTCATCCTATGGGGACCTCCCGGCGTAGGCAAAACGACGCTTGCCAAAATCATAGCCGCGCAAGTGCAAGCCCCGTTCTATACCTTGTCGGCAGTCCATTCCGGCGTAAAAGAAGTGCGCGACGTGCTTGCGCTGTGCAAAAGGGATGTTTCCGGCATGTTTTGCCATCACCGCCCCATCTTGTTTATCGACGAAATACATCGATTCAATAAGTCGCAACAAGACTCGCTGTTGGGCGCAGTGGAAATGGGCATCGTATCGCTCATAGGCGCCACGACGGAAAATCCGTCGTTTGAAATTATCCGCCCCTTGTTGTCACGCGCACAGGTCTACGTGTTGCAACCACTCTCCGACGACGACCTCACGGAGCTTCTAAACAGGGCCGTCGCAAAAGACGAAATACTGAAAAATCGAAAAGTCAACATCGTAGAAACCGACGCGCTTTTCCGATTTGCCGGCGGCGACGCTCGGAAGATGCTCAACATTATCGACTTGCTGATTCAATCGACTGCCGACGACAAGCCAATCGTCATCCGCAACGACATCGTAACCGAACGGCTGCAACAAAACCCGATGGCATACGACAAAAACGGCGAAATGCACTACGACATCATTTCCGCTTTTATCAAATCAATTCGTGGCAGCAATCCCGATGCAGCCGTATATTGGTTGGCTCGCATGATTGCAGGGGGAGAAGATCCGGCGTTTATCGCGCGAAGATTGGTGATCTTGGCGGCAGAAGACATCGGGCTGGCAAACCCCAACGCGCTACTGCTCGCCAATGCCACCTTCGATGCCTTGCAAAAAATCGGATGGCCGGAAGGCCGCATCATCCTCTCCGAATGCGCTATTTATCTTGCAACCTCGCCCAAAAGCAATTCGGCATACATGGCAATCGATGCCGCGCTCGCGCATGTGGAACAAACCGGCAACCAGCCCGTCCCGCTACATCTGCGCAACGCGCCGACAAAATTGATGAAAGACCTCGGCTACGGAGCCGACTACAAATATCCCCATTCTTTTGCCGGCAATTTCGTCGAGCAAGAATACATGCCCGAAAGCTGCAAAAACACTACATTTTGGACGGCCGGCGAAAATCCGTCGGAAGCGAAAATGAAAGAACGAATGAAGCAACTCTGGAACAAACAAAAATAAATTTTCCAAATCCACAAAAAGATGCAAAATTCAATGATTACAGATAATATTTTTTATGTCGGCGCAAACGACCGCACCACTGAAAAATTCGAAGCGCTATGGCCTCTGCCCTACGGAGTTTCGTACAACTCATATTTAGTGAAAGGAACAAGCAAAACCGCGTTGATCGACGGAGTTGAGGTTTCGCATGCCTTTAAGCAATTGAGCAAAATAAAAGCAATTTGTCCCGACCGGAAAATTGACTATTTGATAATCAACCATATGGAACCCGACCATTCCGGAGGAATTTTCTCTTTGAAAAAAGAATTTCCGGACATGCAAATTGTCGGGAACGCCAAGACTTTGGAAATGCTTAATGGCTTCTACGGCATATCCGACAATACAATTGCCATCGGCGACGGCGACGAAATCGACTTGGGCGGAAAAACTTTGAAATTTTTCCTCACGCCCATGCTGCATTGGCCGGAAACGATGATGACCTACGCCATCGAAGACAAGGTCTTGTTCTCCGGCGACGCCTTCGGCTGCTTCGGCGCACTGAACGGCGGCATCGTCGACAAGGAAATGGACACGGCGCTCTATTTCCCCGAAATGATACGATACTATTCCAACATTGTCGGCAAATATGGCATGCCCGTGCAAAAAGCCATTGCAAAGCTGCAAGGCGTAGCCATCGACTATATTTGCTCCACCCACGGGCCCGTGTGGCACAAGCAAGCCGGAGAGGTGGTCGCACTCTACGACCGTCTTAGCAAAGGCATCGGCGAAGAAGGCGTCGTCATAGCCTACGGCAGCATGTATGGCAACACAGAAGACATCATTGAAATATTAGCGCGAGAACTTGCCCTCTGCGGAATAAAAAATATTAGAATCCACGACGTGTCGCATTCCGACAAGTCCTACATCCTGCGCGACATCTACCGCTACAACGGTCTGATTGTCGCCGCTCCCACCTACAACGGCTCCTTGTTTCCCGAAATGGAATCGCTGCTGAAAGCATTGGTCAATCGTGGCGTGACCAACAAAATATTCGCCCGCGCAAGTTCTTTCACATGGGCCGGAGTCGGCACAAAGACAATCGACGCGCTATTGGAAAAGCAAAAATTCACCACAATAGGCACCCCCATCGAGATGAAGCAACACAACATCGACACGATTGCCGGCGATTGCCGCTCGATTGCAAAAGAATTTGCCGATGCGCTAAAATCGCTTGGATAACGACGTACTTACCCAATAACTATTTCACAGAAAAGACATGGCAGAACCCAATAACACATTACTTCAAAAACTTGACGGCATAGATGCCCGTTTTCAAGAAGTCAGCCTGCTGATTACCGATCCGGCGGTCATCGGCGACATGAAACGCTTCGTAAAGCTAACCAAAGAATACAAAGATTTGGAGAAACTCACGGCTGTCACCTCCCGATACAAAAAAATGCTACAAAACGTTGAAGAAGCAAAAGCCGTGCTCGAAAACGAATCGGATCCCGACCTGAGGGAATTGGCCAAAGAGGAATTGGAATCCGACACCAACGAGCTCCCAAAAATTGAAGAAGAAATCAAGCTGTTGCTAATCCCTGAAGATCCGGAGGACTCCAAAAACGTCATTCTTGAAATTCGCGGCGGCACAGGAGGCGACGAAGCAGCCATCTTTGCAGGCGACTTGTTCCGCATGTACGCAAAATATTGCGAATCGAAAGGATGGAAAATGGAAGTGATGAGTTATAGCGAGGGCGCTGCCGGAGGTTATAAAGAAATCATCAGCTCCGTAAGCGGAGAGAAAGTCTACGGGACACTCAAATACGAATCCGGCGTGCATCGCGTGCAGCGAGTGCCTGCCACCGAAACACAAGGACGCGTACACACGTCGGCCGCATCCGTGGCCGTGCTGCCGGAAGCCGAACCATTCGACGTGGAAATCAACGAAGGCGAAATCAAATGGGACACATTCCGTTCGGGAGGCGCCGGCGGACAAAACGTGAACAAAGTGGAATCCGGCGTCCGTTTGCGGTACAATTGGAAGAACCCAAACACCGGCATAACAGAAGAAATTCTGATCGAATGCACCGAAACTCGCGACCAACCTAAAAACAAAGAACGGGCATTGGCGCGTCTTCGCACGTTCATTTACGACAAAGAACATCAAAAATATATCGACGATATTGCTTCTCGACGCAAAACGATGGTATCGACAGGCGACCGGTCGGCAAAAATTCGCACCTACAATTATCCGCAAGGACGAATCACCGACCATCGCATCAACTACACCATCTACAACCTTCCAGCCTTCATGGACGGCGACATCCAAGAATGCATCGACAATCTTATCATCGCCGAAAATGCTGAGAAATTAAAGGAAAGCGAACTATAAATTTTCCAAATATATGAACCGCACAGAATTAGTCGAAAATATCAAAAGGAAAAAATCTTTCTTGTGCGTCGGACTCGACACCGACATAAAAAAACTGCCACAATCCGTATTGTCGGAATCCGACGACCCGATCTTCGATTTCAACAAAGCCATCATAGACGCCACCGCCGATTATTGCGTTGCCTATAAGCCCAACAGCGCATTCTACGAAAGCATGGGCGTCGAAGGATGGAAAGCATTGGAAAAAACAGTTCGCTATATCAAAAGCAACTATCCCGACCAATTTGTCATCATCGACGCGAAACGCGGAGACATCGGGAACACCTCTGCCATGTATGCCCGTTGCTTTTTTGAAAGCCTTGATGCCGATGCTGTGACGGTTGCACCGTACATGGGAGAAGACAGCGTTGCTCCCTTCCTCGGATATGAAGGCAAATGGGTTATCGTGCTCGGGCTCACGTCCAACAAAGGCTCGCTCGATTTTCAATTCATGAACGACAGCAACGGCATCCCCTTGTATGAACACGTAATGCGCAAAGCATCGAAATGGGGCAACAACGAGAACCTCATGTTTGTTGTCGGAGCCACGCAAGGTCAACTGTTTGAAGACGTCCGCCGCATCATCCCCGACAAATTTTTGTTAGTCCCCGGCGTAGGCGCGCAAGGAGGCAGTTTGGAAGAAGTTGCAAAATATGGATTGACGGCCGATTGCGGCCTGCTGGTCAATTCATCTCGCGGCATCATCTACGCATCTTCAGAAAAAGATTTCGCAGAAATAGCAATGCAAAAATCAAAAGAATTGCAAACGCAAATGTCTGCAATCCTAACAGCAAGCGGAATATGCCGATAAACAATTTCAATAAAGAAAAAATTCCTTTATTGAAAATCTTTATATAACTTTGACCGCTGAAAACGGAACGAATAAATTTAAGACAACTAATTAATTTTCAACAACATGAAAATAGAAGAATACAATTTTGCCGGCAAAAAGACAATCGTGCGCGTTGATTTCAACGTGCCTTTGGATGAAAATGGAAAAATCACAGACGACACCCGCATTCGCGGCGCGCTCCCTACATTGAAAAAAATCTTGGCAGACGGCGGCAGCTTGATCATCATGTCGCACATGGGCAAGCCGAAAGGCAAAGTCAACCCGAAAATGTCGCTCGGACAAATCAAAGATGCTGTTGCAGCTGCCCTTGGCACAGAAGTGAAATTTGCTCCCGATTGCGCAAAAGCAGCCGATGCCGCTGCCGCACTGAAACCGGGCGAAGTGCTTTTGCTCGAAAACCTCCGCTTCTATCCGGAAGAAGAAGGCAAACCGGTAGGAATCGACAAAGAAGACCCCGCTTACGAAGCTGCTAAAAAAGAAATGAAAGCACGCCAAAAAGAATTTGCAAAAACATTGGCAAGCTATGCCGATTGCTATGTGAACGACGCTTTCGGAACAGCGCATCGCAAACATGCTTCTACTGCCGTCATTGCCGACTATTTCGACACCGACAACAAAATGCTCGGCTATTTGATGGAAAAAGAAGTGACAGCCGTCAACAACGTGCTTAACAATATCCGCCGTCCGTTCACAGCCATCATGGGCGGTTCGAAAGTTTCAACCAAAATAGGAATCATCGAAAACCTCATGGACAAAGTCGACAATCTGATTTTGTGCGGAGGAATGACTTATACTTTCGCAAAAGCGCAAGGCGGAAAAATCGGCGTTTCCATTTGCGAAGACGACAAACTCGATTTGGCGCTCGACATCATCAAAAAGGCAAAAGAAAAAGGCATCAACCTCGTTCTCGGCACAGACTGCGTAGCTGCCGACAGCTTCAGCAACGACGCCAACACGCAAATCTGCCCTGCCAACAACATTCCGGATGGATGGGAAGGTCTCGATGCCGGTCCTGAAACGCGGAAAGCATTCGCAGAAGTAATCAAAAATGCAAAAACAATTCTATGGAACGGTCCTGCCGGCGTATTCGAATTCGACAACTTCACAGCCGGTTCGCGTGCCATTGCCGATGCCATCGTGGAAGCCACGAAGAATGGCGCATTCTCATTGGTTGGCGGCGGCGACTCTGTCGCATGCGTCAACAAATTCGGCGTTGCCGACAAAGTTTCCTACGTGTCGACCGGCGGCGGCGCATTGCTCGAAGCCATCGAAGGCAAGATCCTTCCCGGAATTGCAGCAATCGAAGGATAACGCAATCCAATAATCATTCATGAAAGGGCGCGGAGAAATTCTCTGCGCTTTTTCATTTTCTCCAATCCCATTTGCAAATGCTTCAAGTGTCTGCAATTTGCAGTATCTTTGCACTGCTTACAGTATCAAGATATGAAAAGAAAATTCAAATTCGGAGACGATTGGTGGACAACCCCGACAGAAAGCGAAGACG
Source organism: uncultured Porphyromonadaceae bacterium (assembly GCA_900541555.1). Lineage (GTDB taxonomy): Bacteria > Bacteroidota > Bacteroidia > Bacteroidales > Muribaculaceae > Limisoma > Limisoma intestinavium. Next base: position 80,345 of record UQKE01000001.1, on the reverse strand, counting down.
GAAAATACCAAATAATCGTGACGGGGCGAAGAGGCCTCGAAGAAGCCATGGAATCGAAAGAATTCAATGAACGCATCGAAGTCACATGGAAATACGACGCTCTCGAAAACGGAATGCCAACACTCGAAGATTCCTTGCTAATGGGAAAAGTAAACGATGCCATATTAGCGGCATTCAAAAAAGAACAATCCGCTGTTGTCACCGGCATATACACCGGCGGAGGCGAACGCAACTGGATTTTCTATGCACGAAACACGGCTCATTTTCAATACGCATTCAACAAGGCATTAAGTTTGTTCGACGTGCTGCCCCTGTCCATATACGCCGAAAAAGATCCCGATTGGGCTGAATACAACGAAATGAAAGACTTTACCGAAACAGCCCCCATTACCGACAAATATTGACTACACATATTATAAATAGTTTGCATTTGACCTCGATTCCAAACCTCATTGTTTAATTAAACTTAAATATGAGGTTTATTGTTGCCATACTAAAAAAAATAGCAGTAATTTAGACGCGTGAATCGTTAAAATTAACGATTAGAATTGCTAATTAGACAACTTTTTAACATCTCTATTATGAAGAAAAATAGAATATCTTTTCAGGCAACTATCTTAGCAGCAACGGCTTTGATTTCAATGCCGTCCTATGCCGGAAATAGCGAGAGCAACTATGCTGATAGTCAAAACTTCATTCGGACAGCCGTTTCGAGTTCAACTGCGCCAATCGATTTCACAAAAGCAGCAGAAAATACAATCAACTGCGTTGTCAGCATCCAGAGTTTTGCAACTCCTCGACAAAGCAGGATGCAAGGCTTCAACGATCCGTTTTTCGAATTCTTTTTCGGTCCTGATTTTGGCAGCAGGCAACAACGCCGGCAACGCGACGCGCAGCCACAGCCTCTCGGATTGGGTTCGGGCGTAATCATCAGCAACGACGGATATATTGTCACCAACAACCACGTCGTGGAAGGTGCAGAAAAATTGGAAGTCACGCTTAACGACAACAAAAAATACAATGCCACCATCATCGGCACCGATTCAAACACGGACCTCGCATTGCTGAAAATCGATGCAAAAGACCTCACTTTCATTACATTCGGAGACTCCGACGAACTGAAAGTTGGCGAATGGGTTCTTGCTGTCGGCAACCCGTTTGGATTCACATCGACCGTCACAGCCGGCATCGTCAGCGCGAAAGCGCGAAATGTGTCCTCAATCTCCCATAACCAGCAAATGGGAATTGAATCTTTCATCCAAACAGATGCTGTGGTCAACCAAGGAAACAGTGGCGGCGCATTGGTCAACACAAGAGGCGAATTGGTCGGAATCAATACATTAATATATTCCCGAACAGGCGATTATAGCGGATATGCATTTGCAATCCCGACATCCATCGTCAAAAAAGTAGTCACCGACTTGCGCCAATACGGCACAGTGCAACGGGCATTGCTGGGCATCTCGTTCGTAGAGTTGACGCCCTCCCTTTGCGAAAAAGAAAACATAACGGAAGTGACAAAAGGCATCTATGTAGCTGAAGTGCAAGACCAAAGCGCGGCAAAAGAAGCAGGAATCGAAAAAGGCGATGTCATCGTAGCCATCAACGACACACGCATCTCCGGCACTGCCGACATGCAAGAGACAATCAGCCGATTCTCTCCGGGCGACAAGGCTACCGTGAAATTCTATCGCAACAATAAAGCGAAGACTGTGACAGTCGTTTTCAAAAATTCCCAAGGCGGCACTTCAATCAACAAACGCACCGACTTCACAGCCCTCGGATGTGCCTTCTTGAAACTAAGCAACGACACAAAAGAAGCATTGCATATCAGCCACGGAGTAGAAGTGACGGGTCTCACCGACGGCATTTTCAAAAATGCAGGAATTAAAGAAGGGTTGATCATACTTGAAATCAACAATATGCCTGTCGATTCGCAAGACGACGTCGAAAACATCTACGATGAAATCATGCGCAGCCAAGATGCCGACAAGGTGATGATCATCAAAGGATTGCAACCGACAGGAAAACGCGTCTACTTCGCAGTTCCCCTCTACGAGGAAGAAAATTGACGCTCATCGCGCCTATTTTCAAAAATTAACGAATAGCGGCTGAACCATAGCCGCTATTCGTTTGTTTTATTTCAGATTTTAAGAATATACATGTGTCGATTTTAGAATTCAAGAGAGCTCTAAATCGAAAAAAATGTTTTACCTTTGCAGGCAAAAACGACCCTTTTTTAAAAACTTCGATATAGTAAATGAGACAATTAAAGATTACAAAATCAATTACAAACCGCGAAAGCGCATCGTTAGACAAGTATTTACAAGAAATTGGACGGGAAGATTTAATATCAGTCGAAGAGGAAGTTGAATTAGCTCAACGCATTCGAAATGGCGACCATGCCGCATTGGAAAAATTGACACGTGCCAATTTGCGGTTCGTCGTATCGGTAGCAAAACAGTATCAGAATCAAGGATTAAGCCTTCCTGACTTGATCAACGAAGGCAATTTAGGGCTCATCAAAGCAGCTCAAAAATTTGACGAAACGAGAGGTTTTAAATTTATCTCCTACGCAGTTTGGTGGATACGTCAATCCATTTTGCAAGCATTGGCCGAACAATCGAGAATTGTCCGCCTTCCGCTCAATCAGGTAGGCTCGCTGAACAAAATCAGCAAAGCCCTCTCCAAATTCGAACAAGAAAACGAACGTCGTCCGTCGGCAGAAGAACTGGCAAACCAATTGGATATTCCTGTCGACAAAATTTCCGATACGCTCAAAGTGTCCGGACGCCACATTTCAATGGACGCGCCTTTTGTAGAAGGCGAGGACAACAGCTTGTTGGATGTTCTCACAAACGAAGATTCTCCGATGGCCGATTATTCGCTCAATCAAGAATCCCTTTCCAAAGAAGTCGACAGAGCTCTCAACCAATTGCAAGATCGCGAACGTGAGATTCTAAAAATGTTCTTCGGAATCGGATGCCAAGAAATGACATTGGAAGAGATTGGCGCAAAATTCGATTTGACACGCGAACGTGTGCGCCAAATCAAAGAAAAAGCAATCCGCAAACTCAAAGGACAGAAAAGCCGATTGCTGAAATCCTATTTGGGAGATTAACAAACAATTTAATTGGCAACAATAAAAAGTGAGGGCAGCTTGAAAAAGCTGCCCTCACTTTTTTATCGCAAGCCAGAATTATTATGCTTTTGCTTTCTTCGCACGGCTTCCAATTTGAGCGTAGAACAACAAGTAGCCGACAGCCGCTGCCAATACCCAATAGCTCGACAAATATCCGGCCACATCGGCAACAGCGCCTTGAATCAACGGCAATATTCCGCCACCGCATACCATCACCATGAAGAAACCGGAAGCGACTGCCGTATACTTGCCAAGACCTTCCACTGCAAGATTGAAGATACCTCCCCACATCACGGAAGTACACAATCCACAGAGTATGAAGAACAATACGCAAACCGGAGCTTCAATCATCGTGAACGACATATTTTCAAATCCGGGTATCAATATCTGCTTGTCGGGCATAAACATCGCACAGAGCAAGAACAAAATCGCGATTGTCGCCACAGTCGTAAGTTGTCCCCTGCTTGAGAACTTGGAACCTAAAGAACCACCGACCAAACGACCGACAAGCATCAGCAACCAGTACATTCCCACAAGCGAGCCGGCAGCCGAGGGATTCATTCCTTTGCCGGGCTCTTTGTCGCCTTGCACAATTGCATTTGAAGCAGCATATTGCTTCTCTCCTATCACTTGATTCTCATACTGGATCAGCGCATTGGCCTCTTCTTCCGTATATTTCGTCTTATCAAGTTGATATGCTGCCAATGCCTCCGCATTCGCTTGATCTTGTGCTTGAAGCGTTGCAAGATATGCAGCATCCGATTGCTGTTTGTTGTATTCGTCGACCGTAGCTTGCGCTTCTTCCTTGGTTTGAGTCGTCATGTACAAATTCGCCATGTTCGGAATGCCCACTTCTATCCCGACATAAAGGAAAATGGCCAACACGCCCAATGTGAAATGACGATACTTCAAAGCTCCGCCAATGGTTGCTTTCTCCGTTGCCTTCCCTTCATTGCGTTTAGCTTCCTCCAAGAGAGGCTCGGGCAATTTGGAGAAAAACAACACGATCAATGCAAATGCAAAAATACCCATCGCAATATAAAGAGCCGGACGGGCAGCCTCCAACGTAAGCCCTTTCAGCGTGCTGCCCATCAAGTAACCGACAAGCACCGGGCAAATCGTTGCAGCAAGCGAATTGGCAGCGCCGCCAAATTGCAAAAGTTGATTGCCTTTCTTGCCGCCTCCGCCAAGCGTATTCAGCATTGGATTGACAACCGTGTTCAGCATACACATCGAGAAGCCTGCCACAAACGCGCCAATCAAATAAACGGCAAAGACTCCGGAATCAAGCGTGCTCGACAAAAACATCAATGCCACGCCTGCCAACCCGACAAGCACTGCCGCTATCGACGAAAAGCGATACCCTTTCTTTTGGAGAATCAAGCCTGCCGGTATGCCCATGAAAGCATAAGCTATAAAATTGGCAGCATTCCCCAATTGCGACTCAAAATTAGTCAGATCGAATTGTTCCTTTAAAATGATTCCAAACGGATTCTGAAATCCCGTTACAAAAGAAATCATCGCGAACATGAAATACATTACGATAATCGGCAATGTATAATTCTTTTTTTCTTGTCCCATTTTTCTATTATGACTTTAACGTTAATAATTAATTTTCAATATTGTCTTTCGCCGAAAATGCGGCTGCCGACTCTTACCATCGTACTACCCTCTTCCACTGCAATCGGATAGTCATGGCTCATGCCCATGCTGACGACGTTGAAATATGGTGCATCTGCCATAACGCCGGACTTCAAAAGAGCAAACGCTTCCCGAATTTGCTTGAATTCTTTTCGTATTTCCTCTTCATCGTCGACATTTGTAGCCATGCCCATGACACCTCGAACTCGCACATGCTCATATTTGGAAAGGCTTGTCTCGCATGTCGCAATTTTCCGGCAATTCTCCATGGAAAAGCCATACTTCGACTCTTCTTGTGCCACATGCAATTCAAGCAACACATCCGTCGTTTTGCCGATTCTCGCGCTTTCCGCATCTATGACCGACAACAATTTTTCGCTGTCGACGCTTTGTATCATTGCCACATGCGGAAGAATCATGCGCACTTTGTTTGTCTGCAAATGCCCGATAAAATGCCATTCAATATCGGCAGGCAATGCAGAAGCTTTCTTGACAAATTCCTGCGCCCTGCTTTCGCCAAAGACTCTTTGCCCTGCGCGATATGCCTCCAAAATGACATCTTCAGAATGGAATTTCGACACAGCCACCAACACGACACCGGCAGGCAGCGAACAACGAATTTCTGCTATATTTTTCGCGACATCAATCATTTCTCCGACCCTTCGGCATCTCCAAGATTTTCCTTGTAAACATCCATAATCAGGGTTTCTGTGATTGACGCAATCTCAAAATCCGACATTGTGCCTTTCATGCCTGCCATGAAATTCTCAAATGCCGATTTGAAATCTTCGGCTTGCACCATGATGAAATTCGCCGTTTTCTTTTCCACGGCCGTTTTCTCGTCGATTGTAATGAAATTCACTTTCACCTTATACCACCGATCGCCTGCTTCATTCCAAAATATTTCAGCGATATTGGTGCGCTTCACGGCTGTGACCTTGAATTCGCCGGAAATAAACGGCGTTATTTCTTCTATGATTCGCGCTTCTGCCTCTGTAAAAGACAAAGCGTCAACCAAATAAGGTTCTGTCACTGTTTTCTGCTGGCCATTTTCCGCCAACTTGTCATATTTTACTTTACATTCAAACCATGTAGCCATTTTATACTTCTATTTAATTTCATGACAAACTTACGTAAAAAACACGGATTTTTCCGTAAGTTTGTAAAAATTATGACGCAACTGTGCAATGCACACCGAAGACACAAGGAGTAAACCTAATATTTTTTCCAAAATCATCAACTTTTATGTTGATGGCTTTCGAAACATGACCGTAGGCAAAACCTTATGGCTCGTCATTTTAATCAAATTATTCATCATTTTTGCCGTTCTCAAACTATTTTTCTTCCCTGATTTCCTTAGCTTGAAAAACAAAACCGACGACGAAAAAGCAAAATATGTGAGAACCGAAATGATACAGCGCAATTAAATTATATAACTCAAATTCAAACATATCATGAACGATTTAATTAATGTCGTAGATTGGTCAAGAGCGCAATTCGCGTTGACAGCCATATACCATTGGCTGTTTGTTCCCCTGACATTAGGGCTTGGCATCATCGTCGCTGTCATGGAAACCATCTACTTCCGCACCAAAAGCGAAAAATGGCTTGCCACTACAAAATTCTGGATGCTACTGTTTGGCATCAACTTCGCCATCGGCGTTGCCACCGGCATTATTCTCGAATTTGAATTTGGCACAAATTGGTCAAATTACAGTTGGTTTGTCGGTGATATTTTCGGCGCGCCCCTTGCCATTGAAGGCATTCTTGCCTTCTTTATGGAATCGACTTTCATTGCCGTCATGTTTTTCGGCTGGAAAAAAGTCAACCCCAAATTCCATCTCGCTTCCACTTGGCTGACAGCCATCGGAGCTGCCATCTCCGCATTATGGATACTTATTGCCAACGCATGGATGCAAAATCCTGTCGGCATGGAATTCAATCCGGAAACGATGAGAAACGAAATGATCGATTTTTGGGCGATTGTATCTTCGCCCACTGCTATTTATAAATTTTTCCACACCGTATTCAGCGGTTGGGCGTTGGCCGGAACATTCGTTGCCGGGATCAGTTGCTGGATGCTCATAAAAAAACGCAATATCGAACATTGCTTCCGCAGTCTTAAAATAGGCGGATGGATCGGATTAATCGGGATTGTGCTTACGGTGGCAACCGGCGACGGCTCCGCCATAACCGTGGCAAAACATCAACCGATGAAATTAGCGGCAATGGAAGGCCTCTACGATGGCAAGCAAGGGCAAGACATCGTGGCATTCGGCATTATCAACAGCGAGAAAAAGCCGGGCGACAATCTTGATCCTTACCACTTCGACATCTCTATCCCATACGGCTTGTCGATTCTTGCCACCCACGACAAAGATGCTTTCATCCCGGGCATCAACGACATTATCGCCGGACGTTCGTTCACTCCCGAAGGACAACCGCTCAATACAATTTCCTATGAAGAACGCATCCGGCGCGGACAACAAGCCCGTGCCATTCTAAAAGAATTTGAAGAAGCCCGGCAAAACGGCGACAATGAAACTGCAAACGAATTAAAAGCAGAATTGCAAAAAGACTTCAAATATTTCGGTTATGGCTATCTCAACTCTCCCGAAGAAGCAGTTCCCGACGTCGCATTGACGTTCTATTCTTTCCGCGTCATGGTCATTCTTGGCAGCTACCTGCTTCTATTCTTGCTCGTAGCGCTTTTGCTCGCCTATCGTCAAGAAAAATTTCTAAACGCCCGATGGCATAAGCAATTCTGCCGCTTGGCCATACTGTCGATACCCCTCGCCTATATATGCAGCGTAAGCGGGTGGATTGTTGCCGAAGTAGGCCGGCAGCCTTGGACCATCCAAGACTTAATGCCCAACAGCATTGCCATATCCGATTTGAGCACAAGCTACGTGCAAACCACATTTTGGATTTTTGCCGTCATATTCACGGCACTTTTGGCAGCCGACATTTGCATCATGGCAAAACAAATTTCCAAGAAGTCGAAAAGCGATTTAAACAAAGTAAATTAACACATCATGATCACATACGAATTTCTTCAAAACTATTGGTGGATACTCATTTCCATCTTAGGCGCGATTTTGGTATTCATGTTGTTTGTGCAAGGCGGGCAATCGATGCTTGCCGGCACTTCCGAGCCAAGCCATCGCGCCATGATGGTCAATTCGCTTGGCCGGAAATGGGAACTTACGTTTACGACGCTAGTCGTTTTCGGCGGCGCATTCTTCGCATCCTTTCCCCTGTTTTATTCCACCAGTTTCGGCGGGGCATATTGGCTATGGATGCTCATTTTGTTTAGTTTCATCATTCAAGCCGTAGCCTATAAATACCGAAGCAAAGAAGGCAATATATACGGCACAAAGACATACGACGTGCTTCTATGCATCAATGGATTTGCCGGACCGCTTTTGTTGGGCGTCGCAGTCGGGACAATATTTTTCGGAGCTGAATTTACCGTTGAGAAGGCCAACATCTTGAATCCGCAATCATCGGCTATCTCCCAATGGAGCGACACTCACGGATTGGAGGCGATTTTATCGCTAAAAAATCTGTCGCTTGGCATCACGGTGCTGATGCTTGCCCGCGTGTTGGCATCGCTCTATTTTATCAACAACATCAACGACGAGGCATTCTGCAAAGCACAACGAAAAGAATTGCTTTTCAACAGTTTGTTGTTCGTGCCATTCTTCTTGCTGTTTGTCTATCTCCTGCTGACTGCCAATGGCGTATCGACAACAGGCGATCGCATGGAATGGGTCGAATATAAGTATTTCCATAATCTTATCTCCACATGGTGGATTCCTGCATTCTTCTTAATTGGCACTGTCCTTGTCTTGTTAGGCATCGGAAAAACAATCTTATCCGATCGCTTCAACAAAGGCATTTGGATTTCAGGCATCGGCACCATTTGCGTTGTTTTGTCGCTTTTCTGGATGGCCGGATTCAACGACACAGCATACTATCCTTCATTGTTGGATGTGGAAAGTTCGCTTTCCATACGCAACAGTTCGTCGAGCGAATTCACGCTGACCGCAATGAGCATCGTGTCGCTACTGATTCCGTTTGTCTTAGCCTACATTATATATGCTTGGCGCGCACTCGACCGTGTAAAAATCACAGCGGAAGAAATTGAAAACACAGCAAAAGAAGACAAATACTAACTAAACAACAATACAGAAACCGCAAACAACAGCGATTCAAGCTCGCGTTTGCGGTTCTTTTCTTGACTAACCGGCATTTCTGATGAGCGACACATTTCATACGCTGAAAGCACCCTCGGAAGGCATCTACAAAGAAAAGATGAGCAAATTCTTATCGTTTGCCCATCCGGTCTGTTCTGCTGAAGAAGCAAGAAACATAATCAAACGCTACCAAAAAGATTATTTCGATGCTCGCCATGTGTGCTGGGCATACATGATCGGCGCTTCGCGCGCGGAATTCATGTCGAACGACAATGGAGAGCCATCGGGCACTGCGGGACGTCCCATATTGGGGCAAATCAACTCTTTCGGACTTACGAACATTGTCATTGTCGTGGTTCGATATTTTGGCGGAATAAAATTAGGAACCTCAGGGCTCATTGTCGCCTACAAAGAGGCGGCCGCCGAAGCCATCAGAAATGGGGAAATTATCGAATGCCACGAGCAAACCGCCATCGAGTTTTCATTCCCCTATCTCTCGATGAACGAAGTTATGAAAGCGACAAAACGCGACGATATTCAAATCTTAGGGCAAACTTTCGACAACTGTTGCACGATGAAATTTTCCATACGTTCCGATTACGCGGCCGCTATAATCGAAAAGATTACACAAATCGACGGCGTTTCGTTGTTGTCTACAACCAAGGAATAATATCGGTCAGCCTCGACACTGTCAAATCGGCAACATTGGGCTCCGGATTCAGATTCTTCCGATCGAGGAACACCGTGCGCCATCCTGCATCGTGCGCTCCGAGAATGTCGGCATCGTAATTGTCGCCTATCATCACCGTCGTGCTCGCTTCTCCGCCAACCACTTGAAGCGCATAGTCAAACAAGCGCCTGTCGGGCTTCGTCACGCCAATATCGTCGGACAGCACCACTTTCGATATGTATCGGTCCAACTTCCCTGATTTCAGTTTCCGAAATTGCAAATTTTTAAAGCCATTGCTCAATACATGCACCTCTCCTCTCTTTTGCAAATGTTCAAGCAGCTCATAAGCTCCATCCACAATTTTTTCCAACGTCACAATTTTTTCCAAATAATCGTGGTCGAAACGAGCCGGCATTCCGGAATCCTGAAACTCAATGCCACATTCTTCAAATGAGACACGGAAGCGTTCCGTTTTCAAATATTCCTGCGTAATCTTTCCATGATGGTACAGCGTCCATAATTCCTCATTATGCCGCAGATAGCAAGCAATAAATTGCTCATACGGGCATTGCGCGTCAAGACCGTAACGCATATACACGTCGCGCATCGCCACTTTGGAATTTGCTGTAAAATCCCATATCGTGTCGTCCAAATCGACAAACACCGTCGTTATGTCGCCAAACAATTGCCTATCCATCAGAAATCGAATATGCGCCACCACTTATAAGAAACCTTATAATCGTAGACATCCAAGTTTTCTTTTTTCTTCAACACTTTCACCACACGCACCGTTACCGGCAATGCGATGATTTCATACAAAGTTTTCAATCCGGCTTGCGTGCAAATCAGCGCCAACAGCGTCTCATTGGGAAGCACGCCATAAAAGGCTATCGGGAAAAACACAAGCGAATCGACTGTTTCGCCCAACAAAGTCGATGCTACCGCACGAAGCGAAAAGCGACGACCATGCTGTCCCAGTTTCATCTTGCTCATCACATAGGCATTCACCATCGAACCGCATATCATTGCCGTGAAGCTGGCAAACAAAATCCGCGCCGAACTTCCAAACACCGATTCAAACGCCGGCTGTCCGTTCCATGAAGCGTCGGGGGGCAGCAACAACGCTATTTGAATAACGATGACGGCAAGCAGGTTCATGAAAAAACCCAACCAAATGGCAAATCTCGCCATCCGAAAGCCATACACCTCTACAATGCAGTCATTAATGATATACGACATCGGAAAAACGATCAATCCGCCGGTTGCCGTCATTATGCCGAGGTCTACAATTTTTACTTCCAGCAAATTCGCCAAAATAAGGAATACGCTGAAAAATACGCAAAGTATAAGAAAAGTGAAACTAAATTTTGCCTTCATTAGCTACGTTTTGAATGACAAATTTACATTTTTTCCGCGACAACGCCATCGCCCTCTTCAATAAAAGCAGTCATGGTTGCACCAACTTCCTCCGCTCTTGCCAATAAATTCCACTTCGTGCTCTTACAAACGAAAAAAAGACGGAGATGCGACATTCACGCACCTCCGTCTTTCCAAATTGCAATTATCAATATTTTTTACCAAATCACGACTCTTTTTTCAGGAGCCAAATACATTCCGTCGCCGGGCTTTATGCCAAACGCCTCATAGAACGTATCGATGTTTTTCAATGTAGCGTTCACTCTCCATCGTCCAAGCGAATGCTCGTCGATTTTCGTACGGCGAAGGATTTCTTCTTCGCGAATATTGTCGGCCCATACATTTGCATACGACAAATAGAAACGTTGCGCAGGCGTGAATCCGTCAACAGTTTTGTTGGCTTTTGCTTCTGCCGTTTTCAAATATGCCGAATAAGCAATGCGCAATCCGCCTTGATCGGCAATGTTCTCGCCCAGCGTAAGACGGCCATTGGCATGTTCGTCGCCAAGCACTTTAATGCTGTCGAATTGAGCCACAAGCTGATCTGCAAGTTTATTGAACATTGCAGCGTCTTCCTCTGTCCACCAATTCACCATGTTTCCAACCTTATCGAATTGACGGCCCATATCGTCAAATCCATGCGTCATTTCATGACCGATGACCACGCCGATTGCTCCATAATTTTCGCAATCCATGGCATCCGGAGAGAAGAACGGAGCTTGAAGAATGCCGGCAGGGAAACAAATCTCATTGGTCGTCGGATTGTAGTATGCATTGACCGTTTGCGGCGTCATGCCCCACTCTGCACGATCCACCGGCTTGCCGCATTTCACGTTTTGATCTTTCGTGTGGAATATGCAAGCTGCTTTCACGTTCTCCCAATAAGAAGCATCCGGATTAATGTCAATGCCGGAATAATCTTTCCATTTGTCGGGATAACCGATTTTCACTGTAAACGCCGCCAATTTTTCCAAAGCGCGTTGTTTCGTAGCATCGCTCATCCACGTCAAAGCTTGGATATGCTCACCCAAAGACGTTTTCAGGTTTCCGACAAGTTCCAACATGCGTTGTTTCGATTCTTCCGGAAAATATTTAGCCACATAAATTTGTCCGAGAGCCTCGCCGAGCATTCCGTCGGGGACGGCAAGCGCACGTTTCCAACGCGGTTTGTCTTGCTCTGCGCCTGAGATGACGCTGCTCATTTCAAAATTGACGGTGCGGAAATCATCGCTCATGTAGTCGGATGCCGCATTGACAAGATGGAAAATCAAATAGTCTTTTACCGTTTGCAAATCTTTCGTCGTCAACAATTCGTTCACCTTGTCCAACGATGCTGTTTGCATCACGCACATATTGTCGACAACCGGCAAATACATTGCTTGCAAATATTGTTTCCAATCGACAGACGGGCAAGCCTTTTCCACTTCGGCAAGCGTGCGAATATTGTATTGCGCCGCCAAGTCGCGCATTTCCGTGCGGGTCATTGCGGCTTTCGCCAATTCCGTTTCGATGTCGAGCACATGATCGCGCATCACGCTTGCTTGCTGCTCGTCGTAGCCGGCAAGCATCAGCAACTTCACGACAAACTCTTTATACGCATTTCGGATCTTCACTGTTTGCTCGTCGTCCAAAAGATAATAATCACGGTCGCCGAGGCCGAGGCCGCCTTGTCCCCAATACAAAATATTCATATCGGAATTTTTCAAATCGGCCATAACGCCAACTCCAAAAAACGGCGAAGAGAAATTATGCATCCACGCAATCACGTCTGTCAAATCTTCGCGGTTGGCATTTGCAATGCGCGCGATGTCGGCTTTTACAGGATTCGCGCCATCCTTATTCAGTTTGACGCTATCCATGCCCATGGCATACAAATCGCCTATTTTCTGTTCGACAGTTCCCCTTGCATGTTGTTTATCGCGAAGCGCTTCGACTAATTCGTGAAGTTGCTTTTTGTTGTTCTCGCCCAAAATGTCGAATGAGCCATAGCGCGAATATTCCGGTTTCAACGGATTCAATTTTTGCCATCCGCCACAAGCATATTGATAAAAATCCTCACGAGGAGAAACCGATTCGTCAAGGTTCTCCCGATGCACTCCGGCCAACGGCTCTGCCGCACTTGCAGGCAATGCCGTCGCCAACGATAACGTCAAGATCATAAATACATTTCTTGATTTCATAACATATAAATTTAGTTGATTATTTGTTCCTTTTCCATAGAAGCCAACTCCCATTCGCTCATAGCGTTGTCAAGCTGTTTCCGCAAAGCGCCATGCCGCTCGAACAAGGAATTGTCGGAAATATCGCCGGCCGACAGCTTCGCTTCCAAATCGGCAATTTCCGCCTCCAAAGCCGCCACCTTGTCCTCTGCGTCTTTCACTCGTTTTTCCGCCATGCGGATCATGCGCGCTTTTTCTTTCTGCGCGGCATACGACAATTTGCCGGATTCCGGCTTTGCCGGTGTTTGCTGTTGTTCGCAAACCTGCGGTTTTGCTTTCGATTCTTGTCGCGACGGCATTTCCAATTCGCGCAACGACTCCAATTGCTTCGCTTGGAGGAAATCATAGATTCCGCCAAGATGTTCTTTCACTTTCCCGCCTCCAAACTCATAGACTTTCTCCACAAGCCCGTCGAGGAAATCACGGTCGTGCGACACGACTATCGCCGTCCCGTTGAAATCTTTGATCGCTTGTTTCAACACATCTTTCGACTTCATGTCCAAATGGTTCGTCGGCTCGTCGAGTATCAACAAATTCACCGGTTCAAGCAACAAGCGAATCATTGCAAGCCGAGTGCGCTCGCCACCCGACAATACGGCTACTTTCTTGTCGGAAGCCTCGCCGCCAAACATGAAAGCGCCGAGAATATCGCGTATTTTTGTGCGAATGTCGCCCACCGCCACACGATCGATTGTATCAAAAACCGTCAGATTGCCGTCGAGCAACGATGCTTGGTTTTGTGCGAAATACCCGATTTTCACATTATGTCCGATCTTCAACATGCCGGTGAATGGGATTTCATTCATGATGCACTTCACCAGCGTCGATTTTCCCTCGCCGTTTTTTCCCACAAACGCGACTTTCTCGCCTCGTTTAATCGTCAAATCCACGTGGTCAAACACTTGATGGTCGCCATAACGCTTGCCCACATTTTCGCATATCACCGGATAATCGCCCGAACGCGGCGCGGGTGGAAATTTCAAGTTTAACTTCGAATTGTCGACCTCGTCCACTTCAATGCGTTCGATTTTCGCAAGCTGCTTGATGCGGCTTTGCACCTGCACCGCTTTCGTGGCCTTATAACGAAACCGCTCGATAAATTCTTCCGTGTCTTGAATCTGCTTTTGCTGGTTTTCGTAGGCGCGCATTTGCTGTTCAATGCGCTCCTGACGCAACGTCACAAATTTGGAATAATTCACTTGGTAATCATAAATCTTGCCGCACGAAATCTCGATGGTGCGATTCGTCACATTGTCGATAAAAGCGCGGTCGTGCGACACAAGCACGACGGCATTCGCCTTTTGTTTCAGGAAATTTTCAAGCCATTGAATCGATTCGATGTCCAAATGGTTCGTCGGCTCGTCGAGAAGCAGCAAATCGGGATGTTTCAACAACAATTTTGCAAGCTCGATGCGCATTCGCCAACCGCCGCTAAATTCCGACGTCATCCGTCCGAAATCTGTCCGTTCAAATCCAAGCCCCATCAACGTTTTTTCGATTTCCGCTTCATAATTGTTGCTTTCCTTCAAGAGGATATCATCATTGAGCTGCGTCATTTTGTCGATAAGCCGCTGATAGCTTTCGCTCTCATAATCGGTTCGTTCTGCCAATTCGCAATTTACGCTATCCAATTTCTCTTTCAGCGTCTCAATCTCCCCAAACACAGTTTTCACCTCTTCAAAAACCGTGCGTTCATCGGTCAGCGTCATTTGTTGCGGCAAATAGCCCACCGTCAAATCATTCGGTTTGGCCACTACGCCCGCTGTCGGCTCTTGCAAACCGGCTATGATTTTAAGCATTGTTGACTTGCCAGCCCCATTCTTCCCAACCAACGCAATTTTGTCTTTCTTATTAATGACATAATTGACGTCCTTGAAAAGAACAATGCTATTGAATTCTACTTTCAAACCCTGTATGGAAACCATTCTCGACGAACAATTTTCGTTTTTTCGAACGTCAAAGGTACGAAAAAATGCCGGAACGCCTGCAAATTAATCAAAACAAACCATCGACTCCAAACCGCTCCGGCTTCCATAATCTGCCACATATTGCATGAACACAATGCTTCCGATGGTCGATTCAGAACCGATTGCGAGTTTTTCGGCAACGCCCCGAATACTACTCAAAAAGTCCATGCCCGCATCGCTTCCTCCAAGCAACCGGCATTCCTGCAAAAAACATTTACAAAATTCCCGACATGGTTGAAAAAATGTTGCCGGAGTCTTGTTCGACATCAACAAAACGTCCGGCAACAACCCATAATCATTTAGCTACTTGTCCCTACAAAATCATTCGTGTGCTTCCAACCGGCATAAAACGTTGCTATATCGCGCTATTCAGCCGCCTTAAAGTTGTATATCGGCTTTATCACATTCACAATATCTACCGTATCACCAATGTTTCCAACAATTTCATCTTTTGGCTTATACACCATAGGCGATTCGTCTTTGGTATTTTCCGACAGGCATTCGCTATAAATGCCCTGCATGGATTCACGATAGGCATCCATCGAAATATTCTTAAATGCTTGTCCTCTACTCATGATACGCCCTGCGCCGTGTGGGGCAGAATTGTTCCAATCCTCGTTGCCTTTGCCGATACAGATCAGCGAACCGTCGCGCATGTTCAGCGGGATGATGCATTTCTGTCCCGAATAAGCCGATATAGCCCCCTTGCGGATAATGTTGTCATCGCCGATGTAATTATGCACACTCTCAAAAGCGAGTTCGTGCTGCCTAATCGCTGCATTGCCTTGCCGTATAAAATAATCCATGATAAGATCGACTATCAAACGACGGTTCAAGCCTGCCCAATATTGGCAAAGGCGCATATCATGCAAATAATCGTCTCGGCAGCTTCCCTCCAAATAAGACAAGTCGGGAGGAATCGTCGGCTTGCGCATCTTAAAGGAGTTATGCAGGTCGCGAATAGCATCTTGCAACTCCGACTTTCTTCCTGCCGCCTTGTATTCGGCAATCATCCGGTTTTGTGCCTCCATCAGTTCTGCCCAACCCGATTGGCATTTTACAGCCAACTTTTGATAAATCTGAGCAACTTGCTTTCCCAGATTACGACTTCCGGTGTGTACCACCAAATAGGTCATGCCACTTTCATCCTTGTCCAATTCGATGAAATGGTTTCCGCCGCCCAACGACCCGATAGAAAGGTAGAGCCTTTTGACCTCTTTCAATTCGCGATAGCAACGCAATTGTTTAACAATATCTTTGCCTTCCTTATGCACGTCCATATATTTCTGCGGAAGCTGAGCATAGCTGTTGTCGCGGAAATTGCGCCCCGACGGAATGATTTGCAAAATATACTCGTTCAAGGCATGGAAGTCAATCTCTTTAACGCAAACAAACGGTTGCACCAACAGCCCGCATCCGATGTCTACGCCTACAATGTTGGGGATTACCTTGTCCCCCAAATTTCCGGTGAATCCGATTACACAACCGGCACCGGTGTGAACGTCGGGCATGATGCGGATTTTGCATCGGCTGAACACATCGATGGACAGCAACTCTTTGATTTGCTCTTTTGCACTGTCCTCGATACGGTCAGTATAGATTTTTACGTTATAGCCTTCTATGGTTTTCATTTTGTTTTATGAAAGGATACGCATCTTTAATTGTAGCTTTTCGTCTTCAACCAATTTTCCCCATAAGCAGGAAGACTGAAGTGCAGATGCCGGAATGTAATCCTTGTATTTCTCCAAAAACTCCATACTATACAGCTTATCCAAATAATAACAGTCTATGATTTTGCTCCAATCCCAATACTCGGCAAACTGTTCCAAAAGCGCGGGAGTTATTTTCACATGAGGATTTCTTGATAATTCAGACCATTTCCAATAATCTTTGTATTTTTCCAGATTTTCCACAGTGAACAAGTGCTCATTGTCGGAACCTGAAAATTCATCCCAATCGACTTTGTCCTTGAATTTCTCTATCATGGATACAGTCCAAAGGGTTTCTCTACTGGCAGAAATTTCTTTCCACCTCACCTTGTCTTTGTACTTTTCCAACAGCTGTTCATTCCAAGCTAACTCACGCGACAATTCCTCCCATGCGGCTTCTTCCAAGACATGAGCCATAAATTCGTTGTTCCAATTCTTTGTTGCCATACTACTTACTATTAAATGGTTTAATATCAATTCTGCTGCAAAGTAAAAGTCATCAAGTGCCAAAATGAAGCACACCTTTGCAAAAAATAAAAAATTTCGATCGCGTATCGGCAACTCAATCCACAAAAACATAGCTCCCTCCGCCACAAATAACGACAGAGGGAGCTGCAAACTTATATTTCAAGAATATCCCTACATGTTCAATTTGCCAAGGATCTCAGAAGGAACAGCATCCTTATTCACCATGATGCTCATTGTCTTCGCAAGGAAATACGGCATCGAAATGTAGAAATAGCCGTCGTATACCTGCTCCGAATCCCACGAGTTTTTCACCTTGTAGTATTTATTTCCTTTTTGGTCGACAGCCGTTCCGACAATCACCATGCCGTGGTCGTCGGTAGTTTCATAATTGTCGAAACCTAGTTGGCGAGACTCTTGCGTTACTTCTATTTCTTCTACCGGGCCCTTGAAATCGTACATTTCATCTTCTTTTTCAGAATCTTTCAATTTCACCCAGCGCGACAATTCCGTGCCTTCTTTTGCCTTGTTTCTGTCTACTTTCGGCATCAATGCTACTCCGTCGTACCATTTGAAACCTTTTTCACTCACGTCGGCTGCCCAAAGCACCGTATAACCTTTTTCGATGGCGTTGTCGACAATCTGCTGCATTTCTTCCATTGGCACATTGTAGTACAAACCGTGGTCCCAGTTGTCGGGCACTTCGAGCACAAACGGCTTGTAAAAATCATGGTGAGAGAATGAAGTGACAGGCAGATAATCGTTCATGTCCAAACCGAGTTCTTGCGCGAAGCTTTTCGGCGTATAGGTTTTGCCATTGTATTCAAATGTTTCCGGCGCTTTGCCGAGGTAAGCGTCGAGGATGCCGATGTAACCGTTGAGCCAAGCAGTGGACAGCTTATCGTTCGGATTTTTTACAATCTCGTTAAGATAGGCAGTCAATACGGCCGCCAATTCTCCATGATTATGTTTTTCCTCGCCATATTGCAATCCATTGTATGCTGATTCCGGAACCATGCCATACTTGTTGTAGACATACGGAATGTCGAGCAAACCGCCACCCTCTCCAAAATTGGTTTTTCCATAGTAGCGAACAAAATTAATTGCTTTGTCGATATAGCATTGCCTTACCACAAACATTTCCGACAAATCGTATTCGCCTTTGCCATTTTTCAGCAATTCATCTTCCAAAAACGACAACCCGGAAAAACTCCAGCATGTCCCCGACATGTGTTGGTCCTTCACGGAAGTGGTCGGATTCACCTTCACGTCGGTAAAGACAAAAGCCGTGTCTTGCTGAGCTTCTTCTTTTTCCGCAGCAGAAGCCATTGCTGCCGACGACACAAACGCCGCGCACAAAATCAATGATAATTTATTCATAACAGTATAATTCTAATATTCGTCCCAAGATTTGATTTCAATATCGTCCATCGTGTATTTGCAAATCGCATCGACAAATGCCGATGCCAAACGGGCATTCGTCACCAACGGAATATTCAAGTCGATTGCCGCGCGACGGATTTTATAGCCATTGCTCAATTCTTTGCTGCTTAAATTTTTAGGGATGTTCACTACCAACTCCACTTGCTTGTTGTGAAGCAAGTCCAACGCTTGCGGTTGCATTCCCTCTTCGCTTGGCCAATACACATGCTCCGCAGGAATATTATTGTCGGCAAGATACTTGTATGTTCCGCCCGTTGCATAAAGCTTGTAGCCTTTCTTTGCCAACATGGCCGCTGCGTCGAGCATATCGGCTTTTTGCTTTGCCGAACCTGTGCTTAAAAGCACCGATTTTTCCGGTATTTTATAGCCCACAGAAAGCATGGATTTCAATATGGCCTCCGACGTGTCGTCGCCAAGACATCCAACCTCGCCGGTCGACGACATGTCGACCCCAAGCACCGGATCGGCTCCTTGAAGCCGAGAGAATGAGAATTGCGACGCTTTGATTCCGACATAGTCCAAATCGAACGCACTCTTATTAGGTTTTTCCACTGGGATTCCCAACATCACTTTCGTTGCCAAATCGATAAAATTCAATTTCAGCACTTTCGAAACAAACGGGAAGCTCCGCGATGCGCGCAAGTTACACTCAATCACCTTTATATCATTGTTTTTGGCAAGATATTGGATATTGAACGGGCCCGAAATATTCAACGCTTTGGCTATTTCGCTCGAAATTTTCTTAATGCGGCGCACCGTTTCCACATATAATTTTTGTGGAGGGAACTGAATCGTGGCGTCGCCCGAATGCACGCCGGCAAATTCGATATGCTCCGATATGGCATACACCTTGATTTCTCCGTTTTGCGCCACGGCATCCATCTCTATTTCTTTGGCATGTTCGATAAATTCGGTCACGACAACCGGATGCTGTTTCGACACGTTTGCCGCAAGTTGCAAGAAGCGTTCCAATTCTTCATCGTTGGAGCATACGTTCATTGCCGCTCCCGATAACACATAAGAAGGACGCACAAGCACCGGATAGCCCACCTCTTCGACAAATTCGTGAATATCGTCCATCGAGGTCAATTCGCGCCAACGTGGCTGATCGATGTGCAACCGGTCGAGCATGGAAGAAAATTTGTGGCGATCTTCGGCGTTGTCGATGCTCGATGCCGACGTGCCCAATATCGACACGCCGTCTTCATCCAAGCGCGTAGCCAAATTGTTAGGTATCTGACCTCCGGTGGAAAGGATCACGCCATGAGGCGTTTCAAGGTCGATAATGTCCATGACACGTTCATAGGTGAGTTCGTCAAAATAAAGGCGATCACACATGTCATAATCGGTCGATACCGTTTCCGGATTATAATTGATCATCACCGAACGCCATCCTTCTTTTGCCACTGTCATCAATGCGTTCACGCTACACCAGTCGAATTCCACCGAACTGCCGATGCGGTATGCGCCGGAACCAAGCACAATCACCGATTTGCCATCTCCTTCATAGGCAATATCATGCTCCGTCCCATTGTATGTCAGGTACAAATAATTCGTCCGCGCCGGATATTCTGCGCCCAATGTGTCGATTTGTTTCACCACCGGCGTGATGCCATAGCTTTTCCGCAAAGCGCGCACACGACGATTTGACGCCTCGGCATTAGTCATTTCCTGCTTCAACACAGCTCGCGCAATTTGGAAATCAGAGAATCCTTGCTCTTTTGCCTGACGGATCAACGCTTGCGGAACGGCTTCCGGCACATTATAAGTTTCCAATTCTTTTGCCGTGTCGATCAGATTGCGCAGTTTATAAAGAAACCATTTGTCGATTTTCGTCAACTCGTGGATTTTGTCCACTGTATACCCTTGGCGGAAGGCCGATTCAATGACAAAAATACGTTTGTCGGTTGGCTCTTTCAAGGCTTTGTCAATGTCGGGAACCGACATCTGTTTGTTCTCAATGAAACCATGCATTCCTTGTCCGATCATCCGCAAACCTTTCTGAATGGCTTCCTCGAAAGTGCGGCCGATGGCCATCACTTCGCCAACCGATTTCATAGAAGAACCGATCTCTTTCTTCACGCCATGGAATTTGCCCAAATCCCAACGCGGAATTTTGCATACGACATAGTCCAACGCCGGTTCGAAGAAAGCGGATGTGACTTTTGTCACCGTATTTTTCAAATCAAACAATCCGTAGCCGAGACCCAATTTTGCGGCAATGAAAGCCAATGGATAGCCCGTAGCTTTCGACGCAAGGGCGGAACTGCGGCTCAAACGGGCATTCACTTCTATCACCCGATAGTCCATCGACGAAGGATCGTAGGCATATTGCACGTTGCATTCGCCGACAATGCCGATATGGCGAATGATTTTTATCGCCAATTTGCGAAGCAAGTGATAATCGTCGTTGGAAAGTGTCTGCGAAGGCGCCACTACGATGCTTTCGCCCGTATGAATGCCAAGCGGGTCGAAATTCTCCATATTGCAGACCGTGATGCAGTTGTCGTAGCGGTCGCGCACCACTTCGTATTCGATTTCTTTCCAACCTTTCAGCGATTTCTCCACCAACACCTGCGGCGAGAACGACAACGCTTTCTCCACCAACGGCACCAATTGCTCCCGATTGTCGCAAAAACCGCTTCCGAGGCCGCCCAAAGCATAAGCCGCACGGACAATCACAGGATAACCCAAATCTTCGGCAGCGGCAATAGCCCCTTCCACTGTCGAAACGGCTTCGCTTTTGATTGTCTTGATGTTTATCTCATCGAGTTTTTCCACAAAAAGCTCGCGATCTTCCGTGTCCATAATCGCTTGCACCGGCGTGCCGAGGACTTCTACCCCGTATTTTTCAAGCACTCCGGAACGATATAGCTCTACGCCGCAATTCAACGCCGTTTGCCCGCCAAATGCCAACAAAATGCCCTGCGGGCGCTCTTTGGCTATGACCTTTTCCACAAAAAAGGCAGATACCGGCAAAAAATAAATTTTATCGGCAAAACCTTCCGAAGTTTGGACCGTCGCAATATTTGGATTTATCAATATCGTTTCGATACCTTCCTCTTTCAATGCCTTCAATGCTTGCGAGCCCGAATAGTCGAATTCTCCGGCTTCGCCGATTTTCAAAGCTCCGGAACCCAGAAGCAATACTTTTTTGATGTGCGTCTCGCCCAATCCTGACATTTGTATATGGTTTTAAGAAATTACAACATGTTTATAAATCCATCGAAAATAAACTCCGTGTCCAACGGGCCGCTGCACGCTTCCGGATGGAATTGAGCGGAAAAAAACGGTTTCGTTTTGTGGCGTATGCCTTCATTTGTCCCGTCGTTCATATTGATGAAAAGCGGTTCCCAATCGCCGCCAAGCGTAGCATTATCGACTGCAAAGCCATGGTTTTGCGATGTGATGAAACATTGGTTCGTTCCCACTTTCCGCACAGGCTGATTATGGCTTCGATGACCATATTTCAATTTATAAGTTTTCGCTCCGGATGCTTTGGCGAGCAATTGGTTTCCCATGCAAATGCCGCAAATCGGCTTCGAGCCCGACAAAGCCGTCCTAATGTGATCAACCGTTTTTCCGGCCATGTCGGGATCGCCGGGGCCATTGGAAATAAACAAGCCGTCGAAAGCCAACTGATTGAAATCGTAATCCCAAGGCACTCTCACGACTTTCACCCCGCGATTCGCAAGACAGCGAATAATATTGTTTTTCGTGCCGCAATCCACCAATACCACCGTTTTTTCGCCGCTGCCATAAGTGATTACTTCTTTGCAACTCACCTTCGCCACCAAGTTTTCTTTATTCGGATCGTAAAAATTGCCATCGTCCGGCTCGCCGCCTATGAAAATCCGGCCCAACATCGACCCTTTCTCGCGCAATCGTTTTGTCAGTGCGCGCGTGTCTATTCCATAGATGCCCGCCACATTCTCCGATTGCAGCCATTCCGACAAACTTTCGGCAGCCAGCCAATGGCTGTATTCCCACGAATAGTCTTGGCACACGATTGCTTCGCAATGGATGCGTTCGCTTTCCAAATAGCGAGAAAGCCCGCTCTCCTGAGTCTTAGGAGGAACACCGTAATTGCCAATCAATGGGAATGTTGTCACAAGGATTTGTCCTTCATACGACGGATCGGTCAAACTTTCGGGATACCCCGTCATTGCCGTGCTAAACACGACTTCTCCGGCACACGTTTTTTCACAACCGAACGATTTCCCTTCCAAGACTGTACCGTCTTCAAGGAGAAGGATTGCTTTTTTCGTTTCTCTCATATCATCTTTTAGGATTACTTTCTGCTTTTGCGGTTCGCAAGATTACCATCGAGAAAACCATGCAAAGTTACTCAAATTTTCCTAATCCCCATTCCTCATCTGCTCTTTTTAGCTTTTTAGCATACGAATGCCACACGAATGCCCCGATGAAAAAACAAATACAAAAGCGGCATTAAAATTAGTTTAAATTGGTTCGAACCAATTCAAATAATTTTGTTACATTTGCAATGGTACTCTTTGTATTAAGAGTATTGCTCAGACTAACAAACCAAACATATAAAACTATGAAACAAAAATTTATTCTTTTAGCTCTTCTTTTGTCGGCACCGGCATGCTTCGCCCAGCCCAAAGCCGGCGAACCGGAATTGCTCGCGAAAGGAGAAACCGGATTCATGTGTCCGACATGGTCGCCCGACGGACAAAAAATCGCATTCACAAGCGATGGCTTTAAAGGCGTATGGCTTATAAAGCCCGACGGTAAAAATGCAACGCAAATATCCGACGAAGCTGGCGTAGGATATAAAATGTCGTGGAATGCCGATGGCACAACGTTGCTTGTCCGCACAAACGTGGAAAAACAACATTTGATTTACCACGAAATCAAAACAATCGACGCATCGACAGGCAAAACGCAATTGCTCATGCCGGCCACAAGAGGATTAGGCATAGCCACATGGCGCAGCGTTTCCGACATTGCATTGACAAAAGCAAAACGCCCCGTTGCCATTTCCATCAACAAAAAACAAAGCAAAGAATCTACGCTGTCGGCATTCGAGTTGATGATTTCCGATCCTTTCAACGCGGCTGCCGGCATTCCCGAATTGGCCGCTTATGCAGGAAAACCGATTCTGAATCCCGCATTGTCGCCCGACAAATCGAAAATTGCGTTTCAAATAGCCGGCAAAGGCTTGTTTGTGTGCAATAGCGACGGGACAAACGTCTATTCAATAGGAAAAGGCTCAGAGCCCACATGGATGCCCGACAGCAAATATGTCATTGTGGCCCGCGTTCGCGACAACGGCGAAATCTTCACTTCTTCGGAACTCTATGCAATCAACACCGAAACGGCAGAAGAAACCTTGTTTTTCAACGACAGCACCCTGCTCCCGCTCACACCGGCTGTCTCGCCCGACGGAAAGAAAATTGTTTTTGAAAACGACCTCGACGGCGGAATTTATATCATGAACATCAAAAAATAAGGAATCATGAAAACATCATATATCAAAAAAGGAATTATTGCAATAGCAGCGACAATGCTTGTCGCTCCTGCAACTATAAATGCGGCCGAGGTGGAAGGATTGCAAGACTTCAAGCTCTATCTCGACCCCGGACATGCTCAAAAAGAAAATCGCGGTCTTTATTCTTATTCGGAAGCAGAAAAAACATTGCGAGTTGCATGGGCTGTCCGCGACTATTTGTTGAAGTACACCGACATTCCGGCCGAAAACATCAAGTTATGCCGTGAAACAGACGAAGACTTCATCGATCTCAACGAACGCATCGCAGTGGCAAACGCGTGGGATGCCGACTTCTACTATTCCATCCACTCGGATGCCGGCGACAGCAACACGCCGAACACGACACTGACTATGTTTGGAGGATGGAGAAAAGACGGCGTTGAAATTGAAAAAACGCCGAATGGTGGAAAAGCGTTCGGAGAAATACTCTGCCCGAACCTGACCGGCGTCATGCAAATCGACACCCGCGGCAACTACTACGACAGGTGTTATTACGACAAAACTCCGGCCACCCACACCAACCAATACCCATATCTTGCCGTCAACCGGCAAAGCAACATGCCATCATTGCTGAGCGAAGCCGGCTACCATACCAACGCGTTCCAGCAACAACGCAACCTTAACGCCAACTACAAAAAATTGGAAGGTTATGCAGCTTTCCGGTCGATATTGGAATATTGCGGCGTGCCTAACCCTGTACAACCATTGCTGGTCGGCGTCATTAGAAACTCGGAAAACGAAGTCCCCGTCAACGGTGTGACGGTGACGGTCGACGGAAAAACCGTGACAACCGACTCTTACGAATCCTTGTTTAGCAATTATAGCAAAGACCCTAACATGCTTCACAACGGATTCTACATGTTTGAAGACCTTGAAGCCGGCAAAGAATACAATGTGGAATTTACAGCCGATGGCTATGAGACAGTCAGCAAAACTGTCACAATGCGTTCTGTTCCCGAAGGAAGAGCTGACGAAAATGTCACATGGCTCGACGTAACGATGACTTCCGTTTCTCCGGCTAAAATCGACCAAATCTCGATTACCGATCCGACAGCTGTGTCATTGCGCGCGCCAATCGTGCTGACTTTCTCGCGCAATATGGACAGAGCATCGGTAGAAAGCGCATTCTCCATTTCCAACGATGCAGACGTGACACTCTCTTGGGAAAACGACTACACGCTTTCCATCGACATCAGCAAGCTGACAAACGGCACTTCATATCAAATCAAAATTGATGGAAGCATTGCCAAAAACTCCCAAACCAACCAATTTTTTGACGGCGACGGCGACGGCGAAGAAGGAGGCGACTACGTGCTCGACTTCACGATTGAACCGCTCGACCTGACCGCCCCTGAAATTGTTTCAGTCGATCCGGCTGTCGACGGAGAAGCATTAGGCACAAACCGCCCGACAATCCGAATCGAATTGAGCGAAGAAATAAATTGGAATGAAGATAAATACGTCGACCTAATCTCCGTCAAAGATTCCGACGGGAAAACTTATGGCGGCTCCATATCCCATGCCGTAATCGGCGGAATTTCCGTGATCCACTACAAATTAGCTGACGACTTGCCGCTCGACAAGTGCATCCAAGTGAGCGTCAATGGCGGAATCGAAGATTTCGGAGGAAACCAAAGCGAGCCATACTCTTGGAAATTCTTAACGGAATATCGCCCCGTTATCAACCGCACGATGGTCAGCAACCTCGACTCGGAAGCCGGATGGTGGGCGCCGGCAGGCTCCGGAAGCTCCGCCGGACTTGTGCAAGACGCCAATAGCTGGGCTGCCGTTTCCGATTCCTATTCTGTCGAAAGTGCCGGAAGCTGCAAACTTACTTACGCATTCGACGCCATGGCAACAACGCCGTCATGGATGATTCGCCAATACTGCAGTAGTGCTGCCGGTGTTGTCGTCGCCAACAACGTAAATGGCATGCTCAACTTCTGGCTCTATGGCGACGGCTCGAACAACAAAGTTTCGGTCATGGTACGCGCCAACAATGGCAGCGGCGGATTGAAACATCCTGTCATGATTCCTGTATCGTTCCGCGGGTGGAAACATATCACTTGGGACATGAAAAACGATCCTTACGAAGCGTTCACGGGAACAGAAGAATTGAACGGAGCATGGATTCTCGACAGCTTCTTCATCGTGCATGAAAACACCGACGACACCCCCGATGTGCCGCAACAAGCATGGGAAGGCGAAATGCTGTTCGACGATCTTGAATACATCATCTACGACGAGACCGCCGTCCGCACTGCCACGCTCGACGATTTCGACAGCGTCGACGAGCTTGAATCCTCTCGCTTGTACGTGTACATGAGCGATGGCGTGCTCCATGTCGAAGAGCCTGCCCTCAAAGCCGTTTCCGTTTACAATGTTTCCGGACAAGAAATTGCCGGTGCCTCGGCAACAGAATCGTTTGCATTCGACATGTCTGCTTGCCCCAATGGCATATACATTGTCAAAATACAAACCGAAAACGGAATCTTCTCGCAAAAAATAATCAAGTAACCACACTTGCACACTTTGCAACAAAAAGCGCGCCCATCATTTGGCGCGCTTTTTTCATCTACACGCAAATAAAAAATCCAAACTCCTCATTTTAATAATGATTTTATATAAATTTGCAAAATAAAACATTGATTCGGGTAAACCATTCCCATTTGTCATTGTCACACTAAAAACAAACCTAAAAGAAAAATTTATCGAAATTTATTAATGAAACAAATCATATCCACACTCTCCTTTTTAGTTTTATTATTCGTTGCTTTGCCGGCCTCTGCACAAAATCCGGAAATCTCCGTCGCGAGTTTTCGCGAATTGGAAACTGATTTGACGGCAAATATCGCCGGCACGTCCAAGATTGATCAAAACGGACAAACCGCAGCATTAATCAAAGTCGTAACCACCGAACGAGGATTCAATTTCGATGCAGGCGTATTAGGCATAGTGGCAACCGAGCAGAAATCGGGTGAGATTTGGGTTTATGTGCCCGACGGTGTTCGCTTTCTCACGATATCTCATCCGCAATTGGGAATATTGCGCAGCTATCCGCTTCCCATGCAAGTGAAAAGCGGAAAAACCTATGAGTTAGTGCTCATCACAGGCAAAGTCCGCACTATCGTGGAAAATGCGCCTATGGAACAATGGGTCGTGTTCCACGTCACTCCATCCGACGCGCTTCTCGAATTCGACGACCAAATAATCGAAGTGGACGAAACCGGCTCGGCAACCTGCTATAAAACCTATGGCACATACAGCTACCGCGCCGAACATGCCGACTACCATCCGGAAATCGGGCAAATTTCCGTCGGGCCGGAAAAAACCGTTGTCGACATCAACCTCCGCCCACGATTCGGTTGGCTGAAAATAGACGGCGCTTCAAATGCTGCCAATGCCGACGTCTATATCGATGGCCGCAATGTCGGAGCATTGCCGCTCCCTCCCGTCAAAATATTAAGCGGAAACCACACGGTGAAGATAACAAAGCCGCTTTATAAAATATTCCAACGTTCTGTCACCGTCACAGACAGCGACACGGCACAAATTTCCGTCAGTTTGGTTTCAAACTTTCGGCAATATACAGTTTCTTCCGATGCAGATGCCGACATTTATATCAACAATGAGGCAAAAGGACGCGGCTCATGGACAGGGCCGCTTGAATCGGACACATACCTCTTCGAAGCCCGCAAGACGGGGCATCGGCCTTCACGCATGTCGCGGACAATCAATGCCGACGATTTGACTGCGGCTTCCAACATCGTCATTCCATCCCCCACTCCGATTTTTGGAGCGGTCAACATCACTTCGTCGCCAATCGATGCCACCGTGGAACTCGACGGCAAAATAGTCGGGCAAACGCCTGTGTTTGTGAAAGACGTGATTATCGGCAGCCATTCTGTCAAATGGAGCAAACCGGGCTATCGCACCGAAATACGCTCTGTCACCGTCAAAGAAGGCAGGACCGCCGAAATTTCCCTGCAACTCGACAACGAGCAAAACGTGTCGTTCACATCCAACGTGCCTGCACAAATCTATATCGACGGCGAATATCGCGGCACCACGCCATGCACGCTTCAAGTAACATGCACGGAACATATCATCGAGGCTCGCGCCGACCACTACCGTACGGTCACAAAACCATACGTAATCGGAGAAACCACCGACCATATCTACATGCCGCTGGAAGCATTGTTCAAATCCGTGCATATCCGCTCCAACACATCGGCAGCGATATACATCGACGGCGTTTTGACGCAAAGCAGCACTCGCGAATGCAGTATCGACATACCGTTTGGCCGACACACGATTAAAGCCTCAACGTGGAAAGGGACGAAAGAAAAAGAAATCGAAGTAACGCCTTACTACAATGAGACTGTCGATTTCACTTTCCGCGAAAACCGCATCAAAGACAATGCCTTCTATCTCGGAGCAACCTATCAAGCCCTCAACACAAAGGGATGGGGAGCGATAATGGGATGTTTTGCAGGAAAATTCAACCTCGAAACCAGCATCACGTTCGGCAAAAGCGAAGAATTTCAAACAACAGACACATTCGGCGACATCGTGACAACCGAAATGTCGATATACCGCATCAATGCAAAAGCCGGTTGGGGAATCCGATTGGGAAACCATTTCCGGCTGACGCCACAAGTCGGCGCCGCCATCATTCTTGCCGATGATGACGACTACTCCACCGAATTGGCCACCGCAGTCGGCTTTGTCGGCTCTATGCAATTGTCATGGGTCATTTCCTCGTGGCTGAACATCACTGTGACTCCGGAATATTATTTGCCAATCCACAAGTCGGAAATGTATGAATCCTATTCGGCATACTCCGACTCGTTTCAGAATGCCATTGACGGATTCGACCTGCAATTGGGCGTTTCTCTCATCTTCTAACCAAACAGTACGAATATGAGCAAAAAAAGATTTTTGAATATATCACTTGCAATAGCAACGCTCCTCCTATGCAGCGAAACGCTTTGCGCCATCAGTTGGGACGAAATCAAGCAAAGCCCGCTCTACCTTTACGGCGAAGGATGGGGAGCAAGCGATGCGGAAGCCGACAAGCACGCATTAGCCGACTTGATCAGCAAAATATCGGTCAATGTGTCGAGCACTTTCACCGTAACCGAAGACGAATTGCAACAAAACGGGCAAACCAATTCAGAAAGCTACGCCCGCTCGAAAGTCGAAACATATTCGCAAGCCACATTGACCAATACCGGAAAAATCGTCATCGCCCACGAGCCGGATGCCCATATCGGCCGCTATATCCTACGTTCTGAAATAGCCAAAATATTCAAATCGCGCGAAAATCGCATCAAAGAAATGATTGGATTGGCAAAACAAGGAGAGCGGCTTGGAAAAATCGACGATGCCTTGCGCTATTACTATTGGGCTTTTTGCTTGCTGAAAACCTTGCAACGCCCCAACGAAACTACCTATACCGACGAAAGCGGCACGCACATATTAATCAATTGGATTCCGAACCAAATGAATGCAGTATTCGACAACATATCCATCCGTCCGATTAAAACGGAAAACAACGTCATGGAAATAGCCGTCGAATACAAAAAACGTCCGGTCGACAGCTTCGACTACACCTATTTCGACGGCCAAAATTGGAGCAATATTTACAGCGCGCGCGACGGACGGGGCGTAATCGAATTGAGCCCCGGCGCGATAACCGACAATATCCGCATCAAATGCGAATATGAATATCGAAACGAGGCCCATATCGACAATGAAATAGAAAATGTGTTCAACATCGTGAAAGGGCAAGCTTTCCGCAAATCGTATATCACAGTTTCCGGCGCTGCCGTCAACGCGACGCAACCGGAGCAAAATGCGGCAGTTCCCGCCATAGAGACTTCAGAAACAAATTCCATTGCCTCCGCCATCGACGAAACGCCCTATCGGCTCATCATGGATAATGTGCTGAATGCCATCGCTTCAAAAAACTACAACGCCGCCGAACAATACTTCACCCCCAATGGAGCCGACATGTTCCGCAAGCTCATCAATTATGGGAAAGCCCGCATCCTCGACTCTGCAAATCTGCAATTCTCTGAAATCGACGGGAAAACGGTGTGCAGAAACGCCGCCATGTCGTTTTCCTTCCGCAACGGCATGAGGAAATCATTTGTCGAAGATGTCGTTTTCACTTTCAATTCCGATAACAAAATCGATTATATCGCATTCGGATTGGGCGATCGCGCACAAAACGACATTTTAAACAAAGGCGAATGGAGCCTGACGGCACGAAATGCAATCATGAATTTTCTCGAAAATTACAAAACTGCGTATGCGCTAAAACGGCTCGACTATATCGAACAAGTTTTCGACGACAATGCCGTCATCATTTCAGGATGCGTCATCCGCCGCCCCAAAGGGCGCGAACTCGAAAACAGCGAACAATTCATCTCCAACCAATACGTCCGATACACGCGAGTGAATAAAGATGAATACATCGACCGATTGCGACGAAGTTTCGCTGGGAAAGAGTTCATAAACATTCGCTTTTCAAACAACGACGTGCGGAAAATGAGCAAAGGCGGAGAACTCTACTGCATACAAATCAAACAAGATTACTATTCTTCCAACTACGGCGATTCCGGATATTTGTTTCTCATGGTCGACCTCAATCGGCCTGACGCGCCTATCATCAAAGTACGCACATGGCAACCGCAACCCGATCCCGACTTCGGTCTGATCGGACCTGAATTTTTTTAAACGACAATTGAATACTAACCTATAAAACCAAAAATTATGAAACACTTAATCGCAATTTGTTTAGCTTTATGCTTAGCAGCGCCTGTCTACACGACAAAAGCCGACGACGACCTGAACAAAGAATTGAACAAAGAGTTGGCGAAGCAGCTTAAAAAGGCCTACAAAAACAAAAAGAAAGAATTCGAGAAAAACAAATGGAAAATCTACGGAACGACAAAAACGCTCGAAGTCGCGTTGCTCGAACACTACACAAAACTCTACGATCCGAACAACGACGCCTATGAGATAGTCGGCATCGCCGATAATTTCAAATCGAGAAACATCGGCCGGCAACAAGCTGTGAACAATGCAAATATCAGCTACGCGCAGCAAGCAGGAAGCAAACTGAAAGGTAGAATCGTATCCGATCTCGGCGCCAACGCCGACGACGTAAGCGCCGAATTCGACCATTTCTATGCAGCCTACGAACGCTTGTTGGAAAAAGAAATCAAGAACGAGCTTCAAGAAAGTTTCTGCATCATCCGCGAAGATAAGGACAATGGCACTTACGACATGCAAATATTCTTTATCGTCAGCGAAAATGCAGCCACAAAAGCTCGTATCCGCGCTTACGAAAATGCGTTGCGCGAATCGCAAGCAGCACAGCAATACGCCGATAAAATCTCCGAATTTGTAAAAGAAGGGTTCTCTCCGGAAAATCCGGAATAAACACTCGCAATGAGATATAAACTGACAGTCGCAATCATTCTGGGTGCCGCACAGCTTTGCGGCGCTCAGAACGCATTGCGCGATTTCGAATCCTTCCGCGACAGCCTGTTTTCCGGATACCACCGTTACAGGCAAGGAATATTGGCCGACTACGAATCATTCCTGCGCGACACATGGCACGATTACCAAATATTCAAGGCTCCGGATAGCAACAATATCCCCAAACCCGATCGGCAACCTTCCATGCCGGAAAACGCTACAATGCCCGACACGCAAATTCCGGCACCTGCTCCGGAACAGCCGCCATTGCCGGAATCGCAGCCGGAACGTCCGGACGAGCCCGAAGCGTTGCCAAACATGCCGCCGTTGGGGGTCAGAATGACATCTGTCGACTTTTTTGGAACCAACATCAACCTTCCTCTCATCGACATTCATCCCATTTCAAACACAAGCAACAACAATGTTGCCAATTATTGGAGGGACTTGAACGACAACGCTTCTGCGCAAAGCGCAATAGATTTGCTAAAAAACGCCATCCGAAAATACGACTTAAACGACTGGTTGGCATTTAAACTTGCACAAGCGTATGCCGAAACGCTATTCCCTGCACGGCAAGCATCCGACACGCGCATTGCCATTATCCAATACCTTTTGTGCAATATCGGCTATGACATCCGCCTTGCATTATACGATGACGGATTGACTCTGTTAATGCCGTTCACGACTACCATATACGCCCGCAGCTATTTGGAGCTCGACGGAAAGCGCTTTTCAATTTTTTTCGACTCTGCATCGGCAGCAAAAACCATCACAGGAACAATTCAAACCTATTCTCTCCCCTACGACAAAAACACAGGATACAGTTTCAACCCTATATTTTCGCAACCGCCAATGCTTGTCGAGAAACCGGAAGATTTCCGGCTTTCCGGCGCCGGCATAACCATAACCGGCAAAGCAGATGCCAACTTGCGAGAAATTCTTTCCGACTATCCGCAACTCCCCGTAGTCGACTACACGAAATCCGAATTGCAACCGGAGTTAAGAAACGACATTGCGCGACAATTGAAAATGCAAGTTGCAGAAATGGACGAAATGACGGCTGTCAATACGTTGTTGCATTTCGTACAAAAAGCCTTCAACTACCAAACCGACGACAAGCAATTTGGATTTGAAAAACCGCTATTTCCCGAAGAGTCGATTTTATACAAACGGAACGACTGCGAAGACCGCGCGATATTTTTTGGCATGCTGATTCGAAATGTGCTCAATCTCGAATGCCTGCTGGTTGAATATCCGGGACATATCGGCACAGCTGTATGCCTTTCCGACAGTTCGGCAACCGGCACTTACTACATGGTCGACGGCAAAAAATACTTTGTGGCCGACCCGACATTCGAAGGAGCCGACGCGGGCATGTGCATGCCCGATTTTAGAAATATCAACCCGAAAGTGTATCGATTCGATTAATAAAAGATGCCGGAAACATAAAAATCTCCGGCATCTTGTCTTTTCTCAATTTGCAGACCTTTTTATTCTTCGTAAGGAAGCGTTGCTATCAAATCAGCAAACTTTTCCGCCACCATTTGCATAGGCTTTGCCAACATCGACTTAATGATTGGATTCAAGTCAATGGAAATTTCCACATGTGCATTCGTCGTTTCAGGCTCCGAACCGTCGGCCAACAAAATGTCGATTCCAAACGGAAGGGGCGATGAGATCGACGCCAAATGCACTCGCTCGTTTTCCACACCTCGCTCCATGCGGAAAGATATATCGCCTACCGATTTCGCATTCAACGTGATGGTATCGCCGTCCACGCGAATATCGCCGGCTTGATGCTTCAATTCTTCCGGCAATCCGTCGGTCGCTTTCTGAAAATTCGCCGGATCCGACAAGCGGCGATACATTTTGCTTCTCGCTGCTCGAACTATTCGTTCGGTACTCTTAAACGTAGTCATAATTATTCATCGATAACAGGATTCGGCGTCCAATTTTCCGGATCTTCACGCCATTGCTTCAACGTTTCAAGATCTGTCGGCTTTATGTAGTTGATCTCCAATGCAGATTCCAGCATTGTGGTGTAGTTGCTCAACGTGTGCAACCGCACTTTCGCTTTTTTGAAATTTTCTGCAGCAACGGGGAATTGATACGTGAAGATTGCAACCATTCCGACAACTTCGGCGCCGGCATTCCGAATGGCTTCCACCGCTTTCAGGCTGCTTCCGCCTGTCGAAACGAGGTCTTCCACCACCACTACCTTTTGCCCGGGCTTCAAATTGCCTTCAATCAAATTTTCCAAGCCATGGTCTTTGGGCGTAGACCGCACATAAATATAAGGGACACCCAATGTGTCCGACACCAATGCTCCTTGCGCAATCGCGCCCGTTGCCACGCCTGCCACAACCTCCGTGTCCGGAAAATTTTCCATGACAAGGCGGCTTAATTCCACTTTTATAAAATTACGCACTTCCGGATATGACAATGTCTTGCGATTATCTGTATATATAGGCGAGTTCCATCCGGACGACCATGTAAAAGGATTTTCCGGTTGCAGCTTGATTGCACTGATTTTAAGTAACTTTTCTGCTAAGATACGATCTACTTGTTTCATGTCGGAATATTTAATTGAGAAAACCTAAAAAGTTCATCCTTCTCTTTAAATCTGATTCTCCG
The DNA here is from genome assembly GCA_900541555.1 of uncultured Porphyromonadaceae bacterium. Taxonomy (GTDB): domain Bacteria; phylum Bacteroidota; class Bacteroidia; order Bacteroidales; family Muribaculaceae; genus Limisoma; species Limisoma intestinavium. Next base: position 45,834 of record UQKE01000001.1, on the reverse strand, counting down.
CAACGCCACGCTTGTTAGGCAATTATGCCGAGAGGCAGATTTATGTGCAAAGATAAGACTTATATTTAAAAAATTATAAATGCCTCCAAATATTTCCTCAAAAAAAATCTTTTCAAATTCGTCCTCAATCGTTAGTCATGTTTGCAAAAGCCAACGAGATGATTTTCACTTTGGCAACGCCTATTTTCTGCAATGCGTCGCAACAAGCCAGCAATGTCGAGCCGGTTGTTATCACATCGTCTGCCAAAATTATATTCTTCCCTTGCGCTTCCTTGTTTGCGGAAAACACGCCCTCGACATTGCGCCGGCGGGCATCTGTGCCAAGAAACGTCTGCGAACCATGGTCTCTGACTGCCATCAACAAGTTTTCAGCAACGGGCAATCCCGATTTTTCCGACAACCCATCTGCAAAAAACCGGCTCTGATTATATCCCCGCTTATTCATTTTCCGCTTGTAAAGAGGGACCGGCACAATCACATCCATATCGGCAAAAAAATCCGTTTCGGCAATCTCTCTTGCAAAGCATTTCCCCAACGTCTTTGCCAACATTGGAACATTGCGATATTTCACATCTTTCAGAATCTCCGAATACGGGCTCAGCCTTCCATACCGAAACATCGACACTGCGGATTCCACGATCCTGCTTCCTAAGAACAATTTCTCCACTTCCGAATTGCCCCCATGTTCAGAAAATCGCAAACGAGGCATATCCGCAAGGCAGTGCAAACAAATGCCTTCTTCTCCCTGCACCAAATGCCGCCCACACACAGGGCAACATGCCGGAAAAAACAAATCGGCAATTCCCTCCGCCAAAGCCTTCAACGATTTCATACTGTTTCCTCAATTGTCGTTTCGTCAAAATCGTCCGCGCCCGACACCAATTCGGAAATTATCGGAGCGACAAATCGCGTTTCAAATCCACGCGACAAAGCCAAGCGGAATAACGTGTTTTTCATTTTATACGGATCGCTGCCGTTGCCAATCGTGCGGCACTTCGTTTCCAACAGTTTGCGCAAATTCCCGACATATTCCGACTCATCGATTTCTTCAAGCGCCAAATCCGCGATATGCTCAGGAATGCCATTCCGCCGTAACGCATACCGTATTTTTTTCTTTCCCCAACAATCAAACCGATATTTATCGTTGACGAAAGCTTTGGCATATCGTTCTTCGTCGATAAACTTTTTTTCTTCCAGCCAATCGGCAATGCGTGCCGCGTCCGGCGCAGCAACTCCCCAACAAAACATTTTTTGCAAAACTTCATTGCGCGACCGTTCCGAACGCGCGCAATAATCTGCCGCCTTGCTCAATGCTTCTTCGTAGGAAAGCTCCTTTTTCGCTTTCATGCTTTGCCTCCTTTCGCTGCACGTACAAAACGGACTTTTCCGCTTATATCCCGACGAGTTTCGATTTCCGAATAATCCAAGCTCGACAACAATCGGCACATTTCATCAGGAAACCGGCTGTTGATCTCAAAATATATTTTTCCCCCGACCGTCAATGCCTCACAGCCATAAACAGCCAACGCCCTATAAAACAGCAATGGATTGTCATCAGGCACAAACAACGCTTCCGGCGGCTCATAATCAAGCACATTGCACTCCATGTCCCGTTTTTCTTCTTCCGCGATATAAGGCGGATTGCTCACAATAATGTCATATCGCCCCGCATCGCCTTTCAACGACAAAATGTCACAACGCTCGAAATCTACTTCAACTTTCAGTTTTTCCGCATTCCCACGGGCAACCGCCAACGCGTTTTCCGAACAATCAATGCCCCTTACATGCGCAAATTTCAACGCCAAGGCAAGCGATATGGCAATACAGCCGCTTCCGGTGCCTGCATCTAGCACTTTCAAATCTTTTCGTTCGCGATTTTCATCGACAATCATGTCGACAAGTTCTTCCGTTTCCGGTCGGGGAATAAGCGTCGATTCATTTACGTTAAAAATATGCCCGCAAAAATAGGTTTGTCCGAAAATATATTGAATCGGTCGATTTTTCAACAGTTCTCCGACTACTTGCCATGTTTTGTTACATATAAAATCTGGCAAAATGCTATCTTTGCGGAGCAATATATCGACAGGTTCATAATGCATCAAATTCCGGAAAATGATGCGAATGAAAGCATTTGCCTCCCGTTCAGAATATTTTCCGGACAATTGTTGCCGGATGTCGCTGACAGTTTGTCCCAATGTGTGCCCGTCCATATATTTTTCGTTAACGCAAATCGCACGCTGCCTGCCAAGCATATTGGCCCGTACTGCCCGAAATGCTGTTTATAAAATACAAATATAGCGTTTTCAGAGAAAACAAAGAATGAACATTGATGAAATTTACATGCGTCGCGCCCTACGGCTCGCAAAAGCCGGCGAAGGCCACGTTTCGCCGAATCCCATGGTCGGAGCAGTCATTGTCTGCGACAGTCGCATCATAGGCGAAGGCTGTCATCGTGCCTACGGGCAAGCGCATGCCGAGGTCAACGCCATATCCTCTGTCCGCCCCGCCGACAAGCCGCTATTGTCGAAAAGCACGCTGTATGTGACGCTCGAACCTTGCTCTCACTATGGAAAAACTCCGCCATGCAGCAAGCTCATCATTGAAAGTCGCATCCCCCGCGTCGTTGTCGGGAGTTGCGATCCTTTCAGCAAAGTTAGCGGCAAAGGCATCAAAATGCTTCAAGATGCAGGAATCGACGTCGCAGTCGGCATTTTAGAAAATGAATGCCGCAACTTGAACGCACGTTTTATGACGGCCCACACGCATCATCGCCCGCACATCATGCTAAAATGGGCCGAAAGCGCCGACCGCTTTGTAGACATTGCCCGCGATTCTCGCCAAAAGCCGGTGCTTCTGTCCACTCCGGCCACCTTGCTGTTGTCCCACAAGCTGCGTGCAAGCTCCGACGCAATCATGATTGGCGCCAACACGTTGCAACTCGACAATCCGTCGCTCACGACCCGATTCTGGCATGGACGCAATCCCATACGCGTTGTCGTCAGCCACGACAGATGCCGCGCATTAGGCAACAGCAAAATATTCACCGACGGATTGCCCACATGGGTGTTTTCCGATTCAGGCGACACCATTGCAAACCCGAATGAGAATGTCGAAGAATTTGCAATCGAAGATTCCGCACATGCAATTGAATTCATTTGCGAAACCCTCTACCACCGTGGCATCACGTCCCTGCTCGTCGAAGGCGGGCCATGCCTGACAAACGAATTTCTCAAACTAAACCTTTGGGACGAAATTCGCGTAGAGCAATCCCCCATCCGGCTCGGAAATGGAGTCAAAGCCCCACAACTTCCGAACGTTACGCCTGTCGTTCGACAAATCGGAGACAACAATATTTTCCATTTCCACAACCCTGCTCTCAATAACTATTTGTGTTTTGTTTGACTGTTTAACACTCTTTCCGCTTCGGCATTGACAAAATAATTATACATTTGCACTTTAAATGAAGAAGATTTTCAGAAAAAGATGAAAAGATTAATCCCTGTATATGCTGTGCTGACAACATTCGCGTTGTTGATTGCCGCGTCGTGTGCTTCCTCGGAAAACGGCTCCGGAGACGAGCCGGTAATCCCATCTGCAAATACGCTCGTGGCAAGTTTCTACCTTCAAAAAGACGATTCTGTCATGGCCATGCTCGACTCCGTAAAATTTACCGTCGATGTCGACAAGCAGCTCATCTATAATGCCGACTCCTTGCCAAAAGGAACAAAAATCAACAGACTGCTTGCCAATATTACGCTCGCATCTTTGACATCTGTCGGCGAAATCACCATCAACGGTGCCGAAACGATGAACGACACCACATATACTTATACCAATTCCACAACCGACAGCATCGATTTCACGGGAAAAGTTTATCTGACTGTTCGCGCAGCCGACGAAATTTCCATCAAACGCTATGAAATCAGAGTCAACGTCCATCAAATCGAATCCGATTCCTTGTATTGGAATCAATTGGCAAGAAGAGACCTGCCGGCATATTCGATGGAATTGCTGAATCAAAAGACGGTGATGCAAGGCGACAAACTTTTTTGCTTGATTGAAGAAGAATCAAGATACACCATCTCATCAACAACCACGCCGGAAATTTATAACAGTTGGAACAAGCAATCTGCCGATTTCGGATTCAAGCCCGACATCAGCAGTTTCTGCGCGACATCCGACGCGCTCTACATCTTAGACGCAGAAGGCGCGCTTTATCGTTCAAGCGACGGGACATCGTGGGAAGCGACAGGCAAGAAATACAAATCTTTGATTGCCGGCTATGGCGACCGCCTGCTTGCCCTCAGTTTTGAAAATGGCACATATTTTCATGAGACATATACGCCAAATGGTGTTCTCGACAAGAAGCAAATCGACAATGCGTTCCCGATTAAAGGCTTCTCCCAACCATGCACATACTCTTCCGAATGGAGCATGACAACTCAATTATTCATCATCGGAGGAACGCGACAAGACGGAGTTACGACAGGCGACCTTTGGGGCTACGACGGCACAAACTGGGAAAAGCTTAGCAACAAGTCCGTACCGCCTATGACAGGCATAACGCTTTTCCCATACTACAGTTACAGGCAAATCAACTATAATTACGTTCAATTCCCCGTTTTGTTAGCCATCGGAGGGAAAAAAGCCGACGGCACGCTGACAAATGACGTATATATTTCCTTCGACAATGGTGTCAATTGGAAAATCGGAGACGACCTGATCCAATTGCCCGACTACATTCCGGAATCATTCGGAGCGCAAGCTTTCGTTGTCAATTCGACCTTGACTCGCTCTGCAAATTCCGGTTGGGAACAATATGCACCCAAGCCGCTTCCGGTGTGGTGGGCCATCGACTATGGCGTCTCAACACGCGCCTCACAAGCAATCACGTCGTGGGAATGCCCATACATATATATGTTTGGAGGGTACAGCAGCCAAGGCACTTTATTCAACAACATTTGGAAAGGCGTCATAAACAGATTGACATTCAAACCGTTAATCTAAAAGATGCAAACCACATTGCTCATGGACACAACAACCGGCTCATACAAAATGCGACAAAAGCTGATTCTACTGTTGGCCTCGCTTGCAATATTCCCTTGCGCAACGGCTCAGGAATATCGGTTTGAAGCGGGAGCTGCAGCCGGCATCAGCGGCTATTTGGGCGATGTGAACCAAAGCAATGTCGTTAAAAATCCCGGATTCTCCGGCAGTTTGCTTTTCCGTTATCTCATCAACAAACGTTTTGCCGTGAAAATCGACGCGACAACTGCCGGCATCAGCGGCAACTCCGCCGATTTCACCAACATGTTTCCCGACGGACAGCAATACTCCTTCTCCGAACGCTACTACGACGTTGCTGCTGCGTTTGAATTCAACTTCCTCAACTTTGGAATGAACGACGACTACCGCAAGCTGAAACGCATCACGCCATACCTTTCATTAGGCTTTGGCGCGGCTTATTCGTCAAGCGGCTCTTTCGTCCCCCACATTCCGATTAGCATCGGAGCAAAATACAAACTCGCGCGACAATGGAATCTCGGATTAGAAGTGAGAGCACGCATGATGCTCAACGACAAAGTAGACGGATTGTCCGATCTTTACAACATCGACAGTTCGTTTATGAAAAATACCGATTGGTGTCCGACTTTGATGGTCAGCGTATCCTATGAATTTGGCGAAATATGCAAAATTTGCCATTATGTCGAATAAAAATTGCGCAGCGATGTCATTAGAAGATAAAATCAACCAAATAAACCAAAAACGGCTGCCTCGCCACGTGGCAATCATCATGGACGGAAACGGGCGATGGGCTCGGCAACGCAATCTCGACCGTTCGATGGGCCACATGGAAGGCGTCAATACGGTCCGGAGAATCACAGAGATTGCCTCCGACATTGGCGTGAAGTATCTGACACTTTATACCTTTTCCACTGAAAATTGGAGTCGGCCAAAAGAAGAAGTCGACGGACTAATGCACCTCATTGCCATTGCCATCGAGCGAGAAACACCGGGATTGGTTGCCAACAACGTAAAGCTCCGAATCATTGGCGACTTGTCGCGCATCCCCGACTTCGCCCTCGACCGGTTGCGCAATTGCGAAAATGCCACATCGGCATGTTCCGGAATGACATTGGCTCTCGCCATCAGCTATTCCGCACGTTGGGAAATGACACAAGCCGCTCAACGACTTGCCCATGCCGCAATAGCGAAACAAATTACACCGGAGCAAATCGACGAAACAATGTTTTCCAACAGCTTGACCACTGCCGGAATGCCCGATCCCGATTTGCTAATTCGCACAGGCGGCGACTATCGGATAAGCAATTATCTGCTTTGGCAAATTGCCTATTCGGAACTATTTTTTACCGACGTGTTCTGGCCGGATTTCACAAAAGACCATTTTTGCGATGCAATTTTGCAATATCAATCCAGAGAACGGCGTTTTGGCAAAACGAGTGAACAAATACGACAAATCTAAAAACGAACCTATTATACGAACATGAGATACAAAGTTTTACTCATTCTGACAATAGTAGCAACAGTTTTATTCCCCGACATTAAAGCTGCTGAGGCTAACGACACCATCTACAATCCGACGGTCATATTCTCCAGTATGCCAAAACGATATGAAATTGCAGGAATCCGCGTCACCGGTGTCGACAACTACGAAGACTACATCGTTATCGGATATTCAGGGCTTTCTGTCGGCGATGTCGTGGAAATTCCCGGAAGCGCAATCACAGACGCTGCCAAGCGATTCTGGCGACAAGGATTGTTTTCCAAAATTCAAATCAAAGTAGAAAAAATATATGGCGACAAGGCATGGTTGGTATTCGACTTGCGCCAACAACCCCGCATCTCAAAAATCAATTATAACGGCGTGAAAAAAGGCGAACGCGAAGAACTCGAAGAGCGCCTCGGCCTAATGATTGGCAACCAAATCACGCAAAACATTGTCAATCGCGCCAAAGACATCATTTCGGCTTATTTCAAGCAAAAAGGATTCAGCAATGTCACCGTTGGCATCAGGCAAACTCCCGATTTGAGCAAAGAAAACGAAATGATTGTCGACATCGATATCGACAAAAACGATAAAGTGAAAGTCCACAAAATATATATCGACGGGAACAAAGTGCTAAGCGACAAAAAGATTCAACGCACGATGAAAAAGACAAACGAAAAGAAACGGCTTGTCAACCTTTTCCGCCAAAAGAAATTCGTCGAGCAAGATTATGAGAACGACCTCAACTTAATTATCAAAAAATACAACGAATTGGGCTATCGCGATGCTCGAATCGTAAGCGACAGCGTCGCTGCCTACAACGACAAACTTGTCGACGTGTTCATCACCGTGGAAGAAGGACAGCAATACTTCATTTCCGACATCACTTGGGCCGGAAACACCGTGTACCCCTCGTCCACGCTCGATGCCATCCTCGGCATGAAGGCAGGCGATGTCTACGACCAAACGCTCTTGAATAAGCGCACGCTGGAAGACGACGACGCTGTGGCCAACTTGTATATGAACAACGGCTATTTGTTCTTCCAACTCGTCCCAATCGAATCTAAAATCGAAGGCGATTCCATCGCGCTCGAAATGCGCATCTCCGAAGGTCCCCAAGCCACAATCAACAGCATTGTCATCAATGGAAACGACCGTTTGTACGAAAAAGTGATCCGCCGCGAATTGCACGTGCGCCCCGGAGAACTCTTCTCCAAGGACGATTTGATGCGCTCCGCCCGTGAAATTGCGCAAACAGGCCATTTCGATCCGGAAAGCATGGACATCCAACCGGAACCGAATCCCGACAACGGAACAGTCGACTTGATTTTCAACCTGACTTCCAAAAACAACGACCAAATCGAATTGTCGGCCGGTTGGGGACAAACCGGTGTTATCGGAAAAGTTGCGTTGAAATTCACCAACTTCTCCATTAAAAACCTATTTAACCCGGGGTCGTACAAAGGCATCATCCCGCAAGGAGAAGGACAAACGTTCACAATCAGCGCGCAAACAAACGCAAAATACTATCAAGCATATAGCGTATCATTCCTCGACCCATGGTTCGGAGGAAAACGGCCGAACTCGCTATCGGTTTCGGCATACTATTCGCGCCAAACGGGAGTCAACTCCAATTTCTACAACAGTTCCTATTACGACCCATACATGATGGGAGCTTACGGCTTCGGATGGGGATATAACTCCGATTACTATCAATACAGCTATGAAAGTGCATACGACCCCAATAAGTTCCTCCAAATGGCAGGCGTGGCCGTCGGATTCGGGAAACGCTTGAATTGGCCGGACAACTACTTCACGTTCCAAGCGCAATTGTCCTACAATTGGTACTATCTGAAAAATTGGGAATACTTGTCTTACATGAACAATGGCACATCCAATTCGTTCGTGTTGGGCCTTTCGCTTTCTCGAAACAGTATCGACAACCCGATATACACACGAAGCGGCAGCCAATTTTCGCTTGATTTGAGCATCACGCCTCCCGTTTCTTTGTTCAGAGACAAGAATTGGCAAGCACTGTACGAACAAAGCCAAAGAGGCTCGCAAGCTGCGAAAAAAGAAATGTACAGTTGGATCGAATATTGGAAATTAAAATTCAAAGCGCGCACCTACACGCCGCTCACCGACCCGACCGGAAAATGGACCCTCGTGCTTATGACCCGCGCCGACATCGGATTGCTCGGAAGCTACAACAAATACTTGAAATCGCCGTTTGAAACATTCTTCGTCGGCGGCGACGGCATGTCGGGAAGCTACGGATACGCACAAGAAACGATTGCCCTCCGCGGTTACGACAACGGAGCGTTCACGCCGTGGAAAAAAGACGGCTACGCATACACGCGGTTCTGTCTCGAATTGCACTTCCCGTTCATGCTTCAACCAAGCACGACTATTTACGGACTTGCATTCCTCGAAGGCGGTAACGCATGGACCGACGTGAAAGACTTCTCTCCTTTCAACCTCAAGCGGTCGGCGGGAGCAGGCGTGCGCATCTATCTGCCAATGGTTGGCATGATGGGTATCGACTGGGCTTACGGTTTCGACACTGTTTTCGGAGAAAAAGGAGGCGGCCACTTCCACTTCATCCTCGGACAAGAGTTCTAACAAGATTTATTAACTATCTTGCAATAAACTTCTTCGACAGTTATGCGTCTTAACCATATACAACAAAAAACAAAAACACTATGAAACGTCTATTCATTGCCGCCATCACAATGGCATTCTTCGCCATCGCAGGGCATGCGCAAAAATTCGCGCTTGTCGACATGGAATACATACTAAAAAACATTCCGCAATACGAAATGGCAAACGAGCAACTCAACCAAGTGTCGCTTCGTTGGCAAAAAGAAGTGGAAACCATTTCGAAAGAAGCTGAGACGCTCTACAAAAACTACCAAAGCGACAAGGTTTTCTTGACCGACGAGCAAAAACAGAAAAAAGAAGAAGAAATCGTCGCCAAAGAAAAAGAAGCAGCCGAGTTGCAAGCCAAATATTTTGGACCGCAGGGCGAATTGTATAAAAAACGCCAATCGCTCATCGAGCCGATACAAGACGACATTTACGAGGCTATTAAGAAGGTGTCGGAAGAACGAGGCTATCAAGTAATTTTCGACAGAGCATCCTCGGCAGGCATCATTTTTGCTTCGCCCAGAATCGATGTCAGCAATGAAGTGCTTGAGAAATTAGGTTATTCAAAATAATTGCGTATATTTGCACGTTGATAATCAAAAAAAATAACAAATAAACAAAATAGAAATGATTAAAAAACTATTTATTGCGGCCTTGTTGGCTGCGCCTCTGTGCCTTTCCGCGCAAAATAAAATCGGAAGCGTCAATTCTCAAGAAATACTTCCGCTCATGCCGGAAGTAAAACAGGCTCAAACCACTTTGGAGGCTGTTTCAAAACAATACGATGAGGAATTCCAAAACTTGCAAAACGAATTCAACAAAAAGCTCCAAGAGTACCAAGCTTTGGCACAAGACACTCCGGAATCCATCAGACAACGTCGCGAACAAGACCTTCAAGAATTGGACACCAAAATCCGCAATTTCCAAGAAGCTGCCGGACGCGACATGTCCAACCAACAACAACAATTGATGATTCCCATCCAAGAAAAAGTGATGAGCGCAATCAAATCGGTAGGCGATGAGAATGGATTTTCCTACATTTTCGACCTTGCATCTCCCTCTATTGTTTATACCGGCAAAGATGCAATCGACATCACCCCGTTGGTAAAACAAAAACTAAACTTGAAAGATACTCCGGCAACTACTACGCCGGCTGCGCCTGCTGCTACAAACACACCGGCACCCTCAACAACAGGCAAATAATACCAAAACGCTTTGACAAAAAACGCAGCGATATTCGACTGAACATCGCTGCGTTTTCGTTTCCTCCAACAATCCAAAACTTTAACGCACCGGAATTTTGTCGATGCGCCTTTGATGCCGGCCGCCTTCAAACGAAGTGGATAAAAATGTCTTCACGATTTCAAGAGCCTGCTCTGCCGTTATAAACCGCCCCGGCATAGAAAGCACATTTGCGTCGTTATGCTGACGCGACAACGCCGCTATTTCAGGCAACCAACACAAAGCGGCACGAATCCCTTGATGCTTGTTGAGAGTCATGCTGATTCCCTCTCCGCTCCCACAAATGGCAATTCCGGGATAACATTCTCCCGATTCCACTGCCTCCGCACAAGGATGGGCGAAATCAGGATAATCGCAACTGTCGGTGGAATACGTTCCAAAATCCTTATAGGCAATCCCCTGTTGCTTCAAATAGCCTATCACAGCTTGTTTCATTTCGAATCCGGCATGATCGCTGCATAGCGCCACCGGAATGTTTGGCTTCAATATTGTCATCGTATTTCAATTTTAGTTTCGCAGAACAAATATAGTGCAAGGTGAGCGAAATGCAAAGAGTTTACTCAATTTGCATTTCCGAACCGCAGCCTATATTATCCAAATATAGTGCAAGGTGAGCGAAATGCAAAGAGTTTACTCAATTTGCATTTCCCGAGCCGCAGCCTATATTATCCAAATATAGCGCAAGCCGAGCGGAAAACAATCAAACTTGTTTGAAATTGTTTTCCCGAGCCGCAGCCGATATTATTCAAATTAGTGCAAGGCAAGCGAAATGCAAAGAGTTTACTTAATTTGAAAAATTTTGAAAAGATTGTCCATCCCTATTCACCCGCAGCAACCAACCTTTCGCAATAAAAAATCCGAAGAAATAAAAAATTTCAGCCAAAAGCCATTAAGTTTGCACAAAGAATTGTACGGTCATGAAAATTTGCCTTCTCGCCATTGGGAAAACTCTCGACATATATGCCGAGAGCATCAACGATTACGCGAAACGAATCAATCGCTACATCCCCTTTTCTATTCGATGTCTTCCCGAGGCAAAAAACACAAAAAACATGACACAAGAACTGCAAAAAAGCGCAGAAGGCGTCATGTTTGCCAATGAGTTTGAGAAATCCGACTATGTTGTGCTGCTCGACGAAAAAGGCAAGGAATTATCCTCCAAAGAATTTTCTGCATTTATGGCAAAAAAAATGCAGACAGTCCCGAAACGCATTGTGTTTGTTGTCGGAGGGCCTTATGGTTTTTCCGCCGACGTATATGCGCGAGCCAATGAAATGCTGTCGCTTTCACGCATGACGTTTCCCCACGACTTGATTCGCCTCGTTTTTGTCGAACAACTTTATCGCGCTTTCACCATCCTCCACAACGAACCCTATCATCACGAATAAGAATCAAGCCAAAGCCGGCACCAACCAGCGAGCCAACAAATATCCGCCGCCTACAAGCCAACCGAACAGCAGCAATGCCAACACAAACGGTTTGGCGCCTGCTTTCTTGAATTTATCGATGCTCGTATCCGTCCCAAGCGCCGTCATTGCCATTGTAAGCAAAAACGTGTCGATATACTCTATTGCGCCATTCAAAGGAATGTCTTTCACGCTTTCCGCCCCTGTCAAATATTGAAGCAACGAATTCAAGCAAATCACGCCTATAAAACCGAAAGCAAACCATGGCACCATAATCTTGCTTTTGCCATTCCCTTTCGCTTTTCCTCTCGTTCGCGACAGCACAAACCCCATTACCACAAGCACCGGAGCGAGCATCATCACACGTATCATTTTCGTAATGGTTGCCGTTCCCGCTATGCCGGTAGCATCCGTCGGATCCATTGCATTTCCGGCACCCGCCACATGCGCCACTTCGTGCAATGTGCTACCGGTATAAACCGCCACTTGCATATTGTCGAGGCCGTCAAGCACACCCGTCCGATACATGACCGGATACAAAAACATCGCAATCGTCCCGAATATCACAACCGTCGACACGGCAATCGCCGTCTTATGGCTTTCGCATTTCACAACCGGTTCGGCCCCCAGCACAGCAGCCGCGCCGCAAATAGAACTGCCGGTAGCCGTCATCAATGCCGTGTCGGAATCCAATTTCAGCAATCGGCCAAGCCAAACGCCTAAAAATATCGTTCCGCAAACAATAATCAAGTCGACCACTACTGCCGACAATCCCACTTGCGCCACCTGCGACAACGTCAGGCGAAATCCATACAATACGATTCCCGCACGCAATAATTGCTTTGTACAGAATTTTATGCCCGGCACCCATGTCTCCGGCAATCGATTCCGCAAGCTGTTGGCATACAACATTCCTAAAATGATGCCCACAATCAGCGGACTGAACGACATTTTTCTTACAAACGGAATTTCCGCAATATAAAACGCCGCACACGAAAACAACGCTATCAACAAAATACCGTGCAAAGTATTTCCCCTTGTTCCTTTTTCAAACATAACCCTATTTTTTTGCAAAATTACAACAGACGACCTCTACGTGCAACACTTTCCATTCCATATGCCAAAAGAACAATTTGCACCGCCCAATCAACTTATTATACATCAATCACATACATAAACATCCTCGCGCCACAATGAATATTAAGATGCCACTTTATGAGCATCCGAAAAAAAGTCATATCTTTGCACCTTGAAAAATACGATTAAATGTCTGACAATATAGAAAATCCGACGATTCTATTTGAAACAAGCTGGGAGGTTTGCAACAAAGTCGGCGGCATATACACCGTTCTATCCACAAAAGCAAAAATATTGTGCAAACAATTGGGCAACAACATGATATTTGTCGGCCCTGACGTTTGGACAAAAGAAAACCCTTCCCCATTTTTCAAAGAATCAAAAACGCTGCTCAAAGAATGGCGCAATCAAGCGAATTTGCCCGATGGAATCAGCGTCCGCATAGGAAAATGGCTCATTCCGGGATCGCCTGTCGCGATACTTGTGAAATTCGACGCGCTATACGCTCGAAAGAATGAAATATATGCAGAAATGTGGGAACGCTACCAAGTCGATTCCTTGCATGCCTATGGAGATTATGACGAAGGCTGCGCATTTGCCGTCGCAGCAGCCATGGTGATCAGGAGCTGTGCAGCATTCATCGCTCGCCGCAACGACAAAATCGTGGCCCATTTCAACGAATGGACTACCGGGATGGGGTTGCTCTATTTGAAAACCTATGCGCCAAATATCGCCACCGTATTCACGACACACGCCACAAGCATCGGTCGAAGCATTTGCGGAAACAACAAACCGTTGTACAAGTATTTCCACAATTACAACGGCGACCAAATGGCAGCCGAATTGAACATGCAATCGAAACACTCGCTCGAAAAAGCAGCCGCACACAACGCCGATTGCTTCACAACCGTAAGCAAAGTCACAGCCGACGAATGCGAACAATTGCTTGAAATACGCCCCTTCATAACACCTAACGGTTTCGAACTCGCATTCGTTCCGAAAAGAAAAGAATACGATTCCGTGCGCAAAAAAGCACGCGACAAATTGCTCGACGTTGCTTCGGCATTGACAGGAAAATCATTTTCCAAAAACACGTTTCTCTTTGCAACTGCCGGACGAAATGAATATCGCAACAAGGGCATCGACATGTTTATTGATGCCGTCAACACCTTGCGCAACGAGAATCCGGCCCGAGCTGCCATCGCGTTTATCCTTGTGCCTGCATGGAGCATGTCGCCAAGAGCCGATTTGCACTCTCGGTTGCAAAACGCAGCGAAACAATCCGACGCGCTCGCAGAACCTGTCATCACGCACACGCTCCACAACTATTCATCCGACACGATCTATAATCGAATTGAATATTTAGGTTTGCTCAACGGTTCGCAAACCAACGTAAATGTCATATATGTCCCTTGCTATTTGAACGGCAACGACGGCATATTCGACATGACATACTACGAGCTCCTCCCCGGCTTCGACGCTGCCGTATTCCCCTCCTACTATGAGCCGTGGGGATATACGCCCCAAGAAGGACTTGCCTTCGGCGTCCCGACTATTACAACCGATTTGTCGGGTTTCGGCCAATGGCTTTTATCCGAATTTGAAAACGATTTCAAAGTTTGCGGGGCAAAAGTCGTGCACCGCACCGATTCCAATTACGAGACTGCCGTGTCCGATATTGTTTCCTGCATCAAGGAATTGATGTCTGCCAAACCGGCGCAAATCAGAAGAATCACCGGCGCCGCTATCGAAACTTCGAAAAAATCCACATGGGAACAATTTATCGAATATTACCGCGCCGCCTACGACATTGCATTGAAAAACAAACAAAAACAAAAACAATAACAACATTCCGGCTCTGCCGGATATAACTAAATAGACACATTATGAATCTTAAAGTAAGCAACACGAACGCTCCCGTATGGAGAGACATTACTGTTTATGCAGAATTGCCTGCCAAACTGAAATGTTTGGACGAACTTGCTCATAACGTTTGGTGGTCATGGAATAGCGATGCTAAAAAATTATTCCACGACATCGACCCTGATACATGGAGGGACACCGGGGAAAATCCGGTCCTATTATTGCAAAAATTGAGTTTTGAAAAATACCAATCGCTTGCAAAAGACGAACTTTTTTTGGCACGCCTGAATGAAGTCTACAAAGAGTTTAAAAACTACATGAAAAAGCCGTTGCGCAAGGACGTTCCTTCCATCTCCTATTTCAGCATGGAATATGGGCTTTGCAGCGCGCTTAAAATCTATTCCGGAGGCCTTGGCGTCCTTGCCGGCGACTACATCAAGGAAGCATCCGACTCATGTATCAACATGACAGCCGTCGGTTTCTTGTACCGATATGGCTATTTCAACCAAACACTTTCAATGGACGGCCAACAAATTGCCGAATACGTAGCGCAAAACTTCAACCAAATACCGGTAGAGCCAGTGCTTAATTCGGACGGAACGCCGATGGTGCTTGCCGTGCCCTATCCGGGACGCGACATCTATTGCAACATTTGGCGTGTCAATGTCGGACGCGTAAAATTATATTTGCTCGACACCGACACCAACCTCAATTCCGAATTCGACCGGCCCATCACCCACAAACTTTACGGCGGTGATTGGGAAAACCGCATCAAGCAAGAATATTTGTTGGGCATCGGCGGCATTATCATGTTGCGCGCCCTTGGCATCAACACCGAACTTTATCATTGCAACGAAGGCCACGCGGCTCTGCTCAACTTGCAACGCCTCGTTGAATACGTTCAAAACGACCATTTGGATTTCAACACAGCGCTCGAAGTTGTCCGCGCGACAGGGTTATATACAGTACACACCCCCGTTCCCGCCGGACACGACTACTTCGAAGAAAGCTTGTTTGGGAAATATATGGGCGAGTTCCCTGCCAAATTGGGCATCTCATGGTCTGATTTGATGAATATGGGGCGTGAAAACCCCGATACCAACGAACGCTTCTCCATGAGCGTATTCGCGCTGAACACTTGCCAAGAATCCAACGGCGTAAGCTGGCTGCACGGCGAAGTGTCGAAACACATGTTCCAAGGCGTCTGGAAAGGCTATGCCCCCGAAGAATCCCATGTGTCATACGTGACAAATGGCGTGCACATGCCAACATGGGCCGCCTCCGAATGGAAAGCGTTCTATGCCAAAACATTCGGCCCGAACTACATGGAAGCGCAGTCCGATGAAATGACATGGGCTCCGATCCTGAAAGCAAAGGAAGAAGAAATATGGAAAATCCGCGTTGCATTGAAAAACAAATTCATCAATTATGTCAAACGCGAATTCAAAGAGACATGGCTGAAAAACCAAGGCGACCCATCGAGAATCGTCTCAATCATCGACAAGATCAATCCTAACGCGCTAATTATCGGATTCGCCCGCCGGTTTGCAACTTACAAACGCGCACACCTGCTGTTTACCGACCTCGACCGTTTGGCAAAAATCGTCAACAACGAACAATTCCCCGTGCAGTTCGTGTTCGCAGGGAAAGCCCATCCGGCCGACGGCGCAGGGCAAGGTCTCATCAAACGAATCATTGAAATCTCGCGCATGCCGCAATTCCTCGGCAAAGTCATTTTCCTTGAAAACTACGACATGACGCTTGCCAAACGCCTCGTTTCCGGCGTAGACATTTGGTTGAACACCCCGACGCGACCGCTCGAAGCGTCCGGCACATCCGGAGAAAAAGCGGAAATGAACGGAGTGCTCAATTTCTCCGTGCTCGACGGATGGTGGTACGAAGGGTATCGCGAAGGCGCAGGATGGGCATTGACCGACAAACGCACCTTCACCGATCAAAACCAACAAGATCAATTGGATGCTGCGACAATCTACTCAATGCTCGAAAACGAAATCATTCCGCTTTATTTTGCAAAAAATTCAAAAGGCTATTCGCCGGAATGGATTCAATACATCAAAAATTCGATCGCGCATATTGCGCCCAATTTCACAATGAAACGAATGATCGACGATTATATCGGACGTTTCTATTTGAAAGAAAGCAAATATGCCAAAGACTTGAAGAAGAACGATTTTGCAAAAGCGAAAGAAATCGTTGCATGGAAAGAATTTGTTGCGTCACGTTGGGACGGCATCAAGGTGCTCGAATCAAGCACAATCGATCCAAGCGCCAACTCTTTCGGGGACAAGTTTAAAGTTACCGCAAAAATCAACACCAACGGATTGGCCGACAGCATTGGCGTAGAAATGGTCGTCTACTCGGTGGAAGAAGGACAGCAAAAATATCTCGACCGTCATGAGCTTAAAGAAACGAGCAGAGATGGCGACGTCGTTTCTTACGAACTGACGCACAAAATCGACGTGTCCGGAATGTTCCACTATGGCTTCCGCATTTACCCGAAAAATCAAGCACTTGCGCATCGCCAAAGTTTCGCATACTTAAAGTGGTTCTAAAAACACTAACTTTCAACAACCGATCATGGCATCCCCGTTGTGTGGATGCCATGATTGTTTTTTGGATGGAAATATTGCATGCTATTAGAAACAAGCAAAATGAATAAGTTTGTTTTATCATGCACAGAGTTTTGACTATATTTGCACACCCAAAATATCCACATGAATACGATTTTATCAATAATCATTCCAGTCTACAATGATGAAAAGCATATAAGCAGATGCATCGATTCCTGTTTGAAACAAGACTTGCAATCCAACGAGTATGAAATTATCATTGTCAATGATGGTTCTGATGACAGAACATTTGAGATTGCGCAAAATTATGCGTCATCCCATTGCAATATAAAAATTGTCTCCACTATTAATCAAGGTGTTTGCATGGCACGCAACACCGGTATGAAAGAAGCTGCCGGCGAATTCCTTTGGTTTATTGATTCCGACGACTATATCAAACCAAATTGCCTGCATCATTTGATCGAAACTGCCAAAACAAATGATTTAGATTTGATGTGGTTCAAATGGGAACGAATTGACGAAAATGGAAATCCTCTTCCCCCTTATAAAGGTGAACGCCTTTCAGAAAATACGACGGTCATGTCTGGTGACATGTTTTTAAGGACCGTATTTGATGAATGTGGTTTTGTTTGGGCTTTTTTTATGAAAAAAGACTTTCTCATTAGCCGTAACCTATTCTTCACTCCCCAAATTACACATACAGGAGACATGGAATTTATGGCACGCGTAACAATACAAGCAACAAAAGTGAAATTTGTGAACGAAAGTCCTTATATATATGTTACACGAATTGGAAATCTTACAAATAGCTATAGCCCTAATAAATACCAAAGTCTCATAAAAACAATCGCTACTGTTGTTGAATTATCAAAAAAATATCCCGATCAGCCGTACTATAAAAACATCTCTGCCGCACTAATTATTAACTTAATTCGAACAATTTCAGATATTCAATATGGGCAAGAAAGAAAAATATTGCCGCAAACATTGAAAGAGCTTGGTATCAAACGGTTGCATTATCGACACAATGGCATACGAAAATATATGGCAAACATCTACAATATCAGCCCCCGGCTTTGCATAGCAATATCAAGACTGCTAAAAAAATAACGACACCACCCGCACGATTGGAAATATTCCGCATTTCAATAAAACATCGTACCTTTGCGCCATATTTCCACATGTATCATGAGCGATATTATTTTAGGAATCGAATCGTCGTGCGACGATACCTCAGCCGCCATCATCAAAGACGGCATTCTGCTATCCAACGTCATTGCAAGCCAAAGCGTGCATGAAGCTTATGGAGGCGTCGTGCCGGAACTGGCCTCTCGCGCCCACCAGCAAAACATCGTGCCGGTGGTCTCCGAAGCGATAAAGCGCGCAGGAATCCAAAAAAACGACATCAGCGCCATTGCCTTCACCGCAGGCCCGGGACTAATCGGCTCGCTATTGGTAGGCACATCGTTTGCAAAAGGCTTGTCGACCGCGCTCGGCATCCCGATGGTATGCGTGAACCATCTTCACGGACATGTGCTCTCCCATTTCATCAAAGAAGACGAATCGACTGTCGTGCCCGAATTTCCATACATGTGCTTGTTGGTATCCGGCGGAAATTCGCAAATTATCATCGTGGAAGACTTTGACAAAATGCAAATTATCGGGCAAACGATCGACGATGCTGCCGGAGAAGCATTCGACAAATGCGCCAAAGTCATGGGGCTGCCCTATCCCGGCGGACCTTATATCGACAAGCTCGCACAAGAAGGCAATGCAAATCGCTTTAAATTCAGCAAGCCGCATATAGCCGGTCTCGATTACAGTTTTAGCGGGCTGAAAACTTCTTTCCTATACACGTTGCGCGATGAGACAAAAAAAGATCCCGATTTCATCGAAAAAAACAAAGCCGACCTTGCGGCTTCTTTGCAACAAACAATCATCGACATCCTATTCGACAAACTGGCAAAAGCTGTAAAAGAACATCCGGAAATACGGCAAATCGCCATCGGAGGAGGAGTTTCGGCCAATTCCGGCATAAGGAAAGCCACCGAGGACTTTTGCCGTCGCCGACACTTGACGGCATTCATCCCCAAAAGAGCTTTCACCACCGACAATGCCGCCATGGTTGCCATCGCCGGATATTTCAAATACCGCGCCAACGAATTTTGTCCGCTCGACATCGCGCCGTTTGCACGGGTCGAGATTTAAAGTCATTCATCCGATGAAAGTATCAATCATAGCCATCGGCGACGAGCTGTTAATCGGGCAAGTCGTCGACACCAACTCCGGAACAATCGCCCGCGAGATCAATCCCGACGGTTGGGCCATTGAAAGCATACGCGTCGTAGCCGACGCTGCCGACCAAATCGAACATGCTGTCCGCCAAGCGCTGTCAGAAACGGACATTGTCCTCACTACCGGCGGACTCGGCCCTACCAAAGACGACATTACAAAAGAAACGCTCCGAAAAATCTTTGGAGGCGAAATGATTCTAAACAAAGCCGTTGAAAAGAACGTATTGGAAGTGATGCGCAAGCGCGGACTGCAAATCAACGCACTCACAGCAGCCCAAGCCTACGTGCCTTCGTCGTGCAAAGTGATTCAGAATAGAGTCGGGACGGCCCCGTTGATGTGGTTTGAAAAGGACGGAAAAGTCCTTGTCTCCATGCCCGGAGTCCCATTTGAAATGGAAGAAATGTTCCACACCGACATTTTCCCCATGCTCAAACAGCGTTTTCCCGAAACAGAAAGTATCTGCCACCGCACTTTTGTCGTTGCAGGATATTCCGAATCCAAACTCGCCACAATCCTTGAAAAATTCGAGCAAGAAATGCCCGGCAACATCCACCTCGCATATCTTCCGAAGCCGGGAGTTGTACGGTTGCGCCTGACAGGACACGACATCGACAGCAGCCGACTTTCAGCGACAATGGATGCGCTCAGCGACAAATTAGACTCCATACTTGGCAAAAACTTGATTTGCAAAGGCGACAAAACACCCGCCGAAATACTCGGCTCCCTTTTAAAAGACAAATCATTGAGCGTCGCGACTGCCGAAAGTTGCACCGGAGGAAACATCGCGCACGAAATCACGCAAATAGCCGGCAGTTCCTCTTACTATAAAGGCTCGGTAGTGGCATACGCAAACGAAACTAAAACCAACATCCTCGGAATCGATGCAGAAACAATAGAGAAAGAAGGAGCCGTCAGCGGGCCGGTAGTCCGCCAAATGGCAGAAGGCGTGGCAAAACGATTGTCGACCGATTGCGCCATCGCCACATCGGGCATCGCAGGCCCATCCGGAGGAACACCGGAAAAGCCCGTTGGCACCGTATGGATTGCAGCCACATGTTCAGGAAAAACGGTTGCCAAACTCTTCAAATTCGCAGGCAACCGCAATCGCGTCATCAATCACGCCACCACGATGGCCGAACTCATGTTAATCGAAATGATAAAATATTGACAATTAGCGACAAACAAACGAACAGAAAAAGAAATACATCAAAAAATTTGTTTTATATCTGAAAAATCACTTACTTTGCACTCTGATTTGAGGATAAATACTTGAAAATTAATAAAATTAGTTATAGCCATGTCAAAAGTTTGTCAAATCACAGGCAGAAAAGCGGCCGTAGGCAACAACGTTTCTCACTCGAAGAGAAGAACAAAACGCAAATTTAAGGCAAATCTGTTCAACAGAAGATTTTTTTGGGCAGAACAACAATTGTGGATTCAACTTACTGTTTCCGCAGCAGGCCTCCGCACAATTAATAAAATCGGTCTAAACGCAGCCATTAAGCAAGCAGCCGAGAAAGGGTATTTAACTAGCATTAAAACAGCAGAATAATATGGCAAAGAAAGCAAAAGGCAACAGAGTGCAAGTTATTCTCGAATGCACCGAACACAAAGACAGCGGCATGCCGGGAACTTCTCGGTATATCACGACGAAGAATCGCAAGAATACAACCGAACGTTTGGAATTGAAAAAATACAATCCAATTCTGAAACGCGTAACTGTTCACAAAGAAATTAAATAATAAACAACTATGGCAAAGAAAACCGTCGCAACACTTCAAACAGGCGAAGGGCGCACTTACAGCAAAGTCATCAGAACTGTAAAATCTCCGAAAACAGGCGCTTATGTATTCAAAGAAGAGATGGTGCCGAACGACGCTGTAAAAGAAGCTCTCAATAAGTAAAGAACAAATTATATTTTTCCTATTGATAAAAGGCAGAAACTTTTCAACAATGTTTCTGCCTTTTTCCATTTTTGCATTTGCTCAAAAAGTGAGAGAAGTCCTTTTTTGTTCACCTGCCTTTCCGTAACTTTGCGCAGTTATTGTCAAACCAATGGAAAAACAAATTGAAATCGACGGAGTGAAACTCAACTTTTGCGTTGAGGGAGCGGGAAAACCCGTTGTTTTAATGCATGGCTGGGGATGCGACCATACCACTTTGGCAAGCATCGAGCATCGACTAACACCGCATTTCAAAGTATACAACATCGACTTCCCCGGTTTTGGGAAAAGCCAAGAGCCACCATACGTGTGGGGCATTGAAGAATACACGCAAGCAGTCGAACATTTTTTAAAATCCGAACAAATCGACAATCCGATTCTATTGGGACATTCCTTTGGAGGCCGTGTCGGCATCTTGTTGGCGTCGCGCAACAAGGTAAAAAAACTCATACTCGTCGATGCAGCCGGCATCAAGCCTCGCCGCTCTCTTGCCTATTACTTCAAAGTCTACACTTATAAAATCATAAAACACGCCTTGCCCGTCCTTTGCGGCAAAAAGAATGGAGAAAAGCTTTTAAACAAATACCGCAAGCGCGTTGGTTCAAGCGATTACAGCAATGCCTCTGCCGGAATGAGGAGAATCCTAAGCAAAGTCGTTAACGAAGACTTGAAATTCGCGCTTCCGAAAATCAAATGCCCCACCCTGCTTATATGGGGAAGCAAAGACACGGCCACTCCGATTTCCGATGCCCGCAAGATGGAAAAATTGATTCCGGATGCCGGATTAGTCGAATTTCCAAATGCAGGACATTACAGTTTTTTAGACAATCCTTTCCAATTCGGCGCAGTGCTCGACAATTTTCTGGAACCGGAAAGAACCAAGCAACAATAAACATTGACCATGACAACCTTCGCATTGATTCTCACTACATTATTAGCGATAGCTGCTGTCGCCAACTTGTGGTACGCATACAAAAGCGACTTGCAAATGTTGCAACAAAACTCTTATCGCAACGACCGGTATTTTCGTTGGTGGAAAGCATCCAACAACTACTATTCCGTCAATCGCATCATTGATTTGATTGTCTTGTTGCTAATGTTGTCCCAATTCTCAAAATTATACGTTGTCATTCCAATTGCCATTATCGCTTTGTCAACAAAGGTGATTTTGGCGGCAAAGAAAAAATACAAAAAGCCGCTCGTCTTCACCCGTCGCGTTTGGCGGCTTTTGACCACCATGCTTGTTCTCTCCGCGATTGTCATGGCAACGGCATGCGTCCCCAATGCAGAAGATTTGTCGACAGCCATTTATGCAGTTGCCATCGCGGCAACAACGCTGTCGGTGCTTTCATGGGGAATCCTTGCCATTTGCAACAAAGCGATGATGCCCGTAGAATCCGCAATCAACAAAATGTACTGCGACGATGCGCGCAGAATCCTGTCGGAAATGCAAGGATTAAAAATTATCGGCATCACCGGCAGCTATGGGAAAACAAGCACGAAACACTATCTCTACCGCATCCTTAGCGAACGCTACAACGTGCTGATGACCCCCGGCAGCTTCAACACGCCAATGGGCGTGGTGCGCACCGTGCGCGAGCAAATGAAACCCTACCACGAAGTATTCATTGTCGAAATGGGCGCCAAGCAAATTGGCGACATCAAAGAAATATGCGATCTCGTCCACCCCGAAATAGGAATCATCACGGCTGTGGGCGAACAGCATCTCGAATCATTCAAATCCATTGAAAACGTGCAACGCACCAAATTCGAACTGGCCGACGCGTTGCCGACCGACGGGTTTGTCGTGCTCAACGACGATTTCGAATACATAGCCAACCGGCCCGTCGAAAACACTGCCGCCTACCGTTATGCCATAAAAGAAGTCGGCAATGCCAATTTCACGGCTCGCGACATTGAATACAGCGAAACCGGCACGCATTTCA
Organism: uncultured Porphyromonadaceae bacterium; assembly: GCA_900541555.1. Lineage (GTDB taxonomy): Bacteria > Bacteroidota > Bacteroidia > Bacteroidales > Muribaculaceae > Limisoma > Limisoma intestinavium. The sequence continues at coordinate 22,317 of UQKE01000001.1, read as the reverse complement.
CAATCGAAGGCGAAGGGAAAACGCTCCAAATGGAAACTCGGTTGGTTGGAGAATGCAACATATCCAATCTCATGGCTGCAATCATCACTGCCATGAAATTAGGAATCAGCGAAGACCATATAAAATATGCCGTAGGAAAAATCGAACAAGTGGAACACCGCCTAAGCATTCGCAAAACCCCTGCGGGAATAACAGTCATCGACGATGCTTTCAATTCGAATCCCGACGGGTCGCGAATGGCGCTCGACGTGTTGTCGCGAATGAAAAAAGGGAAACGCATCGTCGTAACGCCCGGCATGATCGAATTGGGCGAAAAACAAGAAATGCTCAACAAGCAATTCGGAGAACGCATCGCCTCGTCGTGCGACATCGCCATCATTGTCGGGCAATACAATAGGGATGCAATCCTTGAAGGCATCCGCGAAAATGGCCAATTCGACGAAAACAAATTGATTGTTGTCGACACGTTCGCCGAAGCCCAATCCCGACTTGCCACCCTCCTGCAATCCGGCGATATCGTTTTATACGAAAACGATTTGCCCGACACATTTAAATAAGGCTAACAACAAAAATCGAACTTAAAAATATATCGCAAATGAGAACAAATGTAGCCGTCTTCTTCGGAGGACGTTCCGTGGAACACGAAATATCCGTCATATCCGCGTCACAAGCGATGCACGCCATAAATCGCGAAAAATACAATGTGATACCTGTATATATCTCCAAACAAGGCAAATGGTATACCGGAGAAAAGCTTTTCGACATTGCCAATTACCGCGACATGAACACGCTTGTCAAGAATTGCGAAGAAGTGTTTATGCGTCCTGAGTTCGGCGATTACAATCTCTATCGCGCAAAAACGAAACTTTTCGGTTCCAACATATATGCAGCCATCGACGTTGTCATTCCCGCGCTTCACGGCACGAACGGAGAAGACGGAATTTTCGAAGGCGTGCTCGAAACAATCGGGATTCCTTATGCCGGATGCAACACCGTTTCGTCGGCAAACGGCATGGACAAAATCACGATGAAAATGATTCTAAAAGAATGCGGCATCCCCGTTGTCGACTACGTGTGGTTTACCGACAAGCAATGGTACAAGCAAAAAGATGCGCTAATCGAAAAAATCGAGAGCCAAATCGGCTACCCCGTCATCGTGAAGCCGGCGAATCTCGGCTCCAGCGTCGGCATTAGCCGTGCCACCAATCGCGAATCGCTCATCGAAAGCATCGAAACGGCCGAAAAATACTCTGCACGAATCATTGTGGAAGACATGGTAGAAAATTTGAAAGAAATCAACTGCTCCGTTCTCGGAGACTGCGACGACTATCAAACATCCACGCTCGAAGAACCGATCAAAACCGGCGAATTTCTCAGTTACGAAGATAAATACATGGGAGGCACCAAAAGCGCGAAAGGCATGCAAGCATCGCAAAAACGCATTCCGGCCGATTTGTCGAAAGAATTGACGGAACGCATTCAATTCCTCGCCGGCGAAACTTTCCGCGTGCTTTCTTGCCACGGCGTGAGCCGTGTTGATTTTATGGTCGACGACGACACGCAAAATGTATATGTGAACGAAATCAACACGATACCCGGCTCTTTGTCGTTTTACTTGTGGGAAGCAACCGGCATTCCATTCGACCGGTTAATGGACAACTTAATCCAACTGGCCTTGAAGCGCAAACGCGAACAAAGCATGAAAACGACCAATTTCGACCAAAACATTTTCAGCCTGTCGGGAGGCGTCAAAGGCGGCGTAAAAAAATAATTATCCATAAAATCTCAATAGGAAAAGCGCACTCGTTCCCATCGAGTTGCGCTTTTTTCATGCGGAACGAACAAATAGGCATTTAAATTGTTTTATAACAATAAGATATAAAACAAACTGTCATGATACGCAAACAAATCATCGGCCTATTCACAGCAATAGCATACCTATCATTCCTTGCACAACCGGCAAATGCATGCACAGGCATCACGCTTGCCGCACAAGATTCCACAATCGTCGTGGCCCGCACAATCGAATGGGGAGGAAGCGACTTAAACAGCCAATATGTCGTTGTGCCTCGCGGCTACACCTCGCAATCCTACACTCCGGACGGCATAAACGGCTTGAAGTTCACAGCACGTTTCGGCTATGTGGGACTTGCAGTCGAACAAAAAGAATTCATCGCCGAAGGATTGAACGAAGCCGGACTTTCTGCCGGGCTCTTCTATTTCCCCCACTACGGCAAATATGAACCCTACGACGCTGCACAAGCCAAACAAACCATAGCCGACTTGCAAGTTGTCGCTTGGCTGCTCGGCGAATGCGCCACAATCGACGACGTGAAAAACGCCGTCAAGAATGTACACATTGTCCAAATCGACCCTCGCGCCTCAACAGTGCATTGGAGATTTGCCGATTTGTCGGGCAAACAAATCGTATTGGAAATAATCGATGGCAAATTGCAATTCTACGACAATCCTTTGGGAGTTTTAACCAACTCTCCCGATTTCAATTGGCAAATAACAAATCTGAACAACTACGTCAATCTTTATCCCGGCGCTGCGCCCTCACAAAACATGGGCGAAACAGCCTTAAATGCCTTTGGTGCCGGCAGCGGTTTCTTGGGCATTCCGGGCGATATCACGCCGCCTTCCAGATTTGTTCGCGCCGCTTTCTTTCAATCCACTGCGCCTTTGCAGGCCACAGCCGAAGATGCCGTGCTGCAAGGATTCCAAATCTTAAACAATTTCGATATTCCTGTCGGCATTGAATTTGGAAAAGGCGAAACGCCATCAGGCATCCCAAGCGCCACGCAATGGACCTCTGTAACCGACATGAAAAATTGTCGAATATACTATCGCACCATGCACAATAGCGCAATCCGCTGTATCGACTTGAAAGAAATTGATTTTTCAAAAACAAACTATATCTCACGCCCGTTAGATACCGAAAAACGACAACCAATAGAATTCATATCTATTCCCTAACTGCGGTTTCCCCCAGAACAACTCGAAACAAGAGGCAGGCGATTCCAACCAAGATTGTTTGTATTGCGCCTGCCTTTCGCCATCTTTGAATAAGATAGGATGCGGTTCGGCAATACAAATTGAGCAAGCTCTTTGTATTGCGCTCACCTTTCGCTATCTTTGCACTGAATTTATGATAAACATATTCTCATGAAGAATAAATTTAAGGAATACAGCAATTTTAATCTTTCAGATATCAACAAAGAAGTGCTTGAAAAGTGGGATGCAGGCAACATCTTCGCAGAAAGCATGAAAACTCGCGAGGGATGCCCCTCTTTTGTCTTCTACGAAGGCCCGCCATCGGCAAATGGCATGCCGGGTATCCACCACGTCATGGCTCGCACAATTAAAGATATTTTCTGCCGATACAAAACAATGAAAGGATACCACGTGAAACGCAAAGCCGGTTGGGACACACACGGGCTTCCGGTAGAACTTGGCGTGGAAAAATCCTTAGGCATCACAAAAGAAGACATCGGCAAAAAAATTTCAGTCGACGACTACAACGCAGCTTGCCGGCGAGAAGTGATGAAATACACCAAAGAATGGGAAGACCTTACCCATAAAATGGGTTATTGGGTCGACACAAGCAATCCCTACATCACTTACGACAACCGCTACATGGAATCTGTATGGTGGTTGCTTCGCCAACTATACGACAAAGGCTATCTCTACAAAGGATACACAATACAACCCTATTCGCCCGCTGCCGGCACAGGGCTCAGTTCCCACGAGTTGAACCAACCGGGGTGTTATCGCGATGTCAAAGACACAACCTGCATTGCGCAATTCCGCATAAAAGAGCCGAAGCCGGAAATGGAAGGCTGGGGAACGCCTTATTTCCTCGCATGGACTACCACGCCATGGACTTTGCCGTCCAACACAGCGCTGTGCGTAGGCCCGAAAATTGAATATGTCGCAGTGCGCACATACAATGGATACAGCGGAGAGAAAATCACAGTTGTCGTAGCAAAACCCCTATTGTATAAGTTGTTCAACCAAAAGGCAGAAGGCATTGCATTAAATGATTACAAAGCAGGCGACAAACTAATTCCGTTTGAAGTTGTCGGCGAATATGCCGGCCCTGACTTGGAAGGCATGAAATACGAGCAATTGCTGCCGTGGGTATCTCCTGTGGAAATCGACGAAAATGGGGATTGGCACGAGGCTTCCGAAAAGGCATTCCGCGTGATTCTCGGCGATTATGTCACAACAGATGAAGGAACCGGCATTGTTCATATCGCTCCGACATTTGGTGCCGACGATGCCTATGTAGCCCGAGAAGCGGGGATTCCTGCATTATTCATGATCAACAAAAAAGGCGAAACCCGCCCGATGGTCGATTTGACAGGAAAATTCTATTTGCTCGACGAACTCGACGAGAAATTCGTCGCCAAATGCGTCAACAAGGATGCATACAAGCCATACGAAGGTGCATGGGTAAAAAACGCCTACGATCCTCAATTCAACGTCGACGGCAAATATGATGAAAAAGCTGCTTCCGCAGCCGAAACGCTCGACATCGCGCTTTGCATGATGATGAAGCAAACCCACCGCGTTTTCAAAATCGAAAAACATGTCCACAACTATCCGCATTGCTGGCGGACCGACAAGCCGGTGCTTTATTATCCGCTCGATAGCTGGTTTATTCGCACCACTGCCTCACGCGAACGATTGATGGAACTAAACACCACCATCAAATGGAAACCGCAATCGACAGGCACTGGCCGTTTCGGCAAATGGCTCGAAAACTTAAATGATTGGAACTTGTCGCGAAGCCGCTATTGGGGCACTCCCCTGCCTATCTGGCGGACAGAAGACGGCGATGAAGAAAAATGCATCGGCAGCGTCAAAGAACTCTACAATGAAATAGAAAAAGCCGTAAGCGCAGGCGTGATGAAAAGCAATCCTTACAAAGAAAAAGGATTTGTGCCCGACGACTATTCTGCCGAAAACTATAACAAAATCGATTTGCACCGTCCTTATGTCGACGACATCGTGCTTGTATCGGAATCAGGGAAACCTATGCGCCGCGAATTGGACCTAATCGACGTTTGGTTTGATTCCGGCTCCATGCCGTATGCGCAAATTCATTATCCGTTTGAAAACAAAGAAGCATTCGACAACCGAGAAGTATTCCCTGCCGATTTCATCGCAGAAGGAGTCGACCAAACTCGGGGATGGTTCTTCACGCTCCACGCCATTGCAGGCATGGTGTTCGACACCGTCGCATATAAATCTGTAATTTCCAATGGGCTCGTGCTCGACAAAAATGGCAACAAAATGAGCAAACGCCTCGGAAACGCAGTCGATCCCTTCGGAGCCATTGAAAAATACGGCACCGACCCATTGCGCTGGTACATGATTTCCAACTCATCGCCATGGGACAATCTGAAATTTGACACGGCCGGCGTGGAAGAAGTGAGCAGAAAATTCTTCGGCACGCTTTACAATACATATTCTTTCTTCGCATTGTATGCGAATGTCGACGGATTTGATGCTTCCATGCCTCAAATTCCAATAAGCAAACGCCCGGAAATCGACCGTTGGATCATGTCGCTTCTCAATTCGCTCATAAAAGAAGTTGAAACAAGCCTCGACGATTATGAGCCTACAAAAGCGGCACGGGCAATTTCCGACTTTGTCAGCGACAATCTGAGCAATTGGTATGTGCGCCTCAACCGGAAACGTTTCTGGGGCGGCGAAATGAACGAAGACAAACTTTCAGCCTACCAAACGCTATACGCATGTCTGAAAACAATCACGCTGCTGATGGCTCCGATTGCGCCATTCTATGCCGACCGCCTCTATGTCGACCTCACAGAAGGCAATGCCGATGCCAAAGCATCTGTGCATCTTGCCGACTTCCCCACAGTCGACGAGTCTGTCATCAACAAAACGTTGGAAAAAGACATGGAGACAGCACAAAACATCACATCAATGGTTCTTGCCCTTCGCCGAAAAGCGAACTTAAAAGTGCGGCAACCGCTTTCCATGATCATGATTCCCGTGCTCGATTCCAAACAAAAAGACAGCATTGAGGCGATGAGCCTGCTCATCAAAAACGAAGTCAATGTCAAGACAATCAAATATGTCGACGGCAATGAAGGCGTATTGGTGAAACGTGTGAAACCCGACTTCAAAAAGCTCGGCCCGAAATATGGGAAGATCATGAAGCAATTGGCGGCAGAAATCGCCGACATGACGCAAGAAGAAATTATCGCCTTTGAAAAAGAGGGACAATTCACATTCGAAATCGACAATGCTCCGGTTTGCGTAGAGCTTTCCGATGTCGAAATATTCTCTGAGGACATCCCCGGATGGCTTGTTGCCAACGAAGGTTCGCTGACAGTCGCTCTCGACATCACCGTCACCGACGACTTGCGAAAAGAAGGCATCGCGCGCGAAATCGTAAACCGCATCCAAAACATTCGAAAAAACATCGGTTTGGAAATAACCGACAAAATACAAGTTGTCATTTCTCCCAACCCCAAAACCGACGATGCAGTCGCCGAATATTCCGACTATATTGCACATCAAGTGTTGGCCGAAAGCATTCGCATAGCCGAAATACCGGAAAACGAACGCACCGATCTCAACATGGAAGAATTCGACAATCTTTGCGCGTCAATAAAACGTGCAGAAACAAAATGACGTTAAATCCTAAAACCTAACAACTATGGCAGAGAAAACAAGGTATTCAGACGAAGAATTGCAAGAGTTCAAAGAAATAATTCTTGCAAAACTTGAAAAAGCATACAAAGACTACGAGCTGCTCAAAAACGAAGTGACAAACTCCGACGGAAACGACACCGCCGACACGTCGCCCACTTTCAAGGTGCTGGAAGAAGGTGCCAATACGCTCAACAAAGAGGAGTCCGGGCAATTGGCTCAAAGACAAATGAAATTCATACAGCATCTGAAAGCTGCGTTGGTTCGGATTGAAAACAAAACCTACGGCATTTGCCGCGAAACGGGGAAACTCATTCCGAAAGAACGTTTGAGGGCCGTGCCGCATGCCACATTGAGCATCGAGGTCAAAAACAAAGAAAAAAAGAAATAACGAAACAGTATGCGAAATAAAACTATTTCGAACGGGTGGCTGGCACTTATCATCGTGTTGGCAATCATCATTGCGGACCAAATTCTAAAAATCTGGGTAAAGACCAATTTCTATTTGGGAGAAACGCTCCCTTTCACAAGTTGGTTTGAACTGCATTTTATAGAAAACCCCGGAATGGCGTTCGGAATCGAGCTTGGCAGCAAATTGTTCCTCACCATATTCCGTCTTGCTGCATCTGCATTTCTTATCTATATCCTTTATAAAATCCGAAACAACCGCAATTATTCCAAAGGGTTTGTCGTATGCCTGTCGCTTATCACAGCCGGAGCAATCGGCAATGTGCTCGACTGCATGTTTTACGGGCTGATTTTTTCAGAATCGACTCCTTTCACGATGGCTGTGTTGTTTCCCGATGGAGGCGGATATGACACGTTCTTGCATGGCAAAGTAGTTGACATGTTCCACTTCCCGTTGATACAAGGGACTTGGCCGGAATGGGTTCCATTTGTCGGAGGCGGCGATTTCGAATTTTTCCGTCCGGTATTCAATTTGGCCGACAGCGCAATCTCCGTAGGCGTCATCGTGTTCATACTATTTTATTCCAAATACTTGTCTGCGCCAAAAAACGAAACAAGCCAAGAACAGGCCGAACCTGCCGACAAAAAATGATTCCAAAATCATGCGAAAATTTATTCCGTTCATATTTTTCTGCGGAATACTGCTTCTATCCGCTTGCAAAAAAGTCCCGGACTACGTGATTTCGGAAAACGACATGGCCGAGTTGCTTGCCGATATCCATGAAGCCAACGCAGTGATAGAAATAAACCCCGCTGCCTATAACAACGACTCTCTAAAAAAAGAACTCAAACAGTCGGTATTCATCCGCCACAACACGACGCAAGAACAATTCGACACTTCCCTGCTATGGTACGGGCACAACCTCGACATATATACGGAAGTCTACGACAATGTCATTGAAATATTGGAAGAACGCCAGAAAAACATTCAGAAAGAAACGTTGGAAGCCGGAGAAAACCTTATAGCTACAGGCGACAGCGTCGACATCTGGACGAAACCGCATTGCCTCCTTTTTGACAGATTCAACCAAGGACAGCCCATATTGCTCACCTACGATTTCACAACCGGCAGCGAATCCAAGCAAGGCGACCGTTACACTTGGCGCCTGAGACCGCTCAATGCCAAAAGCAATACAGAATTGTTTATTGCCGTGGATTATGCAGACGGGACATCTGAATTTCAAACAAAACATGCCCTTCCCGAAATGCTGACCGACATCGTGCTGCAAACAGATTCCAATCGCGTCGCGCAACGCATCTATGGATATATGGAATACACTCCCCAAACCGAATCGGCAGTCGTATTCGACAAAATCACCTTGACACGCACCCGCCTCGACAGCGAACGCTACAACATTCATCCCTACCAAAGAAAAACGAAATGGAGGCAATGAAAATTCTTGCGCATTACACGGTATACGACGGACAAGTGTTTCATCTCAACGTATTTACTTTCAAAAACGGCGAAATAACGCATGCTCCTTATGAAAAAGAGACTCCCGACACGCTTTTCATCGAGGGCATTCTGCTCGTCATTCCCTCCATTGAAGAACACCAAATATCAGCATTGGACCGGCAAATCTGCCTCATGAAAAATTCATCCATCGAAGATATTGCCAAAGCCTTGGCAAACATGTCGCAACAATTCTCGCCGGCAACATCCGGCAACCCTGCGATTGCTTTGTTTCAAGCAAAATACCCCTTTACCCGTCTTGCCCGGATACCCCGATTCCAACCATAAGTTAATTTTAGAAAAAACAAAGCACGCGTCTCGCATTTCTCGGAAAGTATCCGTAATTTTGCATAGCAAATAAATTCTTTTTCTGAATTTAATTCAAACAGTTTCTTTCTCCAAACTGTTATACATATGTCCAAACTTCATCACAAGTTAGGGCAATCGCGTGTTTGAAGCTGACAGACACGCATTTGAGACGAAAAAATAAAAAACTATATAAATGATAAGTAAATGGAATTACTTACCCCTTACATCCGAAGAACAAGAATTAGAGATCGAGTTGGCAAAAAAATTTGCCGGCAGTCCGGCGATAGCTGAATTGCTCGTGCAGCGCGGCATCTCATCGGTTGCCGAAGCTGAACATTTTTTCAACCCTTCTCTGTCCGATCTGCACGATCCATTCTTGATGAAAGACATGGAAAAAGCAGTGAACAGGCTCAATAAGGCAATGGGGGCAAAAGAGAAGATATTGGTATATGGCGACTACGACGTCGATGGCATAACGGCCGTATCGTTAGTGTACAAATATCTGAGGAATTATTATTCGCATATCGAATACTATATCCCGATACGAGATGAAGAAGGATATGGCATTTCGATTAAAAGTATCGACTACGCTGTTTCTATCGGCGTCAAACTTATTATTGTCTTAGACTGCGGAATCAAGGCCATCGACGAAATTCGATATGCCAAAGAGCATGGCATCGATTTCATCATCTGCGACCATCATGTCCCCGACGATACTTTGCCGGAGGCATACGCCATTTTAAATCCAAAAATGGACGACAACACCTATCCGTATCCTCACCTGTCGGGCTGCGGCGTAGGATTCAAATTCATGCAAGCTTTTGCTAAAAGCAACGGTTTGACCAACCAAAACGAACTGTTCAGCTTGCTCGACCTTGTTGCCGTAAGCATCGCTGCCGACATCGTGCCAATGACCGGCGAAAACCGCGTCATGACATATTATGGGCTCAAACGGCTAAACTCCAATCCCAACATGGGTTTAAAAAGCATCATCCGCATTTGCAACCTCTCAAACAAAGAGATTACAATCAGCGATGTCATCTTTAAGATCGGACCGCGCATCAATGCTTCCGGTCGCATGCAATCGGGAATGGAGGCTGTCGATTTGCTAACTACGAAGGATCAGAATGAAGCATACGTCAAAGGGCGCAACATCGACCAGTACAACAAAGACCGGAAAGAACTCGACAAGAGAATCACCGAAGAGGCAAATACAATTCTCGAACAACGCGGAGAAATAAATTCCGAACACAAGTCAATTGTCATCTACAATAAAAATTGGCACAAAGGCATAATCGGAATTGTAGCGTCTCGGCTTACGGAACTGTACTACAAGCCTGCCGTCGTGCTGACTCTGTCCAACGGGCTCGCCACGGGATCTTCCCGCTCCGTGCAAGGATATGACATTTACAAAGCCGTCGAAGCAACACGCGACTTGCTGGAAAACTTCGGAGGACACACCTACGCCGTGGGGCTTTCGCTAAAAGAGGAAAACATCCCCGAATTTTCCCGCCGATTTGAAGAATACGTGTCGGAAACGATCAAGCCAAACCAATTGACGCCCCAAATCGACATCGACACATACCTCAAATTTGAAGAAATAACGCCAGATTTCTTGACGTATCTCCGCATGTTCAATCCATTTGGTCCCGGAAATCAAAAACCTATATTTTGCACTAAAAAAGTGCTTGACTACGGGACAAGCAAATTAGTCGGGAAAAACTTGGAACACATCAAACTCGAACTTGTCGATAACACGTCGGGGAAAGTGCTCAACGGCATTGCATTCAACATGTCCGACCGATTCGACTATATAAAATCGGGCAAGCCTTTCGATATTTGCTATACGATTGAAGAAAACAAACACGCCAATAAATCAAACTATTACCAACTGTTTGTAAAAGAAATTCATACTTACGAATAACCGAAGGATAATGCACGACATTATTCACGATATTCTTCAAAAATATTGGCATTTCGATTCTTTCCGCGAAAAGCAGGAAGAAATCATACTTTCCGTGCTTGCGGGAAAAGACACGTTGGGACTGCTTCCTACGGGAGGAGGCAAATCGCTCACATTCCAAATCCCCGCAATGGCAATGCAGGGATTGACCCTCGTCGTCACTCCCTTGATTGCGTTGATGAAAGACCAAGTCGACGGATTGAAATCCAAAGGCATCAAGGCTGCATACATCCATTCCGGATTGAAATACGCCGAAATTCGGAACACAATCGACAAATGCATCTACGGAAACTGCAAATTTCTCTACATTTCTCCGGAAAGGCTTTCATCCGTGTCGTTTATCGAGGCTTTGCGGAAAATGCCCATTGCTTTGCTTGCTGTCGATGAAGCCCACTGCATTTCCCAATGGGGATACGACTTTCGCCCGTCGTATCTGAAAATCGCATCTGTCAGGCATCTGTTTCCCAACATTCCCGTTCTCGCGCTGACCGCCTCTGCCACGCCGGAAGTGGTCGACGACATCATGAAGCAATTGGAATTCAGAGAGCCGAATGTAATCCGGAAAAGTTTTCGCAGAGATAATTTGTCGTATATCGTGCGAACCCAAGAAAACAAAATGGCAAAACTTTTTGCCGCGCTCTCTGCTACATTCGGCAGCGTGATCATATATGTGCGCAGCCGCACAAAAGCAAAATCTGTTGCGGAAGAATTAAAAGGCATGGGATTCTCTGCCGAATACTACCATGCCGGAATATCGTCGGAAGAAAAGAGAGACAAGCAAGACAGATGGAAAAGCGGAGAAGTGAGGATCATGGTTGCCACCAATGCTTTCGGAATGGGCATTGACAAACCCGACGTCAGGCTTGTGGCACATCTCGACATCCCCAACTCCTTGGAAGAATACTATCAAGAAGCAGGGCGCGCAGGACGCGACGGCAAACGCTCCTATGTCCTTCTGCTTGTTTCGTCGAAAGACAAAGGCACACTCAAACGGCGCATCGCAGAAGCATTTCCATCGAAAGAGTTTATAAAAAAAGTATATACTTCCGTCTGCGATTTCTTGGATATCGGCTTGGGCGGAGGATTCGACAAATTGTATGAGTTCAATTTCATGCAATTCTGCTCGACATTCAAATTTCCCGAAACACAATGCCTAAGCGCATTGAAAATATTGACGGCATGCCATGCCATCGAATATATCGACGAAGTGGAAACCACTTCGAGAATCATGATTTTGGCAAACAAAGAGCAACTGTACAACATTCCGGACATAACACCGGAAATGGACCGCATTTTGGAAATAATATTGCGAAATTGCTCCGGAAGTTTTTCCGACTATGTCCCCATCGATGAAGCATCCATCGCATTCAAAAATGGGATAACGCGGCAAAGCATATACGAGACATTGCTGTTCCTCAACAGGCGGCACATAGTGCATTACATTCCTCGGCGGCGCACCCCATACATCTATTTTCCCTCATCCCGCGTAGAACCACGGCATTTGGAAATTACCCGTGAAGCCTACGAAGACGGAAAACGGCGCTTGGAACACAGAATCAATGCCATGCTGGATTATGCGTTCAATGCCTATGCTTGCCGAGAACAAAGAATAATGGCCTATTTCGGCGAGAAAGCCGACAAGTGCGGAGGATGCGACCTCTGCAAAGAAAACAAAAAAGAAAGCTCTTCCGAGAAAGAGCTTTCCGATAATATCAAATACATGTTGTCGCTTAAAGACCGGACGTTCGACGAAATCGCCGAAACGTTGCCATATTCGAGAACAAAAATCGTCGACATGCTGCGATTCCTCTCCGATGAGGGAATCATTCATTCCCAAAATGGCATTTTCTCATTGAAATAAATCGTACTTCGACAGTTCCACGTATTTCAAATTATAATCGTACTCCATGTCTTCAAGGCGGCTTTTAGCCTCCAACAGGTATTTGTACTCCGACAAGTAGTCGATTATCGTGATCGACTTCTCGTTCAATGCCGTATCCAAATAGGTCATTGCTTCCTCAGAATCTGCGATGACGTCTCTATATTTCTCAAGCGATTGTTCCAACGACAACAGCTCTCCATAGAGCACGCGCACTTCCCCTGCTGCTTCAAACTGGCGCTTTTCCCATCCGAAATATGAGGCGGTTTGGAATGCTTTCGCAGCTCGCGCCTTATTGCGATTGGAAAATATAGGAAGCGAAATGCCAAATACAAAGCCATGGACTTTCATGCCATCTTCGCGTGCGAATTTATAGCCCAACGTCAAACTCGGCAGCCATCCTTGCTTCGAAGTTTTCACTGCATGGCGATCGGCAAGAGTTTGCTGGTATTCGGCCTTCGCCTCCGGGCTGTTGCCAAACGCCTCTTCATAATACGACAAACTCTGCAATCGGGCATTATACTTGCCGGCATCAAAATCCACATTTTCGAGAGGCAAGCCGCCATTCATCAATTCAAGATTTGAAATCAATGCTTGTTTCTTGATGACAAGTTCGCTAACCGTCGAAGCCAAATCGAAAGCCTCCACTTTCAATTTCATGACGTCCAGCACCGTGTAGTCCGTGACAACCGTATCTTGCTCCACCTTGTCGAGAATCGATTTGACAAGTTCCAAAATTTGCGTACTTCTCCGTATCTGCCGATTGACATTGACCAAATCCACGTAAGCCAATCGAGCGTCTCTCAGCACTTCCACTTTTTTCGCTTCATACAAATACTCCATTGCCGTCATCCGATACGACAATTCCTTACGTCGCGAAACATAAATGCCCGGCCATTCGACAGTTTCCGAAACGACCATTTCCAAGCTATTGGCCGGATTTGCCATATATTCCAATTCCAACTCGGGATCCGGCAAGTTGTTTTCGCTTCGAGCAGACAGCATTTCGCCTTCCGTGTTCATTTGGGCATGGATAATATCTTTGTTGTTGCGCGATATTTGCTCCAATAATGCTTGCTCGCTTGCCATGGCATTCACGCCAAACAAACTCACGACGCATATCGCCACCGTCAAAATTATTTTCATTCGGAACATTCTTTTTTTCTATTTGCAAGGTAATAAATAATTGGCACTACAAAAATATTCAATAGCGTCGAGCTAAACAAGCCGCCTAAAATCACCACGGCCATCGGGCTTTGAATCTCATTGCCGGGTTCCGTGCCCCGCGCCACTATCGGAATAAGAGCCAAAGCCGAAGTCAATGCAGTCATAATGATCGGCAGCAACCGGTCGGTTGAACCAATACGTATCCGCTCCGACAGCGAGACGCCCTCTTCTTCCAATTGATTATAGCGCGACATCAGCAACATGCCGTTGCGCGTCGTGATGCCAAGCAATGAAATAAATCCTATAATCGCAGGGATGTTCAATTCTCCGGAATTACACCATAAAATGAAAATGCCTCCGATCATAGCCAGCGGGATATTGACCAATATGATTAGCGACTCCTTAAAGTTGTGAAACTCTTGATACAACAGGAGCACAATGACAATCAAAGCCAAAATCGTTGCCGCAGCCAAAGTGCGGGATGCGGCCTGCTCGCTTTCAAATTGTCCGCCATAATTGATATAGTAGCCCTCCGGCAAATCGACAGTCGAAGATATTTTCTCTTTAATATCATTGACCGCACCTACCAAATCCCGATTCTCGACATTGGCCGAAACAACAATCCGGCGGCGAGCGTTCTCACGATTAATCGAATTGTAGGTTGTCGAAGATTTCACATCGGCCACATACGATAATGGCACCTTGCCCGCGTTCGTGTCTATAAGCAAATCGCGAATGCCTGCAATCGTATTGCGATCTTCTTCCTTCACCCGCAACGTCAAATTGTAAGGCACGCCGTCTTCATAAACCTCAGAAACGACAACTCCGGGAATCGATACATTTACCATCTTGCTGAAATCCGACATGGTAACTCCATATTTCGCCATCATCACACGATTGGGCGTTATTTCTATTTCCGGACGTTGCACTTGCTGTTCGACATTCACATCGACAATGCCTTCCACCGATGCTATTTCTTGCTTGATTTTCGTTCCCAAATCATGCAATTTCGTAAGATCGTCGCCAAATATCTTGATGGCTATTTGGGCTTCCGTCCCCGACAACATGGCATCTATGCGATGAGATATCGGTTGGCCGATCTCGACATTTATTCCCGGAATGACCGACAATTTCTGCCGTATTTCAGCCATAATTTCAAAGCGCGAACGGTCTTTGATTTCATAGGGGGCCTCTATTTCCGATGAATTGCTTCCGCGGGAATGTTCGTCGAGCTCGGCTCGGCCGGTTTTCCGTGCGATCGTTTTAATTTCCGGAATGCTCAACAATGCCTTGTCGACTTGCTGTCCTATCCTGTCGGATTCTTCCAAAGAAATTCCCGGCAATGCCGTCACATTAATCGTAAACGACCCCTCGTTGAAAGGCGGCAGGAAACTCCGTCCAAACGTAAACACAAGCAACAATGAAAAAACAAACAATACGCCTACGCCCGACAGCAAGCCTTTCTTATGAGCCATACTGAAATTCAAAGCCGTTTTGTAGTATTTCTTCAGATTTCTCGCTACGAACGACTCTTTCGACGCCTGCTCGATATGCTTGTCTTTCGACAAAAGCACATTGCAAAGCACCGGCGTCAGCGTCAATGCGACAATCGTCGAGGCGATCAAGGACACGATAAAAGCGATGCCGAGAGGAATCAGCAAGCGGCCTTCTATGCCCGACAAGAAGAACAAAGGCAGGAAACTTGCTATGATAATCAATGTCGAGTTCAAAATAGGCATTCTCACTTCCGACGATGCATGGAATATCACGTCGACCACTCGCTCACGCTCGCCTTCCGGCAAAAGCCTGTTTGCCCTTAATTTGCGATACACGTTTTCCACATCGACAATTGCGTCGTCGACAAGCGAACCAATCGCAATGGCAATACCGCCCAACGACATCGTATTAATCGACAATCCAAGCACGTGAAGAACAATCAAAGTGATGACTACTGAAATAGGAAGCGCGACAACGGAAATAATGGTTGCCCTGACATCCATCAAGAATAGGAAAAGGATAATTATCACAAAAATTGCGCCTTCCAGCAACGAATTTTGGATATTGTCGACAGCATTGTCTATAAAATCGCTTTGCCGGAAAATATCGGTGGACACATGCACATCGTCCGGCAAATTGCTTTTCAAATCGGCTAATGTCTTGTCAATCTCCTTTATCAGTTCGACTGTATTCACCTCGTTTTGTTTGGCTATCGTGATAAGCACTGCCGGTTTGCCCCGTTCGGATGCCAATCCCAATTTCGGAGATTCCGCTCCAATCGCCACTTCTGCCACATCACATATCCTGACAATGGAATCGCCTGTCGAACGAACGACGGATTGCCCTATCAATTCAGGATTGTTTGTGTTCACTTCTCCTTTGACAAGGTATTCATTTCCATACTCGTAAACGATGCTTCCGTCTGTGTTGTTATTGACATTTTCAGCCGCTTCGAGCACTTCATTCATCGAAACGTCGTAGTAACGCATCTTTTTAGGGTCGAGACGAATCTGATATTCTTTCACATCGCCACCCATTACCGTCACTTGCGCCACGCCGCTCAAAGAAAGCAACTGCGGCTTCATGACACGATCGGCAATCGTGCGCAAATCCATGCCGGAAGTCGTTTCCGACGTTAATCCGACAATCATGATTTCGCCCATGATCGACGTTTGAGGAGCAAGAACCGGCGTGTTCACATTCGGGGGAAGCTGCTCTGTGACTGTCATTAATCGTTCAGAAACAATCTGCCTGTCCAAATACACATCCGTGCCCCAATCAAACTCGACCGTGACAATTGAAAGTCCTGTATCCGAAGCCGAACGCACCCGTCTCACGCCGGTAGCGCCATTTACTGCCGTTTCAATCGGATACGATACCAATCGCTCCACTTCTTCCGGCGCAAGCCCCGGAGCCTCTGTCATGACCGTCACTGTCGGCGCATTCAAATCCGGAAACACATCCACGTTCGTATGCAGCACGGTGTATATGCCGGATGCCAATATCAATACAAACGCAAATATGATAAGATATTTGTTGTTTAATGAAAAACGAATGATTTTGTTCAACATACGCAAGCAGTATTAATGGTGATGATGCCCTTCGGGTATAACCCCTGTATTGGCGGCCAACTTCACATAGACCGCGCC
This sequence comes from uncultured Porphyromonadaceae bacterium, assembly GCA_900541555.1. GTDB lineage: Bacteria > Bacteroidota > Bacteroidia > Bacteroidales > Muribaculaceae > Limisoma > Limisoma intestinavium. The sequence continues at coordinate 5,242 of UQKE01000001.1, read as the reverse complement.
TTCCACGACAACTGTTTCGCCGGCTTTCACGCCCGATTTGATTTCAACGCGAGTCCCGTCGCTCTCGCCAAGCGCCACCGAGCGTTTTTCATAGTGCTCCTCTTCTTCCTTGACAAAAACAGAATGCGTCCCTTCTTCCTCCACAATGGCAGACAAGGGCAATGTCACTACATTGTCGCGCTCCGCGCCTAACAGGTAGACTTCTGCATAAGTTCCCGGAACAACCGTCCCATTATTGTCGAATTCAAATTCCAAATCGAAATATCCGGTCGATACCGGCGACAAAACTTCCGAAGAAATACGTTTGCCATTCATCGAATCCAATTCCAAGGTTTCTTCATTGTACGGAAGCTTGAAATTTGCCGAAGTAATCAACGGGTACGATTCATAATAAGTTTGCGGAACAATCGCCTTTAATATCAATTTATTGCCGGAACATACCACGGCTATCGGCGATCCGGTGGAAACGAAACTGCCGTTGTCGACCAGCAATTGGCTGACAACGCCGGCTATCGGGCTGACAACAGTTGTGCTTCTCGCGTTGTCGTCCAACGCATTGCGGGCAACATCCAATGCCCGGCGCGCTTCCTGATACTCTTTTTCTGTCGCCAATTGCGATTCATACAATTTTGCGACTCTTTCAAATTCTTTCTTAGCCGCATCGTAAACAATGCGGGCTTCGGCTTTCGGGTCGCCGCCTTCCACGCCCTCAGAGGACAGCGTGCATACAATTCCATTTTTGCCAATGGCGACGCCGGTTGTCAACCCTTGCGCGAAACGCACCACGCCGGACGACTTGGCCGAAACAACTACCTGCGACGATTGCGTCGGCAATATTTCGCCTCCCACCTTAATTACTTGGCGGAATTTTCCTTTTTCTGCTTTTCCAGTTTTTATGCCCATCGATTTTGCCTGCTCCGAATGCACTACAATGATTCCTTCATGGTCATGAGCATCTTCTTTGTGGGCTGCATCTTCATGATGCTCGCTGCTACATCCTGCAACAAAGACCAAGGCCAACGTAAACCCACATATATATTTAAATTTCATAGTTTTATATTAATAATATTCGACTTTTCATTTTCCATTCTCTCGCTTATCGTCACCCGACGACAGGAGGTGCGCGTAGTCCGGAAACACGCTCGCCGAATTGCGGCAATGGACATTTTGGCCTCTTTATGCACAACCATTCTTTGGTTTCATACGGGACTATCGGCTCTTCGCTCCTCCATAAGGACAAGCCATGAAGCCCATCTTCCTTCACCACGATTTTGAAAGGATTCGCATTCTCAATTGCCAGCATTTGATGATAGGCACACGAGTTTTCCGCATCATTCTCGCCATCGTGCCCGTCGCAATGATCAAACGACAGCATTTCGCACACAGCCGAAACAATCGAATAAGAATGGTGGTGATGAAATAGCATGACGTTAAACGCCACGACAATCATCGCCATAAACAATATGCATCTTCCTCGATTGTTCATTGTCGCTTTTCGTTTTACAGCACAAAATTACAAATCGCTTTTTGCCACATTGTTGCAAAAATCAGCTTATGCTTCATCATCAAAAAAATCATCTGAAAAATCGAAATCGTCCTCATCGAAAGAATATGCATCCTCCGTAAATTTCGACAATTCACGGCCTTCTTTCTTCGTCGGCCGTCCCAACCCTTTCTGGCGGTCGATAAAGCCTCTTATTTTCACCATCTCCAACAATTCGTATTGGCTTGGCGCTGTCACGTTTTCCAAATATTGCGGCACCAATTTGGCCCCCATCCTGTTTTCCGTCACGTCCTTCACTTTAAACGAATAAGTGACCGGCGGTTTTTTCACGTCGACGATTTCTCCTATTTTCACCGGACGCGAAGGCTTCACATTCATTCCGCCTATCGACACGCGCCCTTTCCGGCAAGCCTCGCCGGCAATGGTTCGAGTTTTGAAAATACGTGTCGCCCACAGCCATTTATCGATCCTTACCTCTTTCATTTCATTTATTGTTAAAATGATTCATGGCAAAATCAAGTCCTGAAAGGCAATATGCTTTTATGGCATCGACAGCCACGTCGATACGTTCTGCCAATACCGGTTGTTCTTCCTCCGAAAAACGGCTTAAAACGTACTCCACTTGAAAGCCACGAGGGAAATTATTGCCAATGCCAAAACGAAGACGCGCATAATTCTGAGTGGACAATACTTCTGCTATGTTTTTCAATCCATTGTGCCCTGCATCGCTGCCACGCGCTTTCATCCTGACAGCCCCAAAGGGCAAAGCAATGTCGTCGACCACCACAAGCAGATTCTCCAAGGGGATGCGCTCTTTTTCCATCCAATAACGAATCGCGTTGCCGCTTAAATTCATATAAGTGGACGGTTTCAACAATACCAACTCTTTATTCTTCAAGCGCATTTCGGCAACATCGCCATAACGCTGGGTCATAAAAGTGGTATTGGATGCCTTTGCCAAAGCATCCAATACCATAAAACCTATATTATGCCGCGTATTTTGATATTCCGTGCCGATATTTCCTAATCCGGCTATCAAATACTTCATGACATTTTATCACTATTTTTCTGCGGCAGCTGCGGCAGCTTGTGCTCCACGAGCGGCACGAGTCAATTGAACGGCGCAAACTACGGCATTCTTCGCATTCATCAATTCCAAACCATCGAAGTGGAGATCGCCGATTTGCAATGTTTTTCCCAATCCGAGATTGTCCACATTTACGACAACACGTTCCGGAATGTTCGTGTAAAGCGCTTTCACTTTGATTTTCTTCATCGACAAAGTCAATTTACCACCGGCTTTCACACCTTCGGCATGACCTTCCAATTTCACAGGCACTTCCATTACAATAGGCTTGTCTTCATTCACTTCCAAAAGGTCGATATGAAGCACCTCGTCTTTTACCGGATGGAATTGCACCTCTTTCAAAACAGCCTTTTTCTTACGGCCGTCGATATCCAAATCAATCACATAGATATCCGGAGTATACAACAGTTTGCGAAGATCGTCGTTTTTCACTTGCAGGCTTGTCACGATAACACCTTTGTTGTTCGCCAATTCCACAAGCGATTCTTCAGGATTCAGTTTTCCTTCATAAGGAAGGTCGACAACCTTACCGCCATTCATTACCACAGGAATCAAGCCGGCGTTGCGTAATGCCTTGGATGCCTTTTTGCCAATCTCTGTTCTCGGCTGCGCCGACAAATTGTAAGTTTTCATTTCGTTCTTTTTTGTGTTACTAAAAATTAAGTGTTTCGCTTCTTAATTTCCCATCACACGGAATCTTAAAAAAGCGGTGCAAATTTACGACATTTTTCTCATTGCAGCAAACCGATGCGGCAGGATTGTGTGCAATCGCGGCAATTATTGCCCATTTTTGCGCCACAATTGCATAAGAATGACCTGATTAAAGCTCGTCAATGCTCACGACTTCCAATCTCGGAGTCCAGCTTTCATAATAAAACAGGTTTCCGCCTTTCCATTCGACTTCGCCCAATTGCGAATCGACAGTTTCGCTGCGTATATATTGCTTTGCCGGAGAAAATGGGCTGTTCACGCCTCTGTTGGCAGCAAACCGATAAAAGTCTATGCCCGATTTATAAAAATTCAACACATCGTCGCCATCGTTGGTCCGCAGCAGCCCATACGACATGTCGACAGGAACCCATCCGACTCCTTCATAATAGACTTCTGCCCAATCGTGCATTCCGACAGCGCCCGGCTCCAACGACCAGCCGCTCTCCCATCTGGCAGGTATTCCCGCGCTTCGCAGCAATGTGATGTACAGCAACGACACTTGACCGCAATCTCCATAACCCCGACTCAGCGCATATTGAGCAAGATTTGGAATTGTGCTGTATTCCCTTGCGCCCGCCCATGGGAAATATGCTTCTATCCAATTATAGATCAAAGAGGCTTGTTTCACCGGATTCGTCTCATTGCCGATGATTTTGGCAGCCAGCGCCTTCATATCGTCGGTCAACAATATTTGCACGCCTTCGTCTGCCGTGTATTTCTTATACACATCCGACGATTTGTCGTAGGCCTTTGCATGTTCGAGCAAATAATCTTGCGAGAAACACTGCGAATAGACATCATAAGCAAAAACCGCTTCAAAATGCGCCGCCTTGCCCTTTTCCGCCTTTCGCTCCATATATATGGTATTATGCACTGGGCTTTGCGAATATGTCACATCATCGGACGACGAAAGAAGCTGCACGTTTTTCTGCCGCATCGACTCTATCGGGAACGGCATCCACACCCGAATCGTTTCCCCGTCGGGGACAGCATCTGCATCGACATCGATCGTGAATTTCAACGTGACGCGATGGCCGCCATCCAATCCGGTTGCGCTGTCGGCTTCCGCCATTGCCGCTTTTGCAAACTTCGCACGTGAAAAATTCGTTGCGACTTGCTGGGACTCTTTTCGCGCCGACAATTCAGGCACAAGACGATCCAAATTAGAAATTGATTTCCGGAACATGTATTTTGTGCCATCGATGGTCTTGGTTTCGATGTAATTGTTTCGTTCCCAATTCTCGATATTTTGACGAGAAGCATTGGAAAAACGCGATTGGATCTGCTTTATGCCCTCTTCGTAAGGAATCGAAAAATCTCTCTTTATGCGCCGCATCACTTCCCTCAACGAATCGGCCTCAGCTCGTGTGATTTTCGAGTCGGGCGACGATATCAATTGTTCAATCGTTGCAAAATCACCATTTTCCATCAAGGCGCTTGAATTTTCAGGAACAGCGGCCAAAGAATCAACGGCCGACATAAGCGCGCCAATCGCAAATATACATAAGTGTCGCATATCTCTTAATAATTTGAATTTGCAACAAATTTATTAATTCTCCCCGAGTTGCACAACGGAAATCTTTTTTTCATGGAAAAAATTCCGTATTCTTTTGTTCTTTCGTAAATTTGCACAACCAAGTTATTAAAATTTAACATTCAATTATAAATACGTAATTATGGCAAATCCGGAATTCAAGTATCGTCCAATGTTCCAAACGGGAAACGACGACACGGAGTATTACCTGCTAACAAAAGACCATGTTTCGGTAGGCGAATTTGAAGGGCATCCTATTTTGAAAATCGAGAAAGAAGGATTGACCGCAATGGCAAATGCGGCATTCCATGATGTTTCTTTCATGTTGCGCCGCTCCCACAACGAGCAAGTTGCAAAAATCCTCAACGACCCCGAAGCAAGCGAAAACGACAAATACGTGGCGCTC